>CAYQIV010000001.1:0-210602 GCA_964417725.1 uncultured Chromatiaceae bacterium
TCAGATTACGAGAAAATTCCACTTCTGGCTTCAGCTAATTTCCGGGGGGATTACCTCCGACCAGTGCGTTGTTGCATCATTCGGATCAAGGCAGCCAATACACCAGCGAACAGTTCCAGTACTTGCTCGCTGAACACGGTGTGACCTGCAGCATGAGTCGCAGTGGCGACTGTTGGGATAACGCCGCTATGGAAAGCTTTTTCTCGACACTCACGATTGAACGCACCAACCGGACTCACTACCAGACCCGGAATCAGGCCAAAGCGGATGTGTTCGATTACATCGAGCGGTTTTACAATCCCCGGCGTCGGCACTCGACGTTGGGATACCTGAGTCCGATCGACTATGAGAAATCGATGGCCTCAGGCTGAGGGTGGTGTCATCAACACCGGTAGCAACCCACAGTTATTCGAGTGGGCGGTGAGCGCCCTCACCGACAACGAGCGCCGATTTCTTCTGTCCGTCAAACAAGGCGAACCGGATTGGGCACTTCTGCCGTTCGAAGGCCTGGACCAATGGCCAGCGATTCAATGGAAGCTGCACAACATTGGACGGATGAGTACTCGCAGTCACCGAAAAGTGGTCGAGCGCCTGCGCGAGGTGCTCGGTATCTGACTTGATGTCAAATGGCGGTCTGACACCTTTTCGGGATCCTGATACAGATTCTCATACTACAGCCCCTCAGTTCCGAGGTTTCGTATCACGACGAGCGGGTCCCTACCCCCGCGGATTGTCGATACCGAACGCCGAGCGCAGGATTTACCCGACGAGGAACGGGAGCGCACAATAGCACCACTGATCGACGCGGTCGTGCACAGCCGCAGTCCACCGTACACTACCTCCTCCCGGATCTGGTCGACACGTACCGCGTTCGAATCGAGTTCGACGCCATCCTCGACGTTTATCACAAGAATTTCCTTGAACGCGGCAGCCATCGCCTCCGCACCGGGATCGCCAAATCCCAACAGGTCGAGATCACGAGGGGGCTACAGTACTCCCAGCGAACCAGAAGCCGACGTTGCCACTGAATCCAGGCAAAGAACCGCTCGACAATCCAGCGCCGCTCGTAACGGCGCAGCCGTCGACCGTCCCGGGTCTTCGGGCGAACACGGTTGCAACAGTGCGGAGAGATCAATCTCGGTGCCCTGCACTGCTGAAAGCGGCGGTGCACCGTTTTGTAGTTCGGGGACGACATACAGAAGCATGTGCAACTGCGCGCTGGTATTCAGAATCCGCAGCACCGCTTCGAGCACCTTGCGGTGCCGGGATCGGCTTGCGACCGGACGATCGTCGGGACAGTGCTCTTCCGGAAAATGCTTCCGGATCAATTCCCACTGGTCGCCAGTTATGCGTAACACGCACCAATCTTATCCCCTCGAGCGCGTCACGCGATTTTGAGACAGGTTCTGGTTTGTTATCGGCTACCGCTCGGCATTCTCATAACGGCGCATGGTCCAGCGGCCACCATCGTCGAGCACATACTCTTGTTCGGTGCCGTCGCTGAACAGACGTACCCGGCGAAAGCCAAATGGTAGCGCGTCTGCGGCCGGATCGTGCAGCCGCAGTACGAGCTTGCCCGGGCTGCCGCCGAACAAGGCTGCAAGTCCGCCGGCATTGCTGTCGTTCCCGGTGCCATGCCAGACCCCGACGTTCGCCGGTGGTGAGTTCTGGCCTTTCTGCGCCGACATGATGGTCAGCTTGACGCCGTCTTCGCGCGTGCGCATCTGTGACCCGACCGCGACGCCGCTACCCATCGACAGGCCACCTGCCGACGGCGACGGGGCTGCCAGTTCTTCCAGCGTAGCTGGATCGATCAGCGCCTGGACTCGCGCCAGGACGTCGGGAAGATCCTTCGCTGCCACCGCGACGGTCTCGCCGACCTGGTGGCGTTCCGGTTCCGCGGCGGCGGGCTGGTCGCCAAACTGCGGCCAGGCCGGGTTTGCCATGACCACCAGCGCGGCCGTCACGACCAGAACCGGCGTACGCAACTTCATGCTCGCCGCACCCCTGCCGCGATTGCAATCACGCCGGTTAACAGTAGCCAGATGGCCGCTGGCGCCGGGACCACGGTGACCTCGCTCAGCAAGCCGATGCCCTGGAACAGAATCGTGCCCTCGCTGTCGGCCTCGGTGAGGATAAATGCGCGCACCGGCACGTCGTTGAAGCCGGGCGGCAACGGCCGATAGTCCTTGTTGTTGAACAGCGCGGCATCGAGCGACAGCATCGAGAACTCGAACAGCACGCCGTTGAACAGCTCCTCGGTGTCGTCGCCATCCGTCGGGTCCGGGTCCATCTCGAAGGCGCCGCTCTGCAGGGCGCTGAGCGACCAGTTGTCGATCGGCTGGTCAGCCGTAGCCGGTGGATCCGGCCCGATCAGCACGTTGATCAGGTCCGCTGCGTCGCTTTCCAGTGGCTGGTTGTTCTGGATGTTGACATTGATCTCGGTGCCGTTGATCACCGGGCCGCCATTGCGGGCAAGCGATGCCGTACCGGTCAGCTCGTAATTCGCCTCGTCCGGCTCATCGATCGTCGAGGGGCCGGCACTGTCCGGATAAGTGAAGCTGGCGGCAAAACCGGTACCGACGACCGTGCCGGCCAACTGGCCGGTACCGCTGTCAGTCTCGACCTGAACGATGCTTCCAGCAAAAGTAACGACAGCCGCGTGGCTGGTGCCTGCCAGGCAGAGGCCTGCCAGAAGGAGGCCGGACCAATGAAGGGCGTCGCGCATGTGGCACCTCCGCTGTTCTTGGGGACGCTTGAGGTCAAGGCAATCTAGCATGCCACTGTGGAAAACCAAAGCCCATATAAAACGACAGGTTACAGGTTTCAGGCAGCACCATGCATCCAACGGACGGGTCTGCGCCCCGACTCCGCAAGTGTCGGCAGTCGCCGCCAGGTCTCTGGAGCAGGACGACGCATATCCCCTTTGACCCGTTGATCCCGGTGCCGATGATTGTCGCGGTGATTCAGGACATGCGGAGGGCTGCACCGACCACCGCCGATGACATCGCGGTGCTGGCGCTGAGCGCAGCCGGCGCCCTGCCAGGGCGTCAGGCCTAAGGTCGGAACCGTCGGCGAAGACCAAGCGCGGCAGAACCGGTGGCCAGCAGCCAGAACGCGCCGGGCGCCGGGACCACCGTGGTCCACGCCGGGTCATTCACCGACAGGTCATCGCCGTTGCAGGCAATTCCCGACGGCAGGACCAGCTTCATCCGGGCCGTACTGCGCGCATCGGTGATCGTATACAGCCCCGGGTCCGAAGCCCATGCGCTGGCGCTCAGCCCCGCGCTGCTGGGCAACCTCGCCGGGTGCCAGTGTCAGCGACTGGAACGGCAGGGTTGGCGCGTAGAGAATCCCATGTGAATGAATAAGTACGTTATCCAGTGACGGGGGCATGACGCGCCTGCCGATTTCCTGGACGAGCCGTACCAGGCTGTTTCGCGACTGGCGGAGCAGCCAAGGAGTGGCCGACGCCTGCAGCGAGGCATCGGCGCCGCCCACCGAGGCGATCCCCCACCCGGTCGTATACCGGATCGGACAAGACCCCGCGATTCTGCGCATCATCGCGGTGGCACATCGCCGGCGAGGGCCCGACAGCTGGCTGCCGCACGTGGAGGAGCCCCCATCCGGATACCTGCCTGCCGCGTGATATCCGCGGACAGCAGCTATAACCGGCGGCGCCATTCCAGTCCGGTCCAGCAATTCGATTATCCTCACCCCTTCCCGGGCCCTGAGCACAGGAGATACGGTCCCCACCCGCCATGCTGTCCATCGCTTTCCTGCTGGTCGCCGCCATTGATTTCGGCGTATTGATCTGGGCGCTGCGCCTGAACCGCCAGCACCCCAGCACCGCGCTGTGGCTGGCCACGGTGCCGCTGTACCTGTTGTGGTATGACAACCTGGTGATCGGGCTGGGCGGCACGCTGGGCCAGGGCGATCTGCTGAAAGGCCTGAACACGGTGCGTTTCCTGGCGCACTACATCTGCCTGCCGTTCACCTTCATCGCAATCGGCTCGATGGCCCGGCAGGCCGGCTTCGCCTGGGCGCAGCCGAAGCTGGTCATGGGCGCGTTCTGCACGCTGGCCACCTGCTTCATCGTGCACGACCTGTGGCTGTTCGCGAACAGCACGTTCTACCCGTCCTGCTTCGCCGGCACATTGCGCTACACGACCCACATCACCGAGTACACGGCCTGTTCACCGGACGCCGTGATCGGCGCGGGCCGGCCGATCCCGCCGATTCCGGCCATCACACTCAGCAACATGCTTCTGCTGTTCGGCCTCTACCTCTGGTGGAAGATCGGCCACAAGTGG
Organism: uncultured Chromatiaceae bacterium; assembly: GCA_964417725.1. Lineage (GTDB taxonomy): Bacteria > Pseudomonadota > Gammaproteobacteria > Steroidobacterales > SHZI01. The sequence continues at coordinate 4,314 of CAYQIV010000001.1, forward strand.
CTGTTCGTGGGCTCGCTGTTTGCGCTGGTCTTCTTTGCGGTGCCGTATTCGCGCACCGGCGGCATCGTGGGCAATATCGGCGAGCCGATCATCACCGCGGTCGTCCTGTCGACAGCGGTGCACATTACCCGGACCTTCGGCTCGCGGGCTTCGGCTCGCGGGCCGAAGCCCGCGTAGTATCGAGGCATCGAAACCGGGGGGCCAGTCATGCCCCCGCGGCGGGACGGGCGCGCGTTGACCGGCGCTTTCCCCTGTTGGCATATCCAGGACCACCGCGAGGATTCAAGGGGTGAAGACCACGGCCGGGCGCGGCTTCGACTGGATCGCGACCCTCGACCTGCCACCAGCCCTGCGAGCGCAACCGGCCCTCGACCGATCCCGCACCAGCACAAGGCCGCTTATACGGCCCCTCCGCTGACGGCAGCCTGACGGTCGCCGGCCATGCCAACACCCTGAAGCTGATCATGCACTTCATCAGGGGTGACCCGACCCCGGGCCAGGTGTCGCGCGTGATCCCCGACAACGGCGATGAGCCGGCCGTCGACGAAATCTACCTGACTGCAAGCGACGGGATCCCCGCCAGCAGCGTTGGTGTCACACACGACAACACGCTGCCGATCGGCTCGATCACCGACCGGCAGTTGCTGGTGTGCGGGCAGCGCTGCGCGGCCAGCGGGACCCGTAGCTGAAGCCGGCCACCATTCCCGGCGACCGCGCGCAGCGGTTCTTGTCCGGCCAGCGAAGGCCGACTATGCTGCGATCCAGCGACGGGGGAATTGCACACATGCCTGCAAGGTCGGCTTTCCTGGTCTTCTGCGCACTGGCTCTGCCGACTGCCGAAGGCGGCGCCAAAGATGCGGCCTGGAGCCGCCATGAAAACCCGCACTTCATCGCCTACAGCGACGCGCCGGAAAAGAAGGTGGTACCGCTGCTCCGCGACCTGGAAACCTTCAGGGCGGCTTTCCTGCAGGTCGGCAACATCCCCGTGCCAGGCGACGCGCCCAGGACCACCGTCCTCATCCTGGCTGACAGGAAAGACTTCCGGCAACTGGCTCGCAGCAAACTGACGGCAGGTTTTGCCAACCACGACGGCAAACGCACGTTGATCGTGCTGCCCGTCCAGGGTGACAGGAACACCGTCAGGACGATCATCCGGCACGAGTACGGGCACGCACTGCTGCGCCACATGAAGTTCCCGTACCCCAAATGGTTTGAAGAAGGCTTTGCAGAAATTGTTTCGTCCACCGAACTGGTGAACAAGGGTCAGTCCTTCACGATCGGCATGCCACCCAGGCGGGCCAAGTACAACGGGCCACCGCTGTTTGACTGGGATACCCTGGTATCGGATGAGTTCCAGCCGCACACCATAACCAATCCCCGGCTCGGTTCCAGCGCCTACGCACAGGCCTGGCTGCTGGCGCACTACACCATGTTCGGCAACAACATGAAGAACTCCAGCACCCTCCAGAAGTATTTCAATGCCATCAATGACGGCGAAGCCCAGGGCGCCGCGTTCAAATCGGCATTTGGCATGAGCGCCGCAGAAATGTGGCATGAAGATCTGCAGGACTACGCAAAGCACATCCCCGTCTATACGATTGCCTATCGTCCGGGAACCTTGCAGCTGACCTTCAGCACGACACCGGTCAGCGGCAAAGAGGTCGATACGCTGCGCCGTTACCTGGAAATGCGCTCCACCATCAACACGGACGCCGAAACACCAAACAACCTGCTGGCGTCCTTGCCAGGGCGCTGGGCACCATTCGACATGGATCTGGCCTGCGACCAGCCGGCTGACTTCAGCGTGGAGGGAACGGCCGACAAGGGCCGCTTCAGTATCGCTCCAGCCGCGCCACCAGGTGCGGCCAGCATCGAACCGATGCACTATCGCTACACACTGGCAGACGATGGACTGATCCTGCTCGAAGCAGAAGGCGCATACCACGACGAGCCCACGCTGCTGAGCATTCGCCCCCGTTCAGCAGATCTGCTGTGCATGGGCCCTGGGCATCAGGCCGGCGGCTGTGCCCAGGTCCTGTATCGCTGCGCGGAATAGAACCGCGGCGACCCGGTCAAGGCCTCACTCGATGTGGTGGTCCACGGTCGTGAGGATGCGGATCCTTTTCAGTTGCGGCGAGAAGCGGTCGCGGTCTTCGATCGAGAAGACCCCCTGCACATGGCAAACCCCGAATCGGGTGGACGGGCTGCCGAAACGCTGGATCCGCGTCACCGTACCGGTCTGAATCGGTCTTCTGCCTGAGCCCGGCCTTGCCCAGCACACGATGCCGAACACCCCGCCCCTGGACTTGACCCGCAAAGCAGGCGACTTTGATGCCTGTTTCCGGCAACCAGCCGGGGCCGAATACCTGCTTGCAGGGCTACAATCCGACAGGCTTTTCGATTGAGTTCGCACCGGTTCGCAGCAGCCCGCAGCGCTTCGATTCCGTACTTTCATAGGGTCGTTTGATGCGGGCTGCCCCCCACCTGGATGACTGACCGCAGAGATCGCTTGTCAGGACAATGCCCGCACAACCACAATCCGGATAGTCATGATCAGTCTGGAGGGGCTGGCGTGTCATCCGGTGCCGGTCATGATGCTGGCCTGGCTCGCGGCGGACAAGGAACATCAACGCAAGGGGCCGCGCCAGGCATGACTCAAGGACGCGTCGCCGCGCACGGCGCAGGCAGTCGACATCGCCAGCATTCGCTGCCTGCTGGCGCAGGCCAAGGACGATGCCGCGCGGCCCTGGCACGAGTCCCGGGCGTTCGGGCCCAGCCCGACCGACCCGTGCCACCTGTTCCCGATGCTCAAGGCCCTCGAGGGCACGTTGAGTTGAGGTAGTGTTCCCCGACATATGGAGGCAATGGCCATGAACCGGCTCGGCGGTGTCTTGCTGCGAGGTCTCCTCGCCACCCTGCCCATTGGTCTGACGGTCTACGCCGTCTACTGGCTCGGCATCACGACGGAGGCGCTGCTGGCGCGGCCCATCCGGACACTGATCGGGTCGACGCATTACTGGCCGGGCATGGGGCTGGCCACCGGGTTCGTGCTGCTGCTGTTCATCGGTCTTGCGGTCAACGCCTTCCTGATCCGCAACCTGCTGCGCAGGGGCGAAACCCTGGTGCTGCGCATCCCCGTGATCCGCACGATCTACGGGGCGATCCGCGACATCACGCAGCTGGTCGACACGAGCGGGCGCAAGGGCGATCTGCAGCGTGTGGTCACCGTGCCGTTCGGGCCGGGTCGCGTCATCGGCTTCGTGACACAGGAGCACGGCGAGGCACTCGGGACCGAAGGTGGCGAGGATCTCGTCGCCGTCTACCTGCCGATGAGCTACCAGATCGGCGGCTACACCGTCTATCTCCCGCGCCGCGATATCCGCGAGACATCGCTGAGCGTCGAACAGGCCATGCGCATCGTGCTGACCGGCGGCGTGCAGGCTCGCTGACCTGCGCGGCGCCGTGTGCCCGGCACACCCGCGACCACCTGACATGCCCACATGTCTTCACGGGCCCGGGCCGGCCGGCGATCCGCCCGCTCACGCCGGTGCACGAACCCCGGCATCGACCGGCGTCGGGCGGCCGGCGTCGTCGAGCGCCACGTAGACGAACAGGCCCTCGGTGACGGGCGCCGTCGCACCGGTGGCGGCGGACAATCCACTGGCCCGGATCCTGACGGTGAGCGAGGTCCGGCCGACTTTCTCGACATCGGCGTAGAAGCTGACGACATCGCCGACGTGCACCGGCTGATGAAACTCCATGGCATGGATGGCCACGGTCGCCACGCGCCGGCCGGCGCGCTGGCGGGCGGCGATCTCGCCGGCGATATCCATGTGCGACAGCAGCCAGCCGCCGAAGATGTCCCCGGCCGGGTTGGTGTCGGCCGGCATCGCCCGGGTGCGGATGGCGGGCTCGAGGTGTCCTGTGTCGGGGCGATTCATGCGGGGAAGCTCCTGGCGGTGCGACGGCAATGCACGGGGCTGATGGTATCGTATCGGCGTTGTCCCCATTTCTGGCCGATGGCGCTTGTCCAGCACGCTCGTCCCCATCCTGGCCCTGCTGCTCGGCACCAGCCTGTTCGTCGGCGGCAGCGGCCTGCTCAACACGGCCGTCGCCTTGCGGGCCGATGCCCTCGGCTTTCCGGCCTCCCTGACGGGCACCATCATGGCAGCCTATTACGCGGGCTATATCGTCGCCACCTACGGCTGCCCGCGGATCGTCCGGCAGGTCGGCCACGTCCGGGCGTTTTCCGCATTCTCGGCCACCGCCGCGGCCACGCTGCTGCTGCACCCGCTGCTGCCGGACGCGCTGGCCTGGCTCGTGCTGAGGTTCATCACCGGCGCCAGTGTCGTGGGGCTCTACATGGTCATCGAGAGCTGGCTCAACGAGCGCTCGTCGAACGACAACCGCGGGCGGGTTTTCGCCGTCTACCAGGTCATCTCGCTGCTCGCCCTGGCCAGCGGCCAGCACCTGCTGCTGCTGCCGTCGCCGGAGCCCGCCACGCCGTTCATCGCAGCGGCGGCGCTGTTCTCGATCGGCCTGGTGCCGGTCGTGCTGACGCGGGTCGAGCACCCGCAGCCCATCTCGAGGGTGGAACTCAGGCTGGGCCGGCTGTGGGCCCTCTCGCCGCTCAGCGTCGCCGGCACCTTCATCGCGGCACTCGGGAACGGTGCGTTGATCTCGCTGGGGCCGGTCTTCGCCCAGCGCATCGGGCTGGATACCACCGGGGTTGTGTGGTTCATGAGTCTGGTCTTCGCCGGTGGGGTCGCGCTGCAATGGCCAATCGGACTGGCGTCGGACCGGTGGGACCGGCGCACGGTGATCCTGCTCGCCAGCCTCGCCGGGACCGGTTTTGCCCTGGTGGTCTGGGCCGGCATCGGATTGCCCCGGCCGGTCATGCTGGCCGCCGCATTTCTCTACGGCGGTGCCGCGTTCTCGCTCTATCCGCTGTGCATCGCCAACGCCAATGACCATGCCACCAGCGGCGACTTCGTCGCCACCGCCAGCGGCCTGCTGCTCGTGTATGGCATCGGTGCCGCGGTGGGGCCCATCGTCGCCGGCGCGCTGATGCAGGCCTTCGGCGCCTCGAGCCTGCCGGTCTTCCTCGCCACCCTATTGGCCGTCCTCGCCACCTACGTGGCCCGGCGCAAGGCCAGCCGGGCGCCTCCGCCGGCCGAGGCACAGGAACCCTTCGTCATGCTCTGCCGGACCTCGCAGTCAGCGCTCGACATGCTGGCGACGCCCCACCCCGGCACCGGCCATCCACCCGATGGCCCGGGCGCTTCCCGGTCACCGTGACCCGCCCGTGTTCGGCCTGTTGAAGGATTTCCGGCGGCGGCGCTTCGTGGCGCGGGCCACGATCCCGGAAACGCCGTGGCAGGCGGTGGTGGCCGATATCCCCAGCCTCGCGCCGCTCGACGCCGCGGCGCGCCACCGCCTGTGTTGCCGGGCGCTGCTGTTCCTGCACGAAAAGGCCATCGAACCCGCCCACGGCCTGGTGATCGACGAGGCGATGCGGCTGCGCATCGCCCTGCTGGCCTGCCGTCCGGCACTCGAACTGGGCCTCGACTGCTACGACGGCTTCGCATCCGTCATCGTCTATCCCGGCCAGTGGCTGGTGCGTGGCCGCGAGCGCGAAGACGAAGCCGGCGTGGTCCATGTCGGCGACGAGATCCTGAGCGGCGAGTCCTGGGAACAGGGGCCGGTCCTGTTGTCCTGGGAGGATGTGCTGGCGAGCGGCCGTGGCGACGGCTTCGACGTGGTGGCGCACGAGTTCGCCCACAAGCTCGACCAGCTCGATGGGGCGGTAGACGGCGTGCCACCATTGCACCGGGGCATGTCGCGCACGCAGTGGATAGCCGACTTCCAGCGGGCCTACGATGACCTGACAGCGGCCCTCGAGCGCGGCGAAGAGCCGTGGCTCGACCCCTACGCGGCCGAGGACCCCGGCGAGTTCTTCGCCGTCTGCACGGAGCTCTTCTTCGACACGCCGTCGGCGCTCGCCGCCCATCACCCCGACCTCTACGCCCGGCTTCGGGCGTTCTATCGTCAGGACCCGGCCGGCTGAGGCGGGCGGGGCGACAACCGGCGATTTCCAATATTTCAATCATTCAACTTCTGTAGAATCGTTGAATCATGGAAATCACCGCCGCCGTCGCCCTGCTCGAGTCACTCGCCTCGGCCGTGCGCCTCGACGTCTACCGATTGCTCGTCCGGCAGGGCCCGGAGGGCCTGGTGGCGGGCGAGATTGCCACCGCCCTCGATGTGCCGCCGACCAACCTGTCCTTCCATCTCCGTGCGCTGACCCAGGCGGGCCTGCTTACGGTCGCGCAGGAGGGCCGTTACCAGCGCTACCGGGCCGACATCGTGCCGATGCTCGACCTGGTGGCCTGGCTCACCGATGAGTGTTGCGGCGGCCACCCGGAACGCTGTGCACCACCGGCATCCGCGCCGCGGAAAACCAGACCCGCAGCACGAGCGCCTGCCCGCAGGACGCAACGTCCATGAGCCATTCCCCTTCCGCGGACCCATCACCCATCGGGTTTTTCGAGCGTTACCTGTCGCTGTGGGTGCTGTTGTGCATCATCGGCGGCATCGCGCTCGGCAACCTGCTTCCAGCCACTTTTCAGGCCTTCGCCGCGCTCGAGTACGGGTCGGTCAATTTCCTGGTCGCAGTGCTGATCTGGCTGATGGTCTACCCGATGATGGTGGCGGTCGACTTCGGCAGCCTCACAAAGGTGCACGAACGGCCGAAGGGCCTTGCCATCACCCTGGCCGTGAACTGGCTCATCAAGCCTTTCACCATGGCCGCCCTGGGCGTGCTCTTCTTCGATCATCTCTACCGCGGCCTCATCGCGCCGGCCGATGCCGACCAGTACATCGCCGGGCTGATCCTCCTCGGTGCCGCACCCTGCACGGCCATGGTCTTCGTCTGGTCGCAGCTGACCCGCGGTGACGCCACCTACACGCTGGTCCAGGTGGCGCTGAACGATGTCATCATGATCTTTGCCTTTGCGCCGATCGTCGCCCTGCTGCTCGGCGTGACCGACATCCAGGTGCCCTGGAAGACCCTGTTGTTGTCGGTCACGCTCTACGTGGTGATCCCGCTGGCTGCCGGCATCTGGACACGCCTGCGGCTCAGCCGGGCGGCCGGCGACCCGGCCCGTGCCGAACAGGCCGTGTCGCGGTTCACCGCACGCATCAAACCCCTGTCGGTCGCCGGCCTGCTCGGCACGGTCGTGCTGCTGTTCGGCTTCCAGGGCCATGTCATCCTCGACCAGCCGGTGCTCATCGGCCTGATCGCCCTGCCCCTGCTGATCCAGTCCTACGGCATCTTCGCCATCGCCTATGCGGCGGCCCGCGCCTGGCGGGTGCCCTTTGACGTCGCCGCGCCCTGTGCACTGATCGGCACCTCGAACTTCTTCGAGCTGGCCGTCGCGGTGGCCATCGGGCTGTTCGGCCTCCGGTCCGGTGCAGCGCTGGTCACCGTGGTCGGCGTCCTCGTCGAAGTGCCCGTCATGCTCTCGCTGGTCGCGTTCGCCAACCGGACCCGCCACTGGTTCTGATCCCGCCCCGGCGCCGCTGTTGACCAGGTCGCCCACCATGCTGCGGGCACCCCGGCCGATGCCTCACCGGGCGTGACCGGCCACGCGTGACTTTCACTTCCGTTCGGTGATAAATGCCATACCGGCATCCCGGGGGCATCAGGAACACAGGAAGCCATGGCAATGACAGGCACGCGGCACACGGAGTTTGGCATCGTCATCGAGCCGTCACCTGGCTTTACTGCGCGTCTCGCGGCCGAGGTCGAAGGGATGGGCTTCGATGCCCTGCTCTGCCCGGACACCCAGTGCCTGAGCCCCGACCCGTACGGCCAGCTGTCGCTGGCCGCCGCGGCGACGAGCCGGCTGTTCCTCGGCACTGGCGTCACCAATCCGGTGACGCGCGACGCCGCGGTCACGGCCGGTGCGCTGGCAACGCTGCAGATCGAGTCGGGCGGGCGGGCGCGCTGCGCCATCGGGCGCGGAGATTCCTCCGCCGCACACATCGGCCGGCGCAACGCGAAGACGGCGGAGCTGCGCCTTTACGTCGAGCAGGTGCGCGCCTACCTGCGCAGTGCAGAGGTGCCGCGTGGCGAGACGCGCTCGCGCATGCGCTGGCTGGCCCCGGGTGAACTCCCCGAGGTGCCGATCGACATCGCCTGCACCGGCCCGGCCACCATCCGCATGGCTGCCGACGTTGCCGACCGCGTGACCTTCGCCGTCGGCAGCGCCCCCGAGCGCATCGAATGGGCGCTGCAGACCCTGAATGCCCGGCTCGAGGAGACCGGCCGTCGGCGCGATACGCTGCGTGTCGGCGCCTTCGTCAACCTGGTCTGCGACGAGGATGAGCAGCGCGCCATCGACCTCGGACGGATGATCGCCGGCATGGTGGCGCACTTCGCCGGCATGAAGGATGCGCCCGTCGAACACCTGCCACCCCGGTTGCGGGCGCTGGCGGTGAAGATGAAAACCGGCTACGACATGGCCCGCCATGCGCAGAACGAAGGAACCCATCTTGACCAGGTCGACGATGCCTTCGTCGACTGGTTCTCGATCTGCGGATCGCCACGGAAGTGCAAAACCCGGCTGGGCCGGCTCATCGACATGGGACTCGACCACATCAACCTGCTGGGCGGCTCACCGGTGGCAACGCCCCACGGCGAGCGCCAAGCCGCCATGGTCAGGCAGACGCGGCTATTCGCCACCGAGGTCATGCCGAAACTGCGCTGAGCGCAGCCGGCAGAGCAGTCACAAAACCTGCTGCAGGCCGAAGCCCAGGACAAGCAGCACCGTGGCCGAAAGCACGCCAACCAATGTAACGAGCTTGAGTCGCTTGGCAGCGACGCCACCCATCGCCAGCCAGGGGCTGGTGCGCGGGTGCCGCTCGATGAGCAGCAGGAAACACAGGTTCTCGCCCCAGTCGAACACGGCGGGCAGGAACGCCCATAGCGGTGCCTGCCACGCCAGCAGGAAGTCGGCGCCCAGGCGCGGCAACAGCAGTGCCCACAGCAGGCTCAGGAACAGCGAGGCACAGAGCGGAAAGAAAAAATCGATGACGAAGAAACGCCGGTAAAGCAGTTTCGATGTGCCCCCGTAGGCGGCGAGCTGGGTATGGACCTGCGCCGTGGTCAGGCGGTTCTGCAGATCGAACACCGGATATCCTTCGGTGACTTTCTCGAAACGCGCATTGGTGGCCTTCAGCAGCCGAAAGGCGGCAACCTGCAGCATCAGGGCCAGCAGCACCGGCCAGCCCCGGCCGGCCCATTCGACCCATTGTGCCGTCAGGGCCGTCACGCGCCGGCACCTCCTGCCATTTGCCGGCACTGCCCCCGCCGGCCATCGACGGTATTCAAGGTGGCCATACGACAAGCAGCAGCGGAATGCTGATGGCCACCACCAGACACTCGAGCGGCAGGCCAAGCCGCCAGTAGTCGCCGAAACGGAACCCGCCCGGTCCGAGGATCAGGGTATTGTTCTGGTGGCCGATCGGCGTGAGAAACGCGCAAGATGCGCCAATCGCCACGGCCATCAGAAACGTATCGGCACTGACGCCAAGTGCCGCCGCCGTGCCGATGGCGATCGGGCACATCACTGCCGCGGTGGCCGCATTGTTCATCAGGTCAGAGAGGAACATCGTCACGACGAGGATCACGACAAGGCCGAGCACAACGTTACCCTGGACAACACGGTCGAGGAGGAAGCGTGCGATCAGGTCTGCCGTGCCCGTGGAGGCCATCGCCCCCGCAACGGGAATGAGCGCAGCGAGCAGGACGATGACCGGCCAATCGATGGTTTCGTACACCGCACGTGGTGGCACAGTGCGGAAAACCATCGACGCCAGCACCCCCGCGGCGAAGGCGATTGCCGCCGGCAGCAATCCGAATGCCGCACCGCCGATCGCGGCCACCATGATGAACCCGGCCGGCAGGGCCTTGCGCGGTTCCGGAATGCGCAGCTCCCGCGGGGCGAGCGGCACGCAGCCACTGTCGGCGGCAAACTCGGCGATGGCCTCACCCGAACCCTGCATCAGCAGCAGGTCCCCTGGCTGGAGGGACACCGACCGCAGTCGGGACACCCATCGTCGACCCTGGCGTGAAACCGCAAGCAGGTTCAGCCCGTAGCGGGTCCGCAGCAGCATGTCACTGGCTGAGCGGCCCGCCAGCGCTGACCGGGGGAGTATGGCAAGCTCCGTGAGGATGACGTCATCGGTGCTGTCCGGGGCTTCCGTCCTTTCGGCGGCTTCAGTGGCGTCCTCCACCGCCCCCACGGGACCGGTTGGCGGTCCAGTCACGCTTTTCCCCGGCGGGTTCTCGTCCGCGGCTTCGTCATCCTTCGCCGGCGGTGGCTTGTCCTCCTCCAGCTTGAGGCCCAGGCCGGAGAGCACATCAGCCAACGCATCCGCCTCGGCTTCGATGATCAGGATGTCACCTGTACGCACCTTGCGCCGCGGATTGGGCGCCGTCATGCGCACCTCGTTGCGCACCATGCCGATGAGTTGCGCAGCACGCTCGTCCAGCAATTCATCGAGTTGGCGCAGTGTTTTGCCGACCACCTTGCTTCCATCCGGGACACGGGCCTCCGTGATGTAGGCACCGGACTCGAAGCCCTCGACGCCGGCCTGCTGGCGCCGGGGCACCATCCGCCACCCGAACAGGGTGACGAAAACCACGCCACCCACGGCGACCACCACACCCACCGGGGAAAAATCGAACATGGCAAAGCCGCCACTGGCGGTCTGGGCACGAAACCCGGACACGATGAGGTTGGGCGGCGTACCGATGAGCGTTGTCATGCCGCCGAGGATCGTGCCGAAGGCCAGCGGCATCAGCACTTGCCCCGGTGGCACCTCGACCCGCCGCGCAAGCTGTACCGCCACCGGCATGAGCAATGCCATTGCGCCGACGTTGTTCATGAAACTGGATAACACCGCCCCCAGTCCGACCAGCACCAGCAGGCTGGGTACGATGCCGGCCCGGGCCGGCAGCACGGCGCGCACCAGAATGTCCACCAGACCCGACACCTGCAATCCGCGGCTGAGGACCAGCACACAGGCGACGGTAATCACCGCGGGATGGCCAAACCCGGCGAACGCATCCTGGGCGGGCACCAGCCCGGCTAGCACGCAGGCCAGCAGCGCCGCCAGCGCCACCATGTCGTGCCGCCAGCGACCCCACAGGAACATCGCGACGGTGGCGGCCAGAACCACGAGAATCAGCACCTGTGGGGCAGGCACGCCCATATGGTGCCTACCCGGTCCGCAGGACGATCGTCAGCAGGACCGTGGAATCACGCACACTGTGGATCTGATGTGCCATGTTGCCATCCAGGTACACGAGTTGGCCCGTTCGGACCGCCACATCCCCGTCGGGTGACTTCACCGCCACCTCGCCGTCGATGCAATGGATAACCACCGGCCCCGGCACCTGGCAGTACCCCGCACTGTGCATCGTCGTGCCGGCCTTGAGGACCAGTCGTGCCAGTTCGAGGTGATCGATCTTGGCAATCGCCTTCGATTTTTCGGCCGGCAGGTCGCTGGCCCATGTCGAGAGGTCCACGACCTCGCCCGGTCTTGCATGTCTGGTGGCCATCGTCACTCCTTCACTGCTGCGGTTGCCCGTATCCGCCCATGCCCTCCCCCTCCACCACTCAGCGCCGCCGTGTCGACTCCAGGTAGCGGAAGTACTCCGACTGGGCATCGATCATGATGGTCGTGTTGTCACCGAGCACATCATAGCTTTCCAGCGTCTTGAAAAACGCGTAGAACTCGGGGTCCTTGCCGTAGGAGCGACCATAGATCCTGGTCGCCTCGGCATCCCCGCGACCGCGGATCCCGGCGGCCGTGCGCTCGGCCTCCGAACGGATGGTGCGCAGCTCGCGCTCCATGTTGCCGAGGATTTCCTGGCTACGCCCCTGGCCCTCGGAACGGAAACGCTCGGCGATGCTCTGGCGCTCGGAGATCATCCGGGTCTCGACCTGGCGGCTGACCGAGTCGATGTAGTTGAGGCGCTTGATGCGCACATCGACCAGTTCGATGCCGAGCCCGGGCATCAGCCGCGAGGCGGCCTGGAGCATCTCCCGCTCGAGCTGGGCACGGCCTTTCTTGGGCTTCTCCAGGTCTGCCTCGGCCAGTTCGATGCCTTCCTCGGCAACCACACCGGTAATGTCCACGTCCCAGTCGGCCGAGCGCACGATCTCCTCGATGTCGGTGCCGGAAACGATATCCCGGGCCACGGAATCGATGATGTCATCGAGGCGTGTCCGCGCACCGGCCTCATCCCTGACGGACTGCAGGAACTGCAACGGGTCGGCGATGCGCCAGCGCGCCGTGGTGTCGACGATGATGAACTCACGACCCAGGGTCGGGATCTGGCTGACGTCGCCATCCCAGGCCAGCAGACGCTTGTCGAAGCGCCGCACTTCCTGGATGAATGGCACGCGCCAGTGCAGGCCGGGCTCGTCGATGGGCCCGCCGATCGGCTCACCGAACTGGACGATGATGCCCTGCTGGGCCTGATCGATGATGAACGCGGAGCTCCACGCCAGGAAAACCGCCGCCAGGGCAATGATGGCCGGAATGCGGACACGGTTGTTCATCGGGCCACCTCCGTCTTTGCCGGCTGCGCATCGCGAAGGCGGAGCAGCGGCAGCGGCGGCACCTGGCCATCCTGCACCACCAGCACTGCACCAACCTTCGGCAGCACCTCGCGGATGGCCTCGAGGAACAGGCGCGAACGCGTCACCTCGGGGGCATTTCGGTACTCGGCGAGTACGGCATCGAAGCGCGCCGTTTCACCCAGTGCGCGGTTGACGCGTTCGGTCGCATAGCCCTCGGCCTCGGCGATCAGCCGGTTGGCCTCACCCTCGGCGCGGGGAATGACCTGGTTGGCCTGCTTGTTCGCCTCGTTGATCATCCGCTCACGCTCCTGGCGGGCCTCGTTGACCTCGTTGAAGGCCGGCTGGACGCGCGGTGGCGGCACCACGTTCTGCAGTTCGACCGTGATGACGTGAATGCCGTTGTCGTACCTGTCCATCGCGGTCTGGATCTCATCCCTGCCGGTGGCGGCAATCTCGACGCGGGCGGTGGTCAGCACCTCGCTGCCGATGCGGTTGCCAACAACCCGGCGCATGACCGACTCGGACAGGTCGCGCAGGGTGAGAACCGGCTCACGCATCCCGTAGAGGAATTTGATGGGGTCGGCGATGCGGTACTGCACGACCCACTCCACATCGATGATGTTGAGGTCGCCGGTGAGCATCAGCGACTCGTTGGTGTGATCGCCGGTCGCAAAATTGCTGCGCCCATCGACAGACCTCTGCTCGGTGCGGAAGCCGAATTCTTCCTTGAGAACCCGCTCGGTGGCCACGAACTGCACGGTGTCGATGCCGAAGGGCAGGCGAAAATGCAGGCCCGGGTCGGCGATGCCGATGACCCGGCCAAGCCGCTTGATCACGGCGCGCTGCTCCGGCTGGACGGTATAGAAGGTGCTCCATGCACCCCATAGCGCCAGCAGCACGGCACCGATGGCCATCAGGTTGCGTGGCGATGGCTCGCGCCCTGCCGGCGGCCGGCCGCCATTGCCGCGGGCGCCGTCCCCATCGCGCTCATGCCAGCCTTTGCCCACGAGTATTTTCTTCAACCACTCGCTGTCCTGCGCCATGAGCCTGCCCTCCGGGAAGTCCGGGGTACAGCATACAGGGCTGGAGCCGGATGATCAGGTCCATTCAATCGAACGACCGACCCTCACCGCGCTCCTCGTGCGTGACGCCATCACGGATATGGTAGATGCGATGGAAGGTCGGGATGATCTTTTCATCATGGGTGACGACGATGATGGCGGTTTCGAACCGGCGGGCCATGTCGTTGAGGATGCGGATCACCGCCAGGGCCCGCTCGCTGTCGAGCGGTGCGGTGGGCTCATCTGCAAGAATCACCGGGGGGCGGTTGACCAGCCCGCGCGCGATGGCCACGCGCTGCTGTTCACCGCCGGAAAGCTCGGCGGGCATCGCCGTCGCACGGTGAGAGACATCAAGCGCTTCGAAGAGATCCAGCGCCCTGCGTCTGGCCTCGCCATTGGGCACGCCGGCCAGCATCGGCAGCAGCGCGACGTTGTCGGTGACATCGAGGAACGGAATCAGGTACGGCGCCTGAAAGACGAACCCGATCTGGTCCCTGCGCAGGGCGCGCAGGTCGGCGATCTGCCAGCCATCGTCATAGATGACCTTACCGCCAAGCACCATCCGTCCGCCGCTCGGCTCGATCACGGCACCCAGCGACTTGAGCAGCGTGCTCTTGCCGGAGCCGGACGGGCCGATCAGGCCGACGACCTCACCCGGCGCCACCACCATGCTGACATCCTTCAACGCATCCACAGCCGCCGCACCATGGCCATAGCGCTTGCGAAGATGTTCGACGCGGATGCCCTCGCCGGTCATCTCAGCCTCCGATGGCCTCAGCCGGATCGACCCTCAGTGCAATGCGGATCGCGATCAGGCTGGAGAGTGCACAGATGATCAGCACGGCGACAAAACCCGCCAGCGCATCCGCCGTCACCAGCAGCACATACTTCGGGAAGAACGGCGCCCAGAATGTCGCGACGATCTTCCCGACGACAAACCCCAGCACACCCAGACCCAGCGCCTGCTGCATGATCATGCCGGCGATGGTGCGGTTGCGCGTGCCGATCAGCTTGAGCACCGCGATCTCGCGGATCTTGCCCAGCGTCAGCGTGTAGATGATGAAGGCAACGATGGCGGCGCTGACGATGGCAAGGATGACGAGGAACATGCCGATCTGCCGGGCCGACGTGGCGATCAGCTTGCCGACGAGGATTTGTTCCATCTGCGGGCGCGTGTAGGCCGTGAGGCGTTTCCAGCGGGCGATATCGTGCGCCACGTCGGCAGCCGCATGGCCCGGCGCCAGGCGAACCAGCACGGCATTGACATACGGGTATGCCGCCTGGGCATCGAGCACGGCTTCCAGCAGGCCCGGCACCGCCGGCCGGTTGAAGCGCGCATCCTGGCTCGTGCGTCGACGGCCGGTGACGATGGCATCATTGTCCTTGAGGAACTGCGCTTCCTGGGCGTCCTTGAGCGGGATGAAGACCATCGGGTCGCCGCTCGAGGAAACCATGCGGCGGGTCAGGCCGACCACCGTATAGCGGTTGCGGCGAATCTCGATGTGGTCACCGGGACGGAAGCCCGTGGCGCTGTCGGCAACCGCCTCGTAGTGGCCTCGCGTGATCTGCCGGCCGGCGATGAGTTGCGGCGGCCATCCCGGCGTGCCGGGCAACCCCGGAGTGATGCCGACGACCATGGCGCGCACGTCCTCCCCGCCTCGGCGCACCTGCATGGTCAGGTAGGTGACGTTGGCGACAGCGACGACACCCGGCAAGGTGAGGATGCCGCGCCATACGTCGTCATGCACGCTCGACGACTCGGCATAGGGGCCGAGCGTGCCCTGCTGCACCACCCACAGGTCGGCGCCGCTGTTGTCGAGCAGCGCCTTGCCGTCGTCGACCATGCCGCGATACACCCCGGCCATCGTCAGCGTCACGCCGATGAGAAGCCCGAGGCCCACCCCGGTGAAGACGAACTTGCCCCAGGCGTGGAGGATGTCGCGCCCGGCCAGGCTGATCATGGGACCGACACGCCGGAGATGCGCTCGACGATGCGCAGGCGAGTCCGCGCGTGCACCGCCGAGGCGCTGTGGACGACGATCCGATCGCCCGCAGCGAGGCCGTCGCGCACCTGGAGCATGCCGTCCAGGTCGCCCGCGCCCAGGGTCACCGGCGTATGGCGCGGTTTGCCGTCGACGACGCGCCACACCGCCGTGATGCCGCCGATCTGTCGAACGGCCGCATTGGGGATGACCGGCAGTGGCGGGAGCGCGGCCAGCGCCACCGTGACCTCGGCCAGCTCGCCGACGGGTGGCAGGGGCTCGGGCTGGGCATCGAAGGTCACGCGCGCCAGCAGTTCCTCGGTCACGGCATCGGCACGCGGCTCCACGCGCAGGACGTGACCGGCAAGCGGCCGGTCGCTACCGCGTGAACGCAACACGACACGCGCCGGAAGACCGGCGGTGAGGCCGGCCGCACCGGCCTGGTCAAAACGCACGTCAGCCCAGAGGCTTTGCGGGTCGATCAGTTCGACCACCGGCTGGCCGGCGATGACCGTGGTGCCAGGCTCGGCATCCCGCGACACCACCAGGCCGTCGACCGGTGCGACCAGGCGCAGGTTGGCGCGCTGAGCGACCATGGCCGCATATTCGGCCCCGGCCCGCTCGAGTTCGCGACGTGCGCCGGCCAGCGCCGCCTCGGCCACATCATGCGCCTGACGCTGGGCGGCGAGTGCTTCGGCACTGACCAGCTGTTCCTGATAAAGGCGTTCATGGCGGCGCAATTGCCCCTGCGCATAGTTCAGGCGCGCAAGGGCCTCGTCGAGCGCCGCCCGGGCGGCGCGCCGCGCCGCTGCCTGCGCCGTGATGCGCTCATCGAGATCGACACCGTCCATTTCGCCAAGCGCCTGACCGGCACGGACATGATCGCCGACGTGGACATCGAGTGCGGCGACGCGCCCGGCCGCGGTGGGGCCAACCCGGTAGCTGTAGCGCGCCTCGATGGTGCCGATACCGTACAGCGCGGGGGCCAGCCCGCGCACGTCGACGGTGTACACGGTCACCGGCACAGGGGCCAGCGGTCCGGAACGCAGGGCGACCCAGATGAAAAGCCCCATCAACGGCACCAGCGCGGCACCAACGGCCAGCGCACGACGACCAACGGGGGTGATCTTCATGGTGAGGCCCCGATGCCCTGCAGGTAGAGGGCCAGGATGCGCGGCGCTTCACGCCTCAGGCCAGTCACATCGCCATTGATCAGCGACTGCATCACCAGCCCCTGAATGCTGCCGATGAAGAGGATGATGGCGGCATCGGTCTCGAGGGCAGCCGGAATGACACCTTGTGTCTTGCCGGCATCGATCACCCGGGAAAGGCGCTGGCCGTACGCCCGCAAAAGGACCTGCACGAGGCGTTTGGTCGGTGTGCGGCCGGCGCGCTGCAGCTCGCCGAACATCATGCGCGGCACGCCCGGATGCGTGGCGATGAAGTCGATGTGGGCGTGGAAGATGGCACCGAGGGCGGCCACGGGGCCCGCGGCAGCCGATGACGCCGCATCGATCCGGGCCAGCAGGCGTTCCGCCACCCAGCGCATGACGGCATCGAGGATGGCATCCTTGTTTGGGAAATGGCGAAACAGCGCACCTTCGGTAAGGCCCATGTGCCGCGCAATGGCCGCCGTGGTGATGTCGCCGGGGTTCCGGGTCGCGGCCAGGGCCACGACCGCCTCGACGGTGGCCGCACGCCGGGCCTCTGCGGGGAGGTACTTGCCTCGCGTCATGACGTGACCTCACAAGTAAGTGAGTACATACTATCTTTTGAAGACAGGGAAGTCAATGGATACCCGCGACAGCGCTGCGCTGCTGCGGCATAGTGTCCGTCCTCCGACAACCCGGAACCGGAACGGACGCAGGCATGCACACGGAAAACCTGACCCCCTGGCGCCACGAGCACCTCTTCGACAGCGGCAACCAGGCCGCCGAACGCGGCACGCGGCTGGTGATGTGGATCACGGCCGTGACGATGGTCATCGAGATCCTCGCCGGCTGGTGGTTCAACTCGATGGCGCTGCTCGCGGATGGCTGGCACATGAGCTCCCACGCGCTGGCCATCGGCCTCAGCGTGCTGGCCTATGGCGCGGCTCGTCGCTATGCCCGGGACCCGCGCTTCGCCTTCGGCACCTGGAAGATCGAGGTGCTGGCCGGCTTTGCCAGCGCCATCTTCCTGCTGGGCGTCGCGGCACTGATGGTCGTCGGTTCCATCGAGCGGCTCCTCTCGCCGCAGGAGATCCGCTACCAGGAAGCGATCGTCATCGCCATACTCGGCCTGACCGTGAACGTGACTTGCGCATTGATCCTCGGCAAGGCCCACGACCATCACGATCACGGGCATCAGCACGATCACGGGCACGGATCACATGGGGGAACGAGCGGGCATCACGACCTGAACCTGCGCTCCGCCTACCTGCACGTCATCGCCGATGCGGCGACCTCGGTGCTGGCGATCATCGCGCTGGTCGGCGGCTGGATCTACGGCTGGGCGTGGCTCGATCCGCTGATGGGCATCGTCGGTGCCACGCTGGTGGCGATCTGGGCCCGCGGACTCATCATCGACACCGGCAAGGTCCTCCTCGACCGGGAGATGGACCACCCGGTCGTCGAAGAAATCCGCGAGGTCGTCGAGACCGGACCGGAGGGTGGCAACACCCGCATCACCGATCTCCATGTGTGGCGCGTCGGCAAGGGCGCCTATGCCTGCGCCCTCAGCCTCGTGACGCACGACACGTCATTGACGCCGGACCGCATCCGCGAGCGTCTCGCCATTCACGAGGAGATCGTTCACGCGACGATCGAGGTCACGCAGTGCCCCGGCGGGCCGGCACGGGCCGGCCCGCCGGAGAACACGGCTCATTCGGCTGCCTGAGCCTGCGTGGCCTGCCCACCGCCAAGGCCGCGCTGCGCTTCGAGGGCGCGCGGGAACAGCAGGTGGTTTTCCTTGTACATGTGCTCGATCAGATCCCGGTCGAGCTGACCGAGCCCCGCGAGCATGCGCCGGTGGCTGTTGCAGGCGTCGTCGGGCACGGCGTAATCACCGGTCAGGCTGCGGATCTGCTTGAGCGCAGCCAGCGTGCGCTCGTGGTCGGTTTCCATGCAGGAGATGGGGCCGCCGACAGCATCCCCGCACGGCGTCGGCGAGATCTCGCCCTTCGTCTCGATGTCGCGGATCATGGCAAACAGCGAGTCTTCCTCGTGGCTGAGGTGTGTCTCGAGCTCGCTGATG
Source organism: uncultured Chromatiaceae bacterium (assembly GCA_964417725.1). Lineage (GTDB taxonomy): Bacteria > Pseudomonadota > Gammaproteobacteria > Steroidobacterales > SHZI01. The sequence goes on from CAYQIV010000001.1 coordinate 23,247, forward strand.
AGGGTTTGCACGGTCTCGTTCAATTCGACAAGGTACGGCTTGCGCTCACCATGGACGCGGGCCACCTTGGCCGTCACCTCAGCGACTTGCGGCATTTCGCGGCGCAGGTAGACGTGGTGGGTCTCCTCGATGTGGCTGACCAGCTCGCCGAGCGTCATGGCGGCAAAGGGTGCTGTGTCGATCGGCGGTGCCTCGCCCACGACGCGGGCATCGACCGTGTCGAGCATGCGGATGATGATATCCGGGTGCAGCCCGAAGGGCAGCGTCAGCTCGGCAAGCGACACATCGACGGGGTCACCGTCGCGATACAGCCCGCTGGATTTCAGCACCTGGAGCAATGCCGGGTGGCGTTTTTGCACGAAGTCGACGGTCGTGTAGGGATCAAATACGGACATGGTTGCAGTGCCAATTGGGGTGAACAGACCGAAGCACTGGGCGATGCCGCCGCTCCGGGACTGGCGCGATTATACCCACCCCCTTGCGCGACGCGGTCCATTCGGCATCGGGGACGACACCCGAAGGGGGTTTCGGAAATCCCTTAGGTAAAAGATGTATTTCCAATATTGCTTTAAAGAAACACCACCCCTATCATAAGCGGCGTTTCACATACATCTTTTACCCCCCTTCCCGACCACTGGACAAAAGGGCTTTCCGATGCACGCAACCCGCAGACTCTGGCAAACCCTTGCCGCCGTTTTCGTTCTGTCATTCGCCGCCCTCGGCTGGATCGGTCGCGAAATCCATCTGGCTGCCCCGCCGATCCCCCGGGCGGTTGCCGCCACGGATGGATCGATGGTCTTCACCGGCGACGAGATCCGGCGAGGCCAGCAGGTGTGGCTGGCTGCCGGCGGTCAGCAGCTCGGTTCAGTTTGGGGACATGGCGGTTATGTCGCGCCGGACTGGTCTGCCGACTGGCTGCACCGCGAAGCCCTGGACCTGCGCGAACGGCACGCCATGGCCCGCCATGGCATGGCCTACGCCGAACTCACCCTCGAGCAGCGGGGTGCTCTCGATGCGCGGCTCCGGCACGAGATGCGCCGCAATACCTGGTCGGAATCGGCGCAGACCATCACCGTGTCCACGGCGCGCGCGGCGGCGATCAACGCCGTCGCGGAGCACTATGCCGGGCTTTTCGGCACTGCGGCGGCGCTGGACACCCTGCGTGAGCAGTATGCGATGACCGGCAACATCATCCCTGACGCCGGGGACCGCCGGGCCCTGACCGCCTTTTTCTTCTGGTCGTCGTGGGCGGCCAGCACTGACCGGCCTGGAGAGACCGGGCTGTCCTACACCAGCAACTGGCCGCACGAGCCACTCGTCGGCAACACGCTGACCACCGGCAGCGCCGTGTGGTCGGTGGTCAGCATCGTGCTGTTGATCGCCGGCATCGCCGCCATGATCTGGTACCACGGCCGGCAGCACGAGCCGCCACCGCCGGCCACCCCGACGCACGACCCGTTGCATGGCGTTGCGCCGACGGCTTCCATGCGCGCCACTCGCAAGTATTTCTTCATCGTCACGGCGCTGCTGTTGGCCCAGATCGGCATGGGGATCATCACCGCCCACTACGCCGTCGAGGGGCAGGCGCTGTTTGGCCTGCCATTGGCGGAACTCCTGCCCTACGTCGTCAGCCGCACGATCCATACACAGGTCGGCATCTTCTGGATCGCCACCGCCTGGCTGGCCACCGGCCTCTATATCGCACCGCTGCTTTCCGGTCAGGAACCCCGCCTGCAACGGTTGGGCGTCGATGTGCTGTTCTGGGCACTGATCGCCATCGTCGTCGGCTCGACGGCCACGGGCTGGCTCGGCACCCTGCAGTCGCTGGGTACCGACTGGGCCTTCTGGATCGGCAATCAGGGACTGGAATTCACCAGCATGGGACGCGTGTGGCAGGTGCTGCTCTTCATCGGCCTGCTGTTCTGGTTGTTCCTGCTGGGTCGGGCCCTGTGGCCAGCACTGCAGCAACCCGGGGAGACCCGCGGCCTGATCGCGATGGTGTTCCTCGCCGCGACCTGCATCGGCGGCTTCTATGCCACTTCGCTGGTCTGGAACCAAGAAACCCACTATTCGATGATCGAGTACTGGCGCTGGTGGCTGGTCCATCTGTGGGTCGAGGGTTTCTTCGAGGTTTTCGCCACGGCGGTGATCGCGCTGATCTTCACCCGCATCGGACTGATCCATGCCAGCACCGCCAACAAGGCCATCGTCCTCGAGACGGTTGTCTTCCTCTTCGGCGGCATCCTCGGCACGCTGCATCATCTCTACTTCACCGGCACGCCCACTTCGGTGATCGCCGTCGGTGCCGTGTTCTCGGCGCTGGAGGTGGTTCCCCTCGCCTTGATCGGGATCGAGGGCTACCAGACTTACCGGCGCAGCCAGGCGGCGCCGTGGGTTGCAGCCTACCGCTGGGCGATCATGTGTTTCGTTGCCGTCGGCTTCTGGAACGTCGTCGGCGCCGGTTTGCTCGGCTTCGCCATCAACCCGCCGGCGTCGCTGTACTTCGTCCAGGGGCTCAACCTGACACCGGCCCATGGCCACGCCGCCCTGTTCGGCGTCTATGGCATGCTCGGCATCGGCCTGATGCTGTTCTGTCTTCGCGGGCTATACCCCCATCGCCTCCACGCCGACCACTTGCTGGCACCGGCCTTCTGGTGCCTCAACGCGGGCCTGGCGATGATGGTCTTCATGTCGCTGCTGCCTGCCGGCATCTATCAGGCCGTGGCCAGCATCAGCGAGGGCCTGTGGTACGCACGTTCTCCCGAAATCATCCATTCACCGACCATGGAGTTTCTGGTGTGGCTGCGGGTGCCGGGCGATGTGGTCTTCGCCATCGGCGCTGCCTTCCTGGGCGCCTATATGCTCAAACTGTCGGGCTTGCGCAGGCAGGATGCCCGGCCAGATGAACTTCTCGCTCAGGGCACCAAGCCGGCCTGATCCACCGGGCTGAGGCATAATGGGGCGTCCGTGCCGGCACGGACGCCCCTTTTTCATGCCAACCGGTTGACCACGCGGAGACAGCATGCGGCTCACGGCCTTCACGGACTACAGCCTGCGGGTACTCACCTATCTGGCGGTGGAGCCTGAACGGCGCGCGACGATCGCCGAGATCGCCGCCGCCTTCGCGATCTCGGAAAACCACCTGATGAAGGTGGTGCACTTTCTCGGCAAGAATGGTTTCCTGACCAACGTGCGTGGCAAGGGGGGTGGCATGACGCTGGCCAAGCCGGCCAGGGAAATCAACGTCGGCGACGTTGTTCGCCTGACGGAAGCTGATGCCCTGCCGGCCGAGTGTTTCGACTGCACCACCAACACCTGCGTCATCACGCCCGCCTGTCAGTTGCGTAAGGTGCTGAACGAGGCGGTGGATGCGTTTTATGGCGTGCTCGGCGCCTACACGCTCGACGACCTGGTCCACGAGCGCCGCCGGCTGTCGCGCATCCTCGACATCCCCATCGTCCACGTCAGGGTCTGAGGCGGGAAGAGCGGTTGCCGCCGACCGGCAGCAGCGGTGCATGCCCACGCCACGGTCGAGCGCCGGGCGCCGACCTCAGGCCTTGCTGTTGCCGCCCGCCGGAGGCCTGTCGACGATGCGTCGCGCCGGACTGATGATCGCCAGCACGATGACGACGACCAGTGCAACCAGCACCAGGCTGATCTCGAGGGCATATTCCTGCGGCTTGACCCAGAACTCGGCCAGCTTGCCCCACTTCTCCAGGATCTCGTTGACGTTATAGGCGATGATCGCCGTGGGAATGGCGTAGCGCAGCGCCGGCGCCATGCGCTGGAACCACCACAGGCGCTGGATCAGGTAGGCCGCCCAGATGATGAAGAAGCCAAGCGACGCCCACGTAAACCAGTGGTCGACGCCGAGGATGTCGGGGTTGTAGCAGAGCAGCAACCAGATGTAGCAGAACCACGTGACGTAGATCGTCTCCATGGCGACGATCGAGGCAATGTTACGGCTCTGTACCGAACTGCGTTCACCGGGGTACAGGTGAAGGTTGCGATGCAACCACATGAACATGTTGCAGCGCGTGTCCTTGTTGAAGAAAAAGAACATCAGCGAGGCCATCATGACGCCGATAGACGACAGCATGACCCGGTATTCGGGCAGCGTCGGCTTGGCGCCCCACATGACTTCCTCGACGCCGATCTGGTCAGCGACGTAGACAAAGCTGAATTCGATCCATGACAGCCAGATCAGGCTGCCGCCGCCGAAACCCAGCAGCGTGGCGGCATTCTCGGACTTGTTGCGACCGACCCAGACCATGACCGCACCGAGCGCCCCGACCCAGAAGGACACGGCGAACACATCCTCCTTGAACCAGCTGTGCTCCATCAGGTACATGACCGTGTGCCCCAGGCCCTGCCAGATGTAGACGATCAGCAGGGCGATGACCGCCGGCAGTGGTGCCTGGTAGAGCTTCTTGAACTGCGACATGTCCTTCTCCCGGAGATTCGGCGCGTGCTTCCTCCTCAAGGGTAGCCGTTAACGGGTGGCCGGTAAAAGGGCCGCCGGCGCGGCGTATAACCGCAGGCCGTTTCAGCCCACGCTTTGGTCATTGGCGCCGCATGCCGGGCAGCCGGCCTGCGTCAGCAGCGGCTTGTAGAGCGATGCGTCAAGTGCGGCACGCCAGAACCACCGGCTGCCGCAACCGGGGCAGCGAATCATCAGACAACCATAGGCATACCCCACCACAGCCACCACGGTACCGGTGGTCCATGACATGCCGAGCGTCTCGACCAAAGGCAGGAAGCTGCCGCCCAGAAGGAGACACAGCGCCAGCACGAACTTCCAGCGCTGGCCTGTCCGAAAGATCACCGAATTCTCCAGCATGCGCATACTCCCTGGTGTTTCCATCGCGATATTGCCGTCCACCCTCAATCGGTGTCCGCAGCAGGCCTCGTGGCCGGCCACCGGGCATGGCGTTCGCCTGACCCGCACACACCGCGGGCTGAAACCATAGCGCAATGGCCGGCGAATTCCCCAGCCACACATCAACATCCGGCATACCGATGACACACGGCATCCATTCCCTGGCTGTTTCGTTCTGGATTGGCCTGTCCCTGACCCTGCCAGGCACGGCCAACGCGGATACGCGCCTCGCGCAATTCCAGGGCACCGCATGGCGGCCGGATGGCAGTGTGGCCTACCAGGAGAGACATACCCGTCAGGTTGCCGATGGCAGGCTGCAGATCACCACCACCGAGTACCGCGGCCCCACGGGCACACTGATCGCAACCATGGTGTCCGATTACCGGCGCAGCGTTGCCATGCCGACCTACGACTTCATCGACCACCGGACCGGCTACCGCGAGGGCCTGCGGCACGCCGACGGGGCCTATGTCATCTACCACCAGTCCCCCGGCAAACCCGAGGAAACGGCATCCGTACAGCCCGACGAGGCGCTCTTTTCGTGTCAGGGCTGGCATTACTACCTGGTCGACAACCTGGACGTGCTGTCGCGAGAAAAGATCGGCCTGCGCCTGATCCTGCCCAGCGAACTGCGCGCTTACCGTTTCGAGGTCGGCCAGTCGCGCAGCGACGGCCGGCGCATCGAGGCCTATCTCACCCTCCAGAACTGGTTCCTGCGTCTTTTCGCACCGCGGCTTCGGCTGGTATACGACCGCGAGCAACGCGCACTCATCGAGTATGAAGGCATATCCAATATCCTCGACGAGGCCGGCAAGCGCCAGAGCGTGCGGATAACCTACCAATATTGAACATTAAGCCAAGCCGGCCGGGCAACGGCCCTCATGCCTTCGTCACCCGGGCGCGCCAACCGGGCACCACGGTTACCAACGCAATGCCCACGAGGACGACGAAACCATCGACAAGCATGGACCAGGTCACCCGTTCACCCAGCACCAGCCCGCCCCAGAGCATCGCAAATCCGGGAATCATGAACGCCACCGTCATCGCCCGCGTGGGGCCGATACGCAGCAGCAGACGAAAATAATGGATGTTGGGGATGCTGGTGCAGAGCACCGCCAGCAGCAGCGCTGCAGTCCATGCCCGCAAGGAAGGCCACTGGTCCGGCCATTGCCACAGCGCGGGCACCCCGAGCATCAGCGCGGCAAAGCTGAAACTGCCTGCCGTCGTGACCCATGAACTGACTGCCGACAGGTGGCGTTTGACATAACTCGCGGATACCCCGTACATCAGGCTGCCCGTCAGGCCCGCCAGGATGGCGATGCCGGTATCGGTGCCCGGCGACTCACCCACCAGCATGATCACGCCACCGAAGCCGATGCACAGTCCCGCAATGGCGATCACACCGAGGCGTTCCCGCAGCCAGAACCCGGCGACGAGCGCGGCGAACAGGGGCGCGGTGGCATTCAGGATGGCGGCAAATCCGGCCGTGACGTGCAACGTGGCGAGCGCAAAAAGCGGAAACGGAATCGCCGCGTTGACCGCCCCGAGCACGAACAGATGGCGCGCGTGCGTGCGAAACTGCGGCCACTCACCCCGTTGGCGCAGAAAGGGCAGCAGCACGAGAGCGCCGACGGCCACACGCAAGGCGATGAGCGGCACCGGGCCGAACTCGGGCACGGCAATGCGCAGGAAAAGGAACGACCCACCCCACATGGCGGCCAATGCGACGAGCTGCAGGACATCACCTGGGCGCATGCCGGCGCAAAGGTCCGTTGGGAAAGCACATGATACGGGGACTCAGTCTACCCTGCGGCAACGGCGGCGGCCATGCACTGGCGGCCACCTGACCGGGGGTGTCGCGGCGGCACAGGCCTGCTAGGCTTCGCCCCTCCGCAACCCGACCACCAGAGGCAAACGTGACCCCGCCGGGCAGACGAGACCCGAAAAGCGCCAGACTGATCCGCTCGGCCACTTACGCCTCGGTGCTGGTCGCCAGCTCGCTCATGCTGGTCAAGGTGTGGGCCTGGCTGGCAACGGATTCGGTTGCCCTGCTCGGCTCACTGGCCGACTCGCTGCTCGACACCCTGTCATCGTGCCTGACTTTCTGGGCGGTGCGCTATTCGCTGGCACCTGCGGACAGCGAACACCGGTTCGGCCATGGCAAGGCAGAAGGTCTTGCAGCCCTCCTGCAATCGGTTGTCATCGCCGGCTCCGGGATCTACGTCAGCATCGAGGCGGTCGGCCGGTTGCTGAACCCGGCACCGATCAGCCAGCCATCACTGGGTATCGCCGTCATCGGCGGGGCAACGTTGGCCACCATCGCCCTGGTGAGCTACCAGCATTTCGTCGCACGCCGTACGGGCTCGGTCGCCATCGTTGCCGACGCCATGCATTACAAGGTCGACGTGCTGGTCAACCTCGGCGTTGCCGGCGCAATCACCGTCACCGCCACGACCGGCTGGCAGCTCGTGGATCCGCTGGTCGGGCTGGCGGTCAGCGCCTACATCATCCGTGGGGCATGGGGCATCGGCAACCAGGCGCTGGGCATTCTGCTCGACAAGGAAATCCCGTTGGCAGACCGCCAGCGTATACGCGAAATGGCCCGCCGACATCCCGAGGTGCTGGGATTCCACGACATGCGCACGCGCCACGGCGGTTCGCACTACATCATCCAGTTCCATCTGGAGATGGACCCGGCGATCTCGTTGCTGCGGTCCCACGAGATCCTCGACGAAGTAGAGGCGGCAATCCGCAAGGCCTATCCAGGCTGTGAGATCATCATCCATGCCGACCCGCTCGGGCTGGCTGAACGTCGTGATGGTTTCGAAGAATCGCTGCATGTTGCACGCAATGCCTGAACGCCGGCTGCCCTGCGGACGGCGGTGTGCGCGTGGCGCGACGCGCCTGATCCTGATCGGGCTGCTCGGGACCGGTACGGCAGCACCCCTCCCCGCGCTGGCGGTCACTTCCAGCGAGCTGCACTACACCCTGACGCTGCGCGCCGGCGAGACACATGCCGACGGCTGGATCGACCTCCGGCAACGCGATGGCACCTTCAGCAAAATCCGGCTCGACCGCACTTTCCTCAGTCACGTGAAAGCCGATGGCCAGATCGAAGAGGATGGCATGACGCTGCACTGGTCACCGCCGGCCCGCGGCGGGGCGCTCCGCTATTCCGTGCTGCTCGACCGTGATCGCAACGGCCACAACGGGTCATCGAAACGAAGCGCCGTCACCCCTCGCTGGGCGTTGCTGCGTGCCGACCATGCATTCCCGGTGCGCGGCTGGACGCGGAAAACCCAAACGCCCTACACGGCCACACTGCGCGTGCGCACGCCGTCGGGCTGGCGCCAGGTTACGCCATACGGGCCACCCGACGGCACGGACTACACCATCCGCAACCCGGGCACCCGGCTTGGCCGCCCGCTGGGCTGGGTCATCGCCGGTGACATCGCCACACGCGAAGACACCATCGGCGGTGTCGACATCAGCATTTCCGCACCACGCGGCGAGCAACTGCCGAGGATTCCGATGCTCGCCCTGCTGCGCTGGACACTGCCCACGCTGGCACCGATCGCCGGTCGGCTGCCCGACCGCGTCAATATCGTCAGCGCCGGTGAACCGATGTGGCGTGGCGCGCTGTCGGCACCGAATTCGATCTACATCCATGTCGCCCGCCCACTGATCAGCCAGAACGCCACCAGCACCCTGCTCCACGAGATGCTCCACGTCATGCTTTTCGACCTCGATACCGCGCATGACGAGGACTGGATCGACGAGGGCCTTGCAGAGTACCTGTCCCTGAAGGCGCTGAAGAGGTCCGGAACCATCCCGGAGGCGCTTTTCCAGGAATCCATTGCAACGTTCCGCAAGCGCAGCGCGGCAACCCTCGACCTGCGCGGCACCAGCGTCTGCTGCGAGGTGACGGCACGGGCGGTCACCATTTTCCACGACCTTGACGAAGAGATTGCCCGGGAGACACAGCGCAGCGCAGACATCCTGACGCTGGTGCGCCGGCTTCTCGACGACGGTCGACCGGTCGATGGGCCCGTTTTACGTAACGCAGCAGCGACGCTGCTTGGCCGCCCGTCAAAAGTGCTCGCGAACCAACCGCTGCCCCGCCAGCCCCCGCCCTGACGACAGGACCCTGTATGCCGCGCTGTGAGCCCGTACACAGACAGGCAGGGTACGGCGGTTCACAGTGCGGGCTGGTCGCGGTCTGGCGACGACGCAGCCCTCCTGACCCCGCATGCAGGCAACGATCCGGATCAACGCGCAGGCAAAAGCCCGATGCCGCGCCACACTCACCCGGCCGGGGGAGTGGCTGTTCCGCCGAATCTGGTTGCCCAAAGCACTGTATGAGGCCCTTCCCTGGCTTTATCTGGCGGGCGGTGGGGCCGCACTGGTTTCGGGGCTGCTGATGCCAGAACCGGTATGGATTTTCGGTTACCTGCTGCTGCCCGGCCTGGCGCTCATCCACATGGGCCTTTACATCGGAACGCTCCGCCGTCGCGCCCGGCTGAAGCAGCGCCGGGCTCGTGCGCGGCCTGACAGGGTGGGCGGAAGGGTCGGCGGAATGTCACAATGCCTCCCTCGAGAACGCCACTGACACGGGTCAACCCCCCTCATGCGCCGCCAACTCTGGTTCTTTTTCAGCTTGACCGCGGCCGGTCTGGCGGGAACCCCGCTGCTCGCCTATGCGGTGGGCACGCGACTCGCTGGCCGCTATGCGGGGGAGGGAGGTATCGGCGGTTACCTCGCCAGCATCTACAGCGGCGCGCTGCACGGCGAAATCCAGGCCCTGCCGGTTCTCCTGGCGGTACCGCTGCTGTTGCTGATCTGGCGGATTATTCTCAGTACCAGCTTCAGATGATGATCTCAACTAATTGTTTTTATTTATTAAAATCAAAACCCTTTGTCAAAAGATGCGTCCGGAGCACCCTCAACCCGGCAGGTAGTGGGCGACGACCCCCGACACGCCCGCGACGAGCAGCGCGTAGGCCGCAATCCTCCACGGTCTGCGCCGCAGCGAACCGACAAAGGCCAGGGCGGCGCTGGCGGCAAGCCCGCCAAACAACGCGAACGCGCGCAACAGTTCGGGGACCTCGGCCGTGAAGCGTGGATCCTCTCCCTGCCTGAGGGCGAACACCACCAGGACGAAGGCAAGACCGACGACGACGGAAGAAGCGCTGCCAAGGATGATGCCGAGGACGATGCTGGAGGGTCGCATGTTCTGTGAACCGAAGCAGTGGCGCAGCGTCGAAAACCGTACCCCGCGCTTGTCCGCGGGGGACGGCCAGTCTAGCCTAGATGGCCGTGAACGCCGGTGGTTGCCGGCACCGGCGCACCCCGCCGGCAGGAGTGAGCTGAAAATGATGTTCCGAGCGCGCCCCCTCTTCGTCGCCATGCTGCTGGTGCTGCTGGCCCCGACCCCGGCAGTCGAGGGGAAAACCGCGGCAGCAGCGACGGTTCTCGAGACGACGCCGCGCGAGCGGCAGGTTGCCCGGATGGTGACGCGTTTCGTCGAGCGCGCACATTACGCCAAGCTGTCTGTCGACGACCAGCTCTCCGCGGCCATCCTCGACACCTACATCGAGGCTCTCGACCCGACACGCAGTTACTTCCTGCAGTCCGACATCAGCTACTTCGCGCGATACCGTCACTCGCTGGACGACGTGCTGCGATCCGGAGACATGGACCCCGTCTTCGATATTTTCCGCCTGTATCGCCTCCGCGCGCAGCAGCACATCGGTCATGCCCTGACCGTGCTCGAAGAAAAGCCGGATTTTGCCGCCGATGAAGAGTACCGCTTCGATCGCAGCAAGGCACCCTGGCCGTCTAGCGCCACGGAGATGCAGGATTTCTGGCGCCGGCGCGTCAAGAACGATGCGTTGGGCCTGCTGCTTGCCGACAAGACATGGGAAGAGGCATCCGGAATCCTGCGCAAACGCTATCAGCGAGTGCTCGACCGGATCAACACACTCGACAGTGACGAAGTCTTCGAGACTTTCATGAACGCCTTCGCGCGCACGCTGGACCCGCACTCCAGCTATCTGTCGCCGAAGCAGTCGGAGGAATACAAGATCCAGATGAGCCTGTCCTACCAGGGCATAGGCGCATCCCTGCAGCTCAACGAGGAAATGGTCGAGATCATGGGCATCATCCCCGGGGGACCCGCCGCCATCGACGGGCGGCTCAAGCCCGGGGACCGCATCACTGCCGTCGGCCAGGGTGACGCAGGCGAGATGGTCGACGTGATCGGCTGGCAGCTTGATGACGTGGTTCAGCAGATCCGCGGTAAAAGCGGCACACGGGTGCGCCTGCAGGTCCTGCCGGCCGGCGCCACACCAGGCTCCCCGGAAACGGTGCTGGGACTGACCCGTGACAAGGTCAAGCTCGAAGAGCAGGCGGCGCGCAAGGAGGTCATTTCCCTGGACCAGGATGGCGAAGCGCTACGCGTGGGCGTCATCCGCATCCCGAGCTTCTATCAGGATTTCGATGCACGCAATCGCGGGGAAAAGGAGTATGTCAGCACCACGCGTGACGTTCGCCGTCTGCTGAACGACCTGCGCCAGGAAGATATCAGTGCACTGGTGCTCGATCTGCGCGGCAACGGCGGCGGTCACCTCTCGGAAGCCACGTCACTGACCGGGCTGTTCATCAAGCGTGGCCCGGTCGTCCAGCTGCGGGACACCAACGGCAGGATCGAGGTCCTCGATGATCCCGAGCCGGCGCTGGCCTACGGCGGCCCGCTGGTGGTGCTCGTCGACCGTTTCAGCGCTTCGGCGTCGGAGATCTTCGCGGCGGCGATCCAGGACTATCGCCGCGGCATCGTCATCGGCCAGCAGACGTTCGGCAAGGGAACGGTGCAGAACCTATACGTCCTGGATCAGTACGCCCATGGCACGCCAGACCCGGGGCTCGGCCAACTGACGTTGACCATCGGCAAGTTCTACCGTGTGACCGGCGGATCGACGCAGCACATGGGCGTCATTCCCGACATCGAGTTGCCTTCACCAATCGACGCCACCCTGATCGGTGAAAGCAGTCGCCCGCGCGCCCTGCCATGGGACCAGATCGCGGCGGCCCGTTTCGATGCCAGCATGCCGCTGGACCCCGCCATCCGGGAGCTGGCATCCGCCGGCGCACAACGCCTGGCAGATGATCCCGACTTGCGACTGCTCCGCGAGGAGATTGCCGAGGCCACCGAGATACGCGCCCAGCAAAGTGTGCCGCTGCGCCTGGAAACCCGACGCGAGGAGCGTACGCGCATCGAAGCCATGCAACTTGAACGCGAGAATGCCCGCCGCGCCGCGCGTGGCCTCGAGCCGCTGAAGAGCCTCGAGGAACTGGATCCGGAGGTGCAAACCGATGCGCTGCTGCAGGCTGCTGCGGTCTACGCCGCCGAGTTGTCGCGACGCGAGGCCGGCCAGCGCTTGACGCAGACATCCCTCAACGGGCGCGAAACGCCGCTTCACCAGTAGCCTTCACCAGCGGCCAGCGGCCCTGCCGCGGTTGCCGGTGCGGGCGCTCAGTGCAGCAGCACCGAAAACACGTCCCAGTACTCATCAGCCAGCACGTTGACCGACAGGGCGGCTTCCTGCCCGGGGTCGGCGGCATCGACATGGGTGAGGCTGGCAGCGAAAGATCCGGCCACCGGCACCGTGTCGGTTTCGCGGTGGTAACGAACAGCGTGGCGCAACTGTTCCGTTCGTGACCGCACGCGCGCCGGCAGTCCATCGAGATCGTCAAGCTGGCGCAGCGCCCTGTCGATCTGGGCGCACAACGCATGACATTTCGCGATATCGCCGTAACTGACCTCGGTCACGCTGCGCATCGAGGCTTCACGGGCCATTCCGGCGATGTTCATCTGGCTGAAATGCAGCAGCAATTCGTGCGCCAGGGCAATAACCGCCAGGTTGATGGTGCGGCGGCCTTCGATGCTGATCACGTCAGCGGCATCCATCGATTCGTTGCGTTTCTCCTCAATGGCCGCCGTATACCGGTCTATCTGGACCTGCAACGCACCCAGCGTCGACATGATCAGCGTGCGCTCGGAATCAAGGCGCCTGCGACGCAGCAGGGTCCAGAACCCGCGGCAGGTCATGCGCCGCTCTTCCAGCGTCAGAAGTTCGCCATCGAGAACCGTACGCCGCTGGCGCAGGGGCTCCAGACGCTGCTTCATCGATGCGATCGCCGCCTGGCGGTTTTCCTCGAAGCGGGCCACGTCGTGCTGATACTCGGCTTCACGCTGGCGCTGGGCAAGATCACGGGCCAGGCGCTGCAGCCGGCGCCGGGCATGACTCCAGACACCCCGCAGGTGGTAGTAGACCGTCACATTGGCCGCCTGATGAGGATTGGACAGCAGTCCCTCGATCTGCTCGAGGCGTTGCTGGACGCGCAGCGTCGCGCCCTCCTGCTGGCGCAGCACGTCGGCGATACGGTCACGCTCGCGACGCAGGCTCGCCAGTTCGCGCTTGAGTTCGGCACGATTCCAGAACAGGCGCAGGAGGCGATCATCCTCATCACTGCGCTGGCGTATCAGGCGCTGCTGAACGGCGGTCAACATGGCTGTGAAATCCGGGGCGCGGCCACGGGCCGCACGGGAGCATGACGCTAGACCAGCGCGAAACCCCTGACGTTGAAACAATCGACAGTTTCACCGGCCCATGGCCGACGGGGACCGTGGTCAGCCGAATGCGTGCCCCTTCTCGGCCAGGTAATCGAGCCACTTGCCCAGCATCAGGTTCTCGGCCCAGCGTCGGTCAAGCGGCCGTCGCCAGCGTTGCGCCATGCTCGCCAGGAACGGATGGCGCGACATGGCGGGCCTGCCCGTCACCTCGACCATCCGGGCATCGAGGTACAGGCGCAGCTGCAGATCCGGCTCGGCCTCGCCGCCGGCCGGGCCGTCGAACAGGTAGGTCAACCGCAGGTCGAGCGTGAAACGGGCCACGCAAACCACGCTCAGGTGAAGATCCAGGTCGTGAAGGGTGCGGGATACACGCTCACCATCGAGGGCCTGAAGATCACGAATGATGGAAGACAGGCGGATGAAATTCGCTTCATAGAGCGCCATCAGCCCACCGAAACTGCGCGGCACAGCCGCACATTGCGGAACGATATAGCTGTCTGCCAACATGCGGCCGGAATATAGCACATGGCCATGTGCGCCCCGTTGGCGCGGCTGGCCTCCAGACAGCTATCAGGACAGATTTGCGCCAGAGGTACAGTGATGGTGTCCACGAATCGCATTTCCATCATCCCCTGCACACCGTTTCCCGACCAGCAGCCCGGTACCGCCGGACTGCGCAGGAAGGTCGGCATCTTCCGCCAGCCCCATTACCTCGAATGCTTCGTCCAGTCGATATTCGACACCCTCGAGTTGCGCCCCGGCGCCCGTCTGGTCATCGGCGGCGACGGTCGCTACCACAATGACACGGCGATCCGCACCATCCTGTGCATCGCCGCTGCAAACGGCATTTCGACAGTGATCACCGGCCGCAACGGCTTGATGTCGACCCCGGCGGTCTCACACCTGATCCGCATCCGCCACGCCGATGCAGGGTTCATCCTCACGGCCAGCCATAACCCGGGCGGGCCGGATGGTGATTTCGGACTGAAGTTCAATACCGCCAGCGGCGGACAGGCGCCCGAGCACGTGACCGACAAGGTGTATCGCGTCAGTCGGCAGATCAGCCGCTATCGCACCGCTGCCCTGCCCGATATCGACCTCGATCGCGAGGGAATCTTCGACTTCGACGGATTCACGCTCGAGGTCATCGAGCCGACCCGTGACTACGTGAGGCTGATGCAGTCGATCTTCGACTTCGACGCGATAGGCGACTGGCTGGGACGGGGTGCCCGTATCCGTTTCGACGCCATGAATGCCGTGACCGGGCCTTATGCCAGGGCGATATTCATCGACGCCCTGGGCGCACCCGAGGACTCGGTCGTCCACGCCACACCCCTGGCCGATTTCGGCGGGCTGCATCCGGATCCGAATCCGATCGACGCGGCCAGCCTGGTAGCCGCTGCGCAAGGTGACGGTGCACCGGATCTGCTCGCAGCGTCTGATGGCGATGGTGATCGCAACATGATCCTCGGACCGCGTTTTTTCCTTTCACCATGCGACAGTGTGGCGTTGATGCTGGACCACATCCGGCGCATTCCCGGCTACAGGGACGGCGTACCGGGAGTCGCACGCTCCATGCCGACCAGCCGCGCACTTGATACGGTCGCCGCCACCTTGAATGTACCTTGCCACGAGACGCCGACAGGCTGGAGGTTTTTCTGCAACCTGCTCGATGCCGGCTTGATCGGCCTGTGCGGCGAGGAAAGCTTCGGCACGGGCTCGGCCCATGTCCGGGAAAAGGACGGGCTGTGGGCCGTGCTGTTCTGGGCAAACCTGCTGGCTTCGACCGGCCTCGGGGTGGAGGATCTGGTACGCGCCCACTGGCGACGCCATGGCCGCCACCACTACCAGCGCTGGGATTACCAGATCCCGGATGCCTCACGCGCCCACGAGCTCGTGCAGTCGCTGCGGGTCACGCTGCCGGCCCTGGCCGGCAAGCTGCCCGGGACCGACGCATGCATCCTGCAGGCCGACGATTTCTCCTACATCGACCCGGTCGACCACAGTTGTTCACCCCACCAGGGGCTGCGCATCGTGCTCGACGATGGCAGCCGGATCGTCTATCGGCTGTCGGGTACGGGCACCACCGGTGCGACGCTGAGGGTCTACCTCGAAAGGCACGTGCGTACGCCGCAAGAGATCGATACCCCGACGGACACCCTGCTCGCTCCGCTGGGTCAGCTGGCCATGGAAACGGCCCGCATCCGGCACTACACGGGCATCGAGACACCATCCGGCCGCATCTAGCCGAGTGGCGCGCTGACCACCCGGCGATCTCATGGCCGCATGCGGCGCTCGATACCCGTACTCGTCAGGATGGTGCTGGCGATTTCCTCGACCGAATACTGCGTCGTGTCGACAAAGGGGATGTGATAGCGGCGAAACAGCGCCTCGGCACCGCGCAGCTCGTACCGTACCTGGTCGGCCGAGGCATAGCGACCGGCAGCGCGCCGCTCGCGCCGGATCTGCTGCAGGCGTTCGGGCGAGATCATCAGCCCGAACAGCCTCGAACGATACGGCTCGAGGAGCCTTGGCAACCGCCCCGATTCGAAGTCGTCTTCGGACAGTGGGTAGTTGGCGGCGAATACGCCGTAGGTCAGCGCCAGGTAAAGGCAAGTGGGCGTCTTCCCCGAGCGGGATACCCCGACGAGGATGACGTCGGCCTCGCCATACTCGGCGGTTCGCAGGCCGTCGTCGTTGGCGAGCGCATAGTTGGTGGCCTGGATGCGCCTGTCATATGCCACCTGGTCACGCATGCCGTGGGCCCGGCCGACGGTGTGCGATGAGTGGGTACCGAGTTCCCTCTCCAGCGACTGGAGGAACATGGCGAAAAAATCGAGGATCAGGGCATTGGCCGTCGCAAAGGGGGCGCGCAGTTCATCCTGGACCAGGGTACTGAACACGATCGGCCGCTGGCCGGTCTCCCCGGCAACCGCGTTGATGCGTGCAACTGCCTCATTCGCCTTGTTAATGTCCGTGATAAATGGCAGAGTCACCAGATCAAATTCGTGATCGTCAAACTGGGTCAGCAAGGTCCTGCCCAGGGTCTCGGCCGTGACGCCGGTCTGGTCCGAGAGAAAGAAAACGACACGTGGACTCATGCTGGATCTCGCTCCCGCCACCGCTGGTGACCGGGACGGCCCCCGGCGTCGGGAATGTCCCACTTCAGGCCGTGGAACTCAAGGGAGGGCCCTTTGGAACAGTACGTGATCCCCTTCGATGCCCTGGGCATGGCTGACGTCCACCGTGTCGGCGGCAAGAATGCCTCTCTGGGGGAGATGATCGCCCAACTGGGTGGGCTGGGACTGCGTGTCCCGGGCGGCTTCGCCACCACCGCGCACGCTTACCGCGAGTTCCTCGCCCAGGGCGGGCTCGACGCACGCATCGACGCCCTGCTCCGCGAGCTCGACGTCGACGACGTGCCACGCCTCACCGCAATCGGTGCGCAGATTCGCCAGATGATCCTCGACACGCCACTGCCGGCCACCCTCGACAAGGCGATCGACCAGGCCTGGGCAGCGATGTCCGCCGGCCACCCCGCTGACCTTGCCGTTGCCGTGCGCTCCTCGGCGACCGCGGAAGACCTGCCCGAGGCCTCCTTTGCCGGCCAGCAGGAGACGTTCCTGAACATCCGCGGGCTCGGGCGCCTGAAGACCGCCATACACCACGTCTACGCATCGCTCTACAACGACAGGGCCATCGCCTATCGCGTGCACCAGGGTTTCGACCACCGCGATGTGGCACTGTCGGCCGGTATCCAGTACATGGTCCGCAGCGATATCGGTGCCAGCGGTGTGGCCTTCACCCTCGACACCGAATCCGGCTTTCGCGACGTGGTCTTCATCACTTCGGCCTGGGGGCGGGGTGAAACCGTGGTGATTGGGGCCGCCAACCCGGCCGTTTTATACTACTACTCGCCGGGCGTGCGGGCCGGCCGCCAGTCGATCCTGCGCCGGCGTCTCGGCAGCAAGCAGATCCGCATGGTCTATGCCGATGCCGCCGAACCCGGGCGCACCGTCGAAACCGTCGATGTCGACCCCGCCGACGCAGCCCGGTTTTCACTTGACGAAGCGGACATCCTCGCGTTGGCCCGTCAGGCACTGATCATCGAAGAGCACTACGGCCGACCGATGGATATCGAGTGGGGCAAGGATGGCACCGACGGCCTGATCTACATCCTCCAGGCACGCCCGGAAACGGTACAAAGCCGCACTTCCGGGCACATCCAGCGGTTTCGCCTGAAGGGCAAGGCGCGGCCGCAGGTCCTCGCCCGCGGCCGCAGCATCGGCCAGCGCATCGGTGCGGGCCCGGCGCGCATCATCCGCGATATCGCCGGGATGGATCAGGTCCGCGATGGTGACGTGCTCGTCGCCGACATGACCGACCCGGACTGGGAGCCGGTGATGAAACGCGCCGCGGCGATCGTCACCAATCGCGGCGGCCGCACTTGCCATGCTGCCATCATTGCCCGGGAGCTGGGCATCCCGGCAGTGGTCGGCTGTGGCGATGCAACCATCTGCATCGACGACGGCAGCCCGGTCACGGTGTCGTGCGCCGAAGGCGACGAGGGGCTGGTCTATGACGGCCGGCTCGATTTCACCGAAGAGCAGGTCGAGGTCGGCCGCCTGCCCGAAATCCCGGTCAAGGTCATGGTCAACGTCGGCAATCCGGACCGGGCCTTCGATTTCGCCGCTATCCCGAACCACGGCGTGGGACTTGCCCGCCTCGAATTCATCGTCAACCGGATGATCGGCATCCATCCAAAGGCGATCCTCGAACTGGAAAAGCTGCCCCACGACATCGCAAAACTCATTCAGGAACAGACAGCGGGCTACGGTGATCCGGTCGAGTTCTTCGTTTCCAGGCTCGCCGAGGGCATCGGCACCATCGCCGCTGCCTTCGCGCCCAAACCGGTCATCGTCAGGCTGTCGGACTTCAAGTCCAACGAATACGCCAACCTGATCGGCGGCCGCCAGTACGAGCCTCACGAGGAGAACCCGATGCTGGGTTTTCGCGGGGCATCACGCTATGTCGACGCCGGTTTCCAGCCCTGCTTCGAACTCGAATGCCGGGCACTGAAACGTGTGCGCGACGACATGGGTCTGACCAACGTCGAGGTCATGGTGCCTTTCGTGCGTACTGTCGACGAGGGGCGGCAGGTCGTCGAACTGCTGGCGCGCAATGGCCTGAAGCGCGGGGATAACGGCCTGCGCGTGATCATGATGTGCGAACTGCCCACCAATGCCTTGCTCGCCGACCGTTACCTCGATCATTTCGACGGCATGTCGATCGGCTCCAATGACCTGACCCAGCTGACACTCGGCCTCGACCGCGATTCCGGCGTCATCGCCCATCTTTTCGATGAGCGGGATGATGCCGTCCGCATGCTGCTCCGCATGGCCATCGAGGCCTGCCGCAAGCGGGGCAAGTACATCGGAATCTGCGGCCAGGGGCCATCCGATCACCCGGACCTCGCCCGCTGGCTGATGCAGCAGGGCATCAACAGCGTGTCGCTCAACCCCGATTCGGTAGTAGACACCTGGCTCTTCATGGCCAGCAATGGTGTCGATGGCCCGGAGGTGGATGCATGACGTTTGCCTATTGGTGTGTGCTCGTCGCGGCCATGCTGCCGATCGTCTGGACGGGGATCGCCAAGGCCGGTGCGCAAGGCTTCGACAACGCACACCCCCGCGACTTCCTCAGCCGGCTCGATGGCTGGCGTCAGCGTGCCAACTGGGCTCAGCAGAACTCCCATGAGGCCTTCCCGCCGTTTGCGGCAGGAGTGATCATCGCCCATCTCAGCGGGGCTGCCGGGCAACCAACCATCGACGTGCTGGCCGGCATTTTCGTGGTGGCACGGGTACTGTACGGCATCTGCTATATCGCCGATCGTCCGACCCTGCGCTCTCTGGTGTGGTCGGCCGGATTCACGGCGATGATCGGCTTATTCGTCGCCGCCGCCTGAGGGCTTGCCTGCCGACGGCACGGCGAACTCGCCATTCAGGAGGAACCGTCGGTAATGCCTGAGTTCCGCGATCGAATCATGGATGTCGGCCAGGGCCAGGTGGCGGCTCTCCTTGCTGACACCGGCCAGCACGCCCGGCGCCCACAGTCCGGCAAGGATCTTCAGCGTCGATACATCCAGGTTGCGGTAGTGGAAAAAGGCCTCGAGCTGCGGCATCTCGCGGGCCAGGAACCGGCGGTCCTGGCAAATGCTGTTGCCACACATCGGCGAACCCTGGGCCGCAACATGACCGGCGAGGAAGTCGAGCGTCTGGCGCTCGGCATCGGCGGCGGTGAGACGGCTGTTGCGCACACGTTCGATGAGGCCCGACGCCCCGTGCTGACGTGTATTCCACTCGTCCATGGCTGCAAGCCGTGCATCGTCCTGATGGATGGCCAGCACAGGACCCTCGGCCACGACGTCGAGATTGCCATCGGTGACGACAGTGGCAATCTCGATGATGGCATCGGTGCGACTGTCGAGCCCTGTCATCTCGAGATCGATCCAGATCAGTCGCTGGGCATCAGTATTCATGGGGAAAGTCCTGCGCAGTGGCATCAGCCGGTGATGAGGCCAGGCGATTCTAGCAAAACAGACCTGCCCCTTCGGGTGCGGAACGGCCCTTGAAGCCGTGAAAGACATGGTCGACGCGACGCCAGCGCTGGTGGTGGCGGCACATGGCCGCCATGGCGTGCTGGAAACCGGCGATGGCGAACGTCAGCCTTGTTTCGTGCGCCATCGCAAGTTGCGGATCTGCTGCGGTGACCACGTTCTGTGGATGCCCGAGCCGGGCGGCAAGGCCATCATCACCGCGATCATGCCCCGAGAAAATGAGCTGCTGAGGCAGCCGCAACGCCGCGGCCCACCGGAGGTCATCGCCGCCAACATCACCCATCTCGTCGTCATGATCGCACCGCGGCCCGGATGCGACCCCTTCCTTGTCGACCGCTACCTCTGCGCCGGGATGTTGATCGGCTGCCAAACCGCCGTGGCCTGGAACAAGGATGACCTGGGTAGCCCGTTGCCACCCGAGGTGGCGGTCTGGCGGTCGGCCGGCCACGAGACATTCAGGATCGTCGCCCGCCACGGGAATGGCATCGGTGCACTGCTGGACTGGATAGGCCACGGACACGCGATCGTCGTCGGTCAGTCCGGCGTCGGCAAGTCCTCCCTGCTCAACGCACTGGTCGGCACGGCGGCACAGGCCACCGGCAGCCTGTCTGCAGCCAGCGACGAAGGCCGCCATACGACGACTGCATCCGTGATGCATCGATTGCCGAACGGCGGACGGCTGACAGACACGCCCGGAGTACGCGAATTCATCCCCGCGATCGGTGACAGCCGGCACATCGCCGATGGCTTCGCCGAGATCAGGGCCCTGGCGGGCGATTGCCGGTATGCCGACTGCCTGCACATCCGTGAGCCGCAATGCGCGGTCAAGGCCGCAGCGGGCAACGGCGACATCGATGCCCGGCGCTATGAAAGCTATCGCCGGCTGATTGCTGCCGCACGGGGCGACTGAACTCATCCCCCGCTGACGGGAGTCCGCGCACTGATGGCGTGAGACAGCGTGCCGGCATCGACGTATTCGAGCTCTCCACCCATCGGCACGCCGTGTGCGATGCGCGTGGCACGGACACCATGCTGGCGTGCGATGGTTGCCAGGAAGCCGGCGCTGGCTTCGCCCTCGACCGTGGCGCTGGTCGCGATGATCAACTCGTGGATGGCGGCGGGAACCGCAACGATCTGTGCTTCCAGCAAGGGGATGCCCAGCTGCTCCGGGCCAATGCCATCGAGGGGCGAGATCCTTCCCATGAGGACGAAATAGCGGCCACGATAGCTGCCCGACTCCTCGATGGCCACGACGTCGGCGGGTGTCTCGACGACGCATACCAGGCCCTGATCCCGGCGCACATCGGCGCAGATCGTGCACAGGTCACTTTCGGCGAACATGCGGCAACGCTGGCAGAGCCCCACCCGATCGAGGGCCAGCTGCAGACCGGCAACCAGACGGTGGGCGCCATCGCGGTCCCGCTCCAGGAGGTGGAATGCCATGCGCTGGGACGACTTCGGGCCGACGCCCGGCAGACAGCGCAGCGCGGCCAGCAGGTCCTTCAGTACGGGCGTGAACGCCATCGCTGTTGAATCAGAACGGCAGCTTCATGCCAGGCGGCAGGCCCATGCCGGCAGTCACCCCGGAAAGGTGCGCCTGGCTCGCCCGCTCGACCTTGCGCAAGGTGTCGTTGAATGCGGCCATCAGCACGTCTTCGAGCATTTCCCGGTCATCGCCGAGCAGTGCCGGGTCAATGCGGATACCCCGCACCTCATGGCGGCAGGTCATGGTGATGCGCACCAGCCCACCACCGGCCTCGCCCTCGACCTCGATGCCACCCAGCTCATCCTGGGCCTTTTTCATCTGCTCCTGCATCCGCTGTGCCTGCTTCATCAGCTGGCCGATATCCGCTTTCATCCTTTTCCCGTCCTGTCTGTCTGGGCGCCGGCACCGCGCCGGCCGCTACTTTTTCCTGCCGGGCTTGCCGTCGGGCACCGTGCGGATGGAATCCGCCACCACCTCGGCATCGAACAGCGCCGTCATCTGCCTTACGTTCTCGTCTGCGGCGATATCCGCCCGTACCCGCTGGCCCACCGCATCGGCTTCGCGCGCCCGCCGGCTCGCCGCCGTATCCCGGTCATCCTCCCGAGTGGAAAAGTTGACCTTGATTTCAACCCCGAGCCGCTGCCGGATGGCATGCACCAGGCGTTCCTTGAGAGCATCGCTGAGGAGATGTGCGTTGCGCCGGTCGACGCCGAGCTGCAGGCTGCCGTCGGGCAAGCGTGCATCCAGGGAACTGTGCGCCGCCAGTTCACGTGCCGCGCCGTCGATGACCAGCTGGCCGACAAAACCGGGCCAGTCATCGAGCGCCGCCATCGCCGCGTCACCCGGCGACCTCATTCCCGTTCCGGCGCCCGCTGCCACCCCACCCTTCGCCGCACCCGTGGCTGGAGGCATCGTGCGCTGCACCGGCGCCGGGGCTGCCGCCCGGGCGTGTCCCGCACTGCCGATACCGGCCACGTCGTCCGCACCGTCCGGCTGGAACGCAACCATGCGCAGCAGCGTCATCTCGAAACCGACGCGGGGGTCAGGCGCCAGATGGATGTCACGGCGGCCAGTGACCGCAATCTGGTACATCAACTGCACCGTTTCGGGCGCCATGCCATCGGCCAGCGGTACGAGAGCGGCTGCATCCTCGTCATCACCCAGCGCGGTGCGGCCAGCCAGCTGGATGACCGCCATGCGCTGCAGGCTCAATGCCATGCTGTTGAGAATTTCCTCGTAGTCCGGCGCCAGCTCATCGAGCGCCTTGACCGTGGCCATCAGGCCGACGGCATCGTGACCGGCAAGCCGTTCAAGCAACGCCATGATCTGTTGACGGTCCAGCGTGCCGAGCATCTGCGCCACGCGCTCGTCGACGAGGCGGCCGCCACCGTGTGCCCTTGCCTGGTCCAGCAGGCTCAGTGCGTCCCGCACGCTGCCATGCGCCGCACGACCGATCCGCTGCAGCGCGGCTTCATCCGCCTCAATGCCCTCGCTGCCGCAGATGGCGGCAAGCCGTTCGGTGATCAGTGCGTGGGGCAGCCGCTTGAGGTTGAACTGCAGGCAGCGCGACAGGACGGTGACGGGGATCTTCTGCGGGTCGGTGGTGGCCAGCATGAACTTGACATGCGCCGGCGGCTCCTCGAGCGTCTTCAGCAGGGCATTGAAGGCCGGCTTCGACAGCATGTGGACTTCATCGATGAGGTAGACCTTGTACCGCCCCGCGGCGGGCGTGTACTGGGCGTTCTCGAGCAACTCCCGGGCATTGTCGACGCCGGTATGCGAGGCGGCGTCAACCTCGATGAAGTCGATGAAGCGGCCCTGATCGATGGCCACGCAACTGGCGCACTGGCCACAGGGGTCACCGCCAACGCCCCGCTCGCAGTTGAGCGCCTTGGCCAGGATCCTCGCAATGGTCGTCTTGCCGACACCGCGCGTGCCCGTGAACAGGAAAGCGTGGTGTACGCGATCCGAGTCAAGGGCGTTCTGCAGCGCGCCGACGACGTGCCGCTGCCCCACCACGTCGGCGAAGCTGCGCGGCCGCCATTTTCGCGCCAGTGCAAGATAGGTCATCGCTTGGGATACCCGGCGGCAAGAATGATCAGCGAGCCCGCGCCAGCCACACCCCGGCGCCCGGCATGACCGCTACCGCTGCTCCCTTCCGGGCCTGACGGGGTTCACGGCTGGCCGCCGCGGGGGGACCAGCGCGGACCCGTGCACAGGGTATGCGGTAGGGGCGGTTTCAGCAAGCGCCAGGCGCGCTCAGGCCGACGTGCCATTGGCGCAATCGCGGCGAATGATGCACAGCGCCTCCTCAACGGTCTCTGCCGTCTGGAGGAGGTCCAGATCGCGGCTGTCGATGGTGCCCTGCTCCACGAGGGTACCGACGAGGAAATCACGCAGGCGCTGCCAGTAGTCCCCGCCCATCGCCACGATCGGGAAACGGTCGAGCTTGCCGTTCTGCACCAGCGTGACCACCTCGAACGCCTCGTCGAGGGTGCCAAAGCCCCCCGGCATGACGACGAAAGCCGAGGAATACTTGACGAGCATCACCTTGCGGATGAAGAAATGCTCAAACTCGATGAAGCGGTCCAGCCACGCATT
Organism: uncultured Chromatiaceae bacterium; assembly: GCA_964417725.1. Classification (GTDB taxonomy): domain Bacteria; phylum Pseudomonadota; class Gammaproteobacteria; order Steroidobacterales; genus SHZI01. The sequence goes on from CAYQIV010000001.1 coordinate 47,461, forward strand.
GGGCCGCTGCTCGCGCGGCAGGCGGATGTTGCAGCCCAGGCTGAGCCCGCCGGCCTCGCGCGCACCCCGGTTGACCGCCTCCATGAGGCCCGGACCACCGCCCGTCATGACGGCATAGCCCGCACGGGCCAGCCCCGCACCGAGCTGGCGTGCGGTTTCATAGTGCCTGTGTCCCTCGTGGAAACGCGCCGAACCGAAGACCGTGACGCAGGGCCGCTCGAAATCAAAGCTCTCGAAACCGCGCAGGAATTCGAGGAAAAACGACACCGCGCTTTCGAGATCCGCCTCACGGTTGCGGCGACCCTTGAGGAAGGCCTTCTCAGCCCCCTCGATCTTGCCGAGCAGGGAATACCGGCGGGGATCTGCGGATTCAGGGTTCGCGGTCATCCACTCAGGCCTAGTGGTGTGTCAGGTGATCGGCTTGCGACCATATCCGGGGCCGCTCTCAACCTGCAGGCGCCGGCACTTCGGACCTGCGTCCAAAGCCGCTCCGTGCGCCTTTCGAGGCACAGGGCTTTCATCGACACCCGTCAGCAGACAGGGCCAGGGCGCGCAATACCCCTGGTCATAATCTGGCGGAGAGGGAGGGATTCGAACCCTCGTTACGGGGTTACCGTAAACACGCTTTCCAAGCGTGCGCCTTCAGCCACTCGGCCACCTCTCCGGCGGGCATCTTCGCGGGGCGCGGAAGCGTACCGCGTATGCCGCCTGCCGTTCAATCCTGCGGGGCTGCACCGTTTTCCGGCGTGGCACGAAAATACGGCGGCGGCCGCTCCAGGCAGCGCGAGAGGCGGGTGCCCGCGGTCGTCGGCCCTTCAGGGACCATCATCATGCGGGTTTCCTCGGGCGCATCCAGATCGGCAGGGACATCCAGGGGCGCCACGGTCACGCTGCGGCGATACTCCTCGACCTCGCGCACGGCACGGCAGTCCAGCTCGGGATCCTTGCGGTCGCGGGAAAAACAACCCGCCAGGGCAAGCGCCACGAGCAGGCCAACGGGAGCGATGCGCAGGATGGCGGGAGTATGCATCAGGTGTCGAGTACCCCGGCGCGGCGCAGGGCCGCCTCGACCACCGGCCGGGCCCTCTCGCTCAAGGGCGTGAGCGGCAGGCGGATACCGGATGAAATCAGGCCCATGCGCGCGAGTGCCCACTTGACGGGGATCGGGTTCGACTCGATGAAGAGATCGCGGTGCAGGTCGGCCAAACGGCTGTCGAGTTCCGCAGCGAGGTCGCCGTCACCTTCCAGTGCCGCCTCACACATCGCCGCGAACAGCGCCGGTGCGACATTGGCCGTCACCGAGATCACCCCATGCCCGCCGAGACGCATGAACTCGCGCGCACTGGCATCATCACCGCTCAGCAGCAGGAAATCCGAATCACAACCATCGCGGATCGTCGCCAGCCGGCTCAGGTCACCGGTGGCCTCCTTGATGCCGATGATCCCCGGATGGCTGGCGCACCGGGTGACGGTCGACGGCAGGAGATCGACAGCGGTGCGCCCTGGTACGTTGTAGAGGATGACCGGCCGGTCGACGGCGTCGGCCACCATCGTGAAATGACGCCACAGTCCCTCCTGGGTCGGCTTGTTGTAATAGGGCGTGACGACGAGATAGGCATCTATCGGCGAACTGCCAACTGCCAGCGACAGCTCGATGGTCTGGGCAGTCGAGTTGGAGCCCGTCCCGGCAATGACGGGCATCCTGCCGGCCACGCGCTCCGCCGCCACGCGCACGACCTCGGCATGCTCGGAGCGGGTCAGCGTCGCCGATTCGCCGGTGGTGCCGGTGATGACCAGACCATCGCTGCCTTCAGCAACGTGCCAGTCGACCAGCCGCTCGAGCGCGGCGAAGTCGACCGCCCCATCGGGCTGCATCGGGGTCACGAGGGCGACCAGGCTTCCTGAGAACATGCGCGCGACGCACCGCTGCGTGAAAGTGGCGGCGATGGTACTTGCCCGATCCCGGGGCCGCAAGGCAGGCAGCCGTGCGTTTGATGCGGGGGCGATTCCCGGTACACTGGCCGGCCTGTGAGCCCTCCCCGACCAGCCTCCCAACCCGGCACCTTTGCGAAAATGGAAAAATTACTGGCGGTCACCGCCATCGGTCCGGACCGGGCCGGCGTGGTCCGCGACCTCAGCCAGGCGGTAGCAGCCGCCGGCGGCAGCATCCGGGAAAGCCGCATGATCACCCTCGGCGCCGAGTTCGCCGTGCTCATGCTGATTTCCGGCAACTGGCACACCGTGAGCAAGATCCAGGGCCAGCTGGAGGCGCTGCAGAAGCAGTCGAACATTACCATCACGGTGCGCGAGACCCGCGCCCGGCAGGCAGAGAATGCCGCACCGTACATGGTCGATGCCGTGACCCTCGACCAGGAAGGGGTCCTCTACGGCCTGTCGAACTTTTTCGCCTCCAGAGGCCTCGAAATCGCCGAGGTGAACAGCCGGCGCTACAACGCACCGCACACCGGTGCGGTGATGTTCAGCGTGCAGATGACCATCAACATACCGCGTTCCGTCCACCTTGCATCACTGCGCGAGGAGTTCATGGAATACTGCGACGAACACAACCTCGACGCGGTCATCGAACCCGCTCACCGTTGACCGGCTGGCCAATGGTCGCGGGGCGCCGATCGACAGACAGGCCACGGAGCAACGCCACATGAGCAGCACAGCCCTCCTCGGCAAGGTCGTCCCCGATTTCACCGCACAGGCAACCGGCGGAGAGCCCCTGCAGCTGAAGACGCTGCGCGGCAAGAACGTCGTTCTCTACTTCTACCCGAGGGACAACACCCCCGGCTGCACCACGGAGGGCCATGACTTCAATGCCCTGAACGACCGCTTTGCCCGTGCCGGCACGGTCATCCTCGGGGTATCGCGCGACACCCTCGCCTCGCACGAAAAGTTCGCCACCAAGCTCGGCCTGGCGTTCCGTCTGCTGGCCGACACCGATGGCGCGCTGTGCAACCTCTTCAATGTCATTCGCGAAAAGAACATGTACGGGCGCAAGGTCAAGGGCATCGAGCGAAGCACCTTTCTCATCGACCGCGAGGGACGGTTGCAGCGTGAGTGGCGCAAGGTCCGGATCGACGGTCACGCGGCCGAGGTGCTTGCGGCCGCCAGGGCGCTTTGAACCCGGAGCACACGGCATGCGACGGCAGGCGGGTCGGTATGCACTGGTGCTGGCGCTTTGCCTCAGCCTGGCCCTGCCTCCATCGCCGGCGACGGACGTCGACCTCCCCGATATCGGCAGCCCGGCGGACGCCGTGCTGTCGCGCGACAAGGAACTGCAAATCGGCCGCTCGATATACCGCAGCCTGCTTGACACGGAAAGGGTCATCACCGAGCCGGAAATCGACGAATACCTGCAGGACATCGGCCTGCGCCTGGCAAGCCATGCACAGGACGGTGGTTTCCAGTTCCGGTTCTTCATGGTCGACGACCCGGCGATCAACGCATTTGCGCTGCCTGGCGGTTACATCGGCGTGCACAGCGGCCTGCTCCTCGCCACTCGCAACGAAAGCGAACTCGCCGGCGTACTCGCCCACGAAATTTCACACGTCACCCAGCGACACATCTCGCGCGCAATCTATGCCAACCAGCGGGCCAGCATCCTGACCATGGCCGCCATGCTCGGCGCCATCCTGATCGGCGCAGCGGGCGGCGGCGGCGGCGATGCGATCACCGGCGCCGTCGCCACCGCACAGGGCATCGCGGCCCAGCAGCAGATCAATTTCACCCGGGCCAACGAGTACGAGGCCGACCGGGTCGGCGTCGGCGTACTGGCGGCGGCGGGGTTCGACCCCCAGGGTATGCCCTCGTTTTTCGAGACCCTTGCACGGCAAAGCGGCCCGCTGGCCAGTCAGGCGCCGGAGTTCCTCCGCACCCACCCGGTCACCGTCAACCGCATCAGCGAGACGCGAACCCGCGCCAGTGCCTTTGATGTCAGCCCTGCTGCGGACAGCATGGGCTATCTCCTGACCCGCGCGCGCCTGCGGCTGCTCGCCAACCGCACCCCGGAGGAGGCACTGGCCTGGTTTTCGGAGGGTGATACGACATCGCCGGGAGATGACGTCGGGTCGCTTTATGGCACTGCGCTGGCGTATCTGCAGCTTGGCCAGCCGGCACGGGCCCGCGACCAGTTCGTCACGCTGTCGGCGGCCCATCCCGGCATCATTCATTTCCGTACCGGACTCGCCGCAGCCGAGATGGCCCTCGGCAATGAGGACGCCGCCATGGCCACCTATGCCGATGCCATGCGGCTTTTCCCGCGCAACCTGCCCCTGACGGTCCGTTATGCCGAGGCGCTGATGGCCATGGGGAAACCCCGCGATGCCCATCGGATTCTCCTTGACCTGTTCAACACTGTTCCGCCGACCATCGGCCAGGTGCGCCTGATCGCCCGTGCGGCCTCGGCTGCCGGCGATGTCGCGGATGCCCACTACTACATGGCGGAGCTGCATCTCATGAAAGGTGACCCCATGATGGCAGCCGACCAACTGCGCATCGCGCTGGCCATTCAGGATCTGGACAGCGTCCAGCGCGCCCGTTTCGCGTCCAGGCTGGAGCAGGTCCAGGAATGGATCAACCAGCAGGGCCGGCGCACACCCCCGCGACGGAACGACAGGGAAGACCGATGAACAAGACCCGAATTGCACACGGCCTGCTCCTCACATGGGCCTTGCTGGGCTGCGCCGCCATGGCCTCTGCCGGCGAAGACGCCATCAGCGACCCGCTTGAGCCGGCCAACCGCGCCGTCTACCGGTTCAACGATGCGCTCGACCGCCACATCCTGCGCCCGGTCGCGGTCGGCTACAGCCGTGCGCTGCCGCCGCAGATCCGCCGCGGCGTGCGCAACTTTTTCGACAACGCGACCTACCCCGTGACGATCGCCAATAGCTTCCTGCAGGGCAAGCCGACACAAGGCGGCAAGGACGCCGCGCGCTTCGTCATCAACACCACCGTGGGACTGCTCGGGCTGTTCGACCCGGCCACCGAGATCGGCCTGGCGCGCCATCAGGAAGATTTCGGCCAGACCCTCGCCGTGTGGGGCGTCGGCGAGGGCCCCTACCTTGTCGTGCCGTTCTTCGGCCCGCGCAGCCTGACCCATGGCATCGGCGATCTCGTTGACCTGCCGCTGACCCCCTACACGGGCAACAATGACCTGGCCTTGTCACTGGGGCTTTACACCGTCGAATCCATAGACGACCGGTCACGTCTCCTGGATGTCGACTACCAGGTCCGCGAGGCCTTCGACCCCTACCTCTTCGTGCGCGACGCCTATATGCAGAATCGGCGCTACCGCATCAGCGACGGCAACGTCGCAGAGGACGACGCATGGATGGACGAAGAATTTTTCGAGGACGAAGAATAGGAAGATGCGCAGGGCTGGTGCACCACGACTACGCCAGCCAGTCACCCATGCCGCTGAGACGCGCGATATCCTGCAGCTTTTCCGGGATGTTGGCGTACACCAGCTCCCGACCGCGTTTTTGCGCTTCACGCAACCACTCGATGAGCAGCGCCAGCGCGGCGCTGTCGACGGCACTCACGCCGGCAAGGTCGATTTTGATGGAGCCTTCTCCGTCAAAGAGATCGGGAGGCGGCTGGTCGCCGCCCGCACGCCGTCGGCGCCCGGTACCGTCAGGGACCAGCCGGGCCACGGTGAAAAAAGTCACCGGACCCGACAGGGCGTAGTGGCCGTCGGCCACTTTGGCCAGCGCTGTCACCGCTGCTTGTCCCCGGCCTGGTCGCTGTCACGCGCCACGCCCATCGCATCGGCATCGGCCCGCAGGCGCCTGATCACGGCATCGATCCCCTTGGCGCCGATCTCCGCACTGAACTGGTTACGGTAGTTCTGCACATAGGAGATCCCCTCGATGCGTACATCGAAAGCCCGCCACCCGGCAGGTGTCAGGTAAAGGCTGTAGTTGACCGGCACCACCGTGCCATCGTCGAGACGCATCTCGGTGCGCACGACGCTGCGCCTGGGATCGGCGGGACCGGGTGGTGGTGGCAGGATGCGCACCCTGTCCTTCTCGAACTGGAGCACGCTCTTCGAATAGCTGCGCAGGAGAAAATCATAGAAGGTATCGATGAACGCCTGGCGCTGCTCGGGAGTCGCCGTCCGCCAGTGCTTGCCAAGGACCAGGCGGCCCGAGTACGCCGTGTCGAATACCGGCAGGAAGACCTCATTTACCAGCGCATAGAGCGCTGTCGGGTTTGCGGCAAGTTCGTCCTGCCGTCCCGCGATACGTTCGGCCAGTGTATTGGCCGTTTGTTCGACGATCTCCTGAGGTGTCGGCCCGCTGGCCACTGCATTGTCTGCGTGCACCACGACCAGCAACGCCAGACAAGCCAGCCATCCCCGCCACCGCTCAACCTTCACGTGCATCAATTCCCCTCCACTGCGCTGCCAGTGTCCTCCGCCTGGCTGAACAGGAACTTGCTGACCAGCTGCTCAAGCACCACGGCCGACTGGGTGATCTGGATCTCGCTGTCTTCCGCCAGGTAGGTGTCGGCACCTCCAGGCCCGATCCCGACGTATTTGCTGCCAAGCAGACCTGCAGTGAGGATACTGGCATCGGAATCGTCCGGAATCCGGTCGAACTGCGTATTGATACGCATGCTCACCACTGCATCAAGCCGGTCGGGATCGAACTCGATCTTTTCCACGCGTCCGATGTTGACCCCGGCCATGGTGACAGGCGCCCGGGCTTTGAGACCGGCGACATCATCGAAGCGGGCAATGATGCGATACCCACTGTCGCGCGCGTACTCATCGAGATCGGTGGTCTGCGTGGCGAGAAACAGCAGGGCAGCAAAGCCGAGGAAGATGAACAGGCCCGTGCCGATCTCATGTGAGCGTGTGGTGTCCATGCGGGCATTCCTTTCAGAGCAGGTAGGCGGTAATCATGTAGTCGAGTATCAGCACGCTGATCGACGTGGTCACGACGGTGCGCGTGGTGGCCATGCCGACGCCTTCCGCGGTCGGCGGTGCATTGTAGCCTTCGAATACGGCGATCAGGCTTGCCGCGACGCCAAAGCACAGGCTCTTGACCACGCCCTCGCCGATATCACCCGGATCGACGAATTCCTGCATCTGCGACCAGAAGGCGCCATTGTCGACACCCATGACCGCGACACCGATGAACCATGCGCCAAGAATGCCGACGCTGCTGAAGATCGCAGCCAGGAGCGGCAGCGCGATCGCACCGCCGAGGAAGCGCGGCACGACGATTCGTTGCACCGGATCGACAGCCATCACCTCCATGGCCGACAGCTGGTCAGTGGCGCGCATCAGGCCGATCTCGGAAGCCAGCGCCGTTCCTGCACGACCCGCGAACAGCAGGGCCGTGACCACCGGACCCAGTTCCTTGAGCAGCACCAGTGCGACACTCGCACCAAGCAGGTCTTCCTGACGCAGACGGGACAGTGCATCGACGCCCTGCAACCCGATCACCATGCCGACGAAGAACCCCGAAGTCATGATGATCACCAGTGACAGCAGGCCAGCGTTGCGGATCTGCTGCATGACGAGCAGCGGCCTGCCGAGTGCCCGTGGCGCATCACCGAGGATTTCCACCAGAAACAGCGACGCGGCACCGAGCTTGCGAACCGATTCGGCCAGCGCCTGGAACAATCCGTTGCCGCGCATCACCGGTCATCCCCAAGCAGTTGCCGGCGATAGTCCGGCGCCGGGTAGTGGAACGGCACCGGACCATCGGCGGCACCCGTCATGAACTGCCTGACGAGGTCTGAATCACTGGCCGTCAACTCTGCCGGCGTACCCGCTGCGATGACCTTGCCCTCGGATATCACGTAGCAGTGATCGGCGATGGCCGATATCTCGGCGACATCGTGGGAGACGACAACGCTGGTCAGGCCCAGCGCGTCGTTGTTGAGGCGGATAAGGCGCAGGATCACGCCCAGCGAAATGGGATCCAGCCCGGAAAAAGGCTCGTCGTAGAGCAGGACCTGCGGATCGAGGACGATGGCCCGTGCCATGGCCACGCGACGGGCCATGCCCCCGGACAGCTCGGCCGGCATCAGCCGGGCGGCCCCACGCAGCCCCACGGAGTGCAGCTTCATCAGCACGACATGCCGGATCAGGCTTTCAGGCAGGTCGGTGTTCTCGCGCAGCGGAAAGGCCACGTTGTCGTAGACGCTGAGGTCGGTGAGCAGCGCGCTGTTCTGGAACAGCATGCCCATCTGGCGCCGCAGGGCATAGACCTCGCGGCGTGACAATGTGGGGACATCCTGGCCGCTGACGCGCACCCTGCCCGACTCGGGGCGCAACTGGCCGGTGATCATGCGCAGCAAGGTCGTCTTGCCGGTCCCGCTCGGCCCCATGATCGCCGTGATGCTGCCACGCCGGATGGTGAGGTCCAGCCCCGCGAAGATCGGCCGGCCAGCGCGACGGAAATGCAGGCCGCTGACATCGATGACGTTGTCGTCCTGACCGCCGTCAGTCAAGGGATCACCCTGCCCCGGGCTGGGACGGTACAGGCCACTGCAGTCATTCCTGGTCCTCTGGAAAACACCGGCCGGCGCGGAAAATCCTGCCCGCCGGTGGCCGGCTAGGATAGCAAATCACCCTCAAGACCGTGGCGCGACCGCCGCCCCGGTTCACCCACGGCCTGATTTGGACTAAGATAGTCCTATATGAACCCCGGAGCCCGGCCGTGTTGCGAATCAGCCGACTGACCGACTACGGCACCATGATCCTCGTCTACCTGGCGGCACACCACGATCGCGCGTGTTCCGCCAGCGAAGTCGCCGCCGCAACACGCGTCGCCTTGCCGACCACCCAGAAGCTCCTCAAGGTGCTGGCGCGCGGCGAGCTGGTCAACTCACTGCGCGGCGCCGAGGGGGGCTACCGGCTGGCTCGGCCGGCGGGCCGCATCACGGCCATGGAGATCCTGCATCTCCTCGAGGGCCCGCTCGCCATCACCGAATGCAGCACGCTGGACAGCCATTGCGACCTCGAAGAGGGCTGCCCGGTGGGTCATGCCTGGCAAGGCATCAACCGCGTCATCGTCAGTGCACTCGAGCATGTCACGCTCGCCGACCTCGCTGATCCACCACGTGAGTTCGCCTATCTGTCGCCCACGCCCGGTCACCCGCGCGGTCGCGGCGTGAAGCTGCCGACCCACTCATGAGGACGCCCATGAGCACCACACCAACAAGCATCGAAGACCTGGTCAGCCGCCGTTACCGGCATGGTTTCGTCACGGATCTCGAATCCGATACCGTGCCGCCCGGCCTGTCCGAGGACATCATCCGCTTCATTTCCGCCAAGAAGGCGGAACCGGCTTTCCTGCTCGAGTGGCGGCTCAAGGCCTACCGGCACTGGCTGACCCTCAAGGAACCGAAGTGGGCACACCTCGACTACCCGCCCATCGACTATCAGGCCATCTCGTACTACTCGGCACCCAAAGCCCCCACCGGCCCGCGCAGCCTGGACGAAGTCGACCCCAAGCTGCTCGAAACCTATGAAAAGCTCGGCATCCCGCTCCACGAACGGGCGCGGCTGGCCGGGGTGGCCGTCGATGCCGTCTTCGACAGCGTCTCGGTCACGACGACCTTCAAGGCACGGCTTGCTGAAGCGGGCGTCATTTTCTGCTCTTTTTCCGAGGCGGCACGCGAACATCCCGAACTGGTCCGGCGATACCTCGGCACGGTCGTCCCCTACCGTGACAACTACTTCGCCTGCCTGAACGCCGCGGTGTTCACCGACGGGTCGTTCGTCTACATCCCCAAGGGGGTGCGCTGTCCGATGGAGCTGTCGACGTACTTTCGCATCAATGAAGCCAAGACAGGCCAGTTCGAGCGAACGCTGATCATCGCCGAGGAAGGCAGCCATGTCAGCTACCTCGAAGGCTGCACGGCGCCACAACGCGACGAGAACCAGCTGCACGCAGCGGTCGTCGAACTGGTTGCCCTGAAGGATGCCCAGATCAAATACTCGACGGTGCAGAACTGGTACCCCGGCGATGAGGAAGGACGCGGCGGTATCTACAACTTTGTCACCAAGCGCGGCGACTGCCGTGGCAGCAACTCGCGCATCTCCTGGACCCAGGTCGAGGCCGGTTCGGCCATCACCTGGAAGTACCCGAGCTGCATCCTGCGCGGTGACAACGCCGTTGGCGAGTTCTATTCGGTCGCCGTGACCAACAACCGGCAGCAGGCGGACACCGGCACCAAGATGATCCACATCGGACGCAACACGCGCAGCACGATCGTATCGAAGGGCATATCGGCGGGGCGTGCCCAGAATGCCTACCGGGGGCTGGTCAAGGTCCTGCCCGGCGCCAGCAATGCCCGCAATTACACGCAGTGCGATTCACTGCTGATCGGCGGCGACTGTGGCGCACATACCTACCCGTACATGGAGATACAAAACCCGGATGCCATCGTCGAACACGAGGCGACGACGTCGCGAATCAGCGACGACCAGCTTTTCTACTGCCGGCAGCGCGGCTTGTCCGCCGAGGACGCGGTCAACCTGATCGTCAACGGTTTCTGCAAGCAGGTCTTCCGTGAACTGCCGATGGAATTTGCCGTCGAGGCACAGAACCTGCTCAACGTCAGCCTGGAGGGCGCCGTCGGCTGATGCCGGGCGCAACGCAATGAGCGAAATACTGCATATCGACGGCCTCAGCGCCACGGTGGCCGGCAAGAGCATCCTCAACGGCGTTGACCTGACGGTCCGTGGTGGCGAGGTCCACGCCATCATGGGACCAAACGGCTCGGGCAAGAGTACGCTCGCCCATGTGCTGGCCGGCCGCGATGGCTACGAGGTGACCGGTGGATCGGTCCATTTCCTCGGCCACGACTTGCTGGCCATGGCACCAGAGGAACGCGCCCGCGCCGGCGTCTTCCTCGGCTTCCAGTATCCCGTCGAGATCCCTGGCGTCAGCAATGTCTATCTCCTGCGGGCCGGGCTCAACGCCCGACGCAAGGCCAATGGCCAGGCGGAGATGGATGCTGCCCAGTTCCTGCGCTTCATCCGCGACAAGGCGCAGATGATGAAGATGGGCGACAGCTTCCTCAACCGCGGTGTCAACGAGGGTTTTTCCGGTGGCGAGAAGAAACGCAACGAGATTTTCCAGATGGCGGTACTCGAGCCGTGCCTGGCCATCCTCGATGAAACCGACTCGGGCCTCGACATCGATGCGCTGAAGGTCGTGGCGGATGGCGTCAACAGCCTCAGACGTCCCGATCGCGCCTTCGTCCTGATCACCCACTACCAGCGGCTGCTCGACCACATCCGGCCCGACTTCGTCCACGTGTTCGCCGGCGGCCGGATCATCAAGAGCGGCGACCGCACGCTGGCGCTGGACCTCGAAGCAGGCGGCTATGACCAGCTGCTCCGCGCGGCTAACCTGTAGCGGTAACGAGCGATGGCCCCAAGCGAATCACAAGACTTCTATGGCAACGCATCGGCCAGGGTTCAGGACCGCGTGCCCGAGCTCGGCTGGTTGTCGGGACAGCGGCGCGCCGCGCTGGAAACCCTGGCCCGGCACGGCCTGCCCGCACCCCGCTCGGAGAACTGGCGCTACACCCCCATCGAGGCGCTCATGCAGCGCAGCCTGAGCTGGCTGGACCCCGCTGCCCAGGAGGAGACACCGGGCGCAGGAATGCCCTCCGCCATGGTGCCGCTGGCGCTGCCCGGCGCAACCCACATCCAACTCGTCGACGGCATCGTCATCGACGCCCCCGCCCGAACCACAGGCCTTGCCGTGCACACGCTGCGCACGGCCGACGCGGGCGCCCGGCAACTGGCACTCGAGGTGCTGGCCGATGGTGCGGGGCGGCTCGATCGCGCGCTGGCGGCAATCAACACCGCACTGCTCGAGGATGGGCTGCTGTTGCGGGTCGCGGACGACACGGTGGTGGAACACCCGGTGGTCATCGGAGTGGGCACCCGCAAGCGAAAGGTCTGGGTCCAGCCCCGCGTGATCATCGAGGTGGGTGCAGGCAGCAGCCTGACCTTGCTGCTCCAGCACCATCAGGGTGCCGGCAGCCTGTCGAACACCATCAGCCACGTCCGCTGCCGGCGCGGCGCCCGCCTGCGGCTCATCCGGCTGCAGGGCGCCGACGACAGCGCCCAATTGCTCGACAGCAGCATGATCACGCTGGAGGATGGAGCCGATGCGGCGATCGTCAGTCTGGACCTCGGTGCCCGTCTGAGCCGTCATGAAATCCACGTCAGTCTGGATGGCTCAGGTGCCAGCACCCGCATCGACGGCCTGTTCATCGCCGACGGCGAGCGACACATCGACAACCAGACGCGAGTCGAACACCGTGGCAGGCAGACCTGCAGCCGCGAGGTCTTCCACGGGATCCTCGATGGCCGCGGTCATGGGGTATTCAACGGCAAGGTGGTCGTCCATGACGGCGCAGGCGGGGCCGATGCCCGATTGAACAACCGCAACCTGCTGCTTTCCGACCGGGCGGAGATCGATACCAGGCCGGAACTGGAAATTTTCACCGACGACGTTCGCTGCAGCCACGGCGCGACAACTGGCCGGCTCGACCCCAACGCGCTGTTCTATCTGCGTTCACGGGGCCTGACGCTGGCTGATGCCACCCGCATGCTGCTACGGGCATTCGCCGGCGAAATCGCCCAGCGCATTGGCATCGGCGCACTGGACGCCCCTCTCGATGCCCTCGTCGAAGCGCGCCTGTCCCGCGCCGCCACGGAGACATCATGATGCCGCATCCCCTGACCGCACCGCCTGCGACAGCCGCACTGGACGTCGCGGCCATACGGGCCGATTTCCCGATCCTCGGCCGACAGGTCAATGGCCAGCCGCTGGTCTATCTCGACAATGCGGCATCCTGCCAGCACCCGCACAGCGTCATTCACGCCATAGACGACTATTACGCCCGACACCATGCCAACGTCCACCGCGGCGTCCATACGCTGAGTCACGAAGCCACGGACCTCTACGAGAGCGCACGCGATACCGTGCGCCGTTTTCTCAACGCCCGCTCCACTCGCGAGGTCATCTTCACGCGCGGGACGACCGAAGCGATCAACCTGGTCGCGTATTCGCTGGGGCAGACGATCGGGGCTGGCGACGAAGTACTCATCTCGGCCATGGAACACCACTCCAACATCGTGCCCTGGCAGCTTCTCGCCCAGCGCACCGGGGCCGTGCTGCGCGTGGTCCCCATCACCGATACCGGCGAACTGGTTATGGAGTCGTTCCACGCGCTGCTCGGCGAGCGCACGCGCCTCGTGGCCGTCGCCCACGTATCCAACGCCCTCGGCACCGTCAACCCGATTGGAGAAATCATCACCGCATGTCGCGCGCGTGGTATCCCGGTGCTGATCGACGGCGCCCAGGCCATCGCCCACCAGGCTGTTGACGTACAGGCACTGGACTGCGACTTCTACGCCTTCTCGGGTCACAAGATGTGCGGCCCGACGGGCATCGGCGTGCTCTACGGACGTGAGGCAATACTCGAGCGGATGGCGCCGTTTCAGGGTGGCGGCGACATGATCCTGACAGTCAGCTTCGACGGCACGACGTACAACGACCTGCCGTACCGGTTCGAGGCCGGCACACCGCACATTGCCGGGGCCATCGGCCTTGGCGCAGCCATCGACTACCTGCAGGGCATCGGCATGGCCGCCATCGCCCGCCATGAGGCGATGCTCCTCGACTACGCCACCCGGCAACTCGAAAGCGTCGACCGCCTGCAATTCATCGGCACCGCACCGAACAAGGCCGGGCTGGTTTCTTTCAACATCGAGGGCATCCATCCGCACGATCTCGGCACCGTGCTCGATCAGCGCGGCGTGGCCATCCGGGCCGGGCACCACTGCGCGATGCCTGTCATGACCCGTTTTGGCATCGCTGGCACGGCGCGTGCTTCTTTCGCGCTATACAACACCCCGGCCGACATCGACCGCCTCATGGAAGCACTGGAGGTCGCCGTGAGGATGCTCGGGTGAAAGTCGCTGCACACGAGTCGCTCACCGGGCTCTACCGCAAGATCGTTCTCGATCACAGCCGGCATCCGCACCACTTCGGGCGCATGGAGAACTGTCAGCATGTGGCCACGGGGCATAACCCGCTGTGCGGTGACAAAATCACGCTCTACATCAAGATGGATGGCGACTTCATCGCCGATGGCACCTTCGAGGCCAGCGCCTGCGCAATCTGCATGGCATCCGCATCCATGATGATGGATGCGATCCATGGACAGGGGCAGGCCGCGGCCAGATCGCTCGTGCACGACTTCCTCGGCATGTTCGACAGGCCCCCGGGTGCCGGACCGGGGGGTGAACTGGCCTCGTTGTCCGGCGTGCTCGATTTCCCCTCGCGGATCCGCTGCGCCACCCTGCCCTGGCAGACACTGACGGCGGCACTCGATGACAACCGCGAGACCGTGACAACCGAAACCCGAAACACCTCAGCACCATGAACGGATACGACAACGAGCCGGCGGTCGTGCGCCGCGACGTCGAGGGCCTGCTCGTGCCCTCGGGCATTCCCATCACGCTGCCCCGGGACTCGCTGGTCTATATCACCCAGGCGATGGGTGGCAGCTTCACCGTCTACTTCGAGGGCAACCTGATCCGCGTCGCGGGACGCGATGCGGATGCCCTCGGCAAGGACACGCCCGAACCACCGGCGCTGCCGGAAGGGGCCAGCGACGAACAGTTCGAGGCACTGGTCTATGCGCAACTGCGCACAGTCTTCGATCCCGAGATCCCGGTCAACATCGTCGATCTGGGCCTGGTCTACGAGTGCGCCATCGCACGACAACCTGACGGCACCCGCAACGTGCGCATCCGGATGACGGTCACGGCACCCGGCTGCGGCATGGGCGAGATCCTCGTCGAGGACGTGCGCGAGCGCGTCCGCGTGATCCCCACCGCCGGTGAGGTCGATGTCGACCTGGTCTTCGACCCGCCCTGGAGTCAGCACATGATGTCAGAGGCAGCAAGGCTGGAAACCGGCCTGTTCTGACGGAGGTCCGCGATGCGCCGGCTGACACTGCTGCGCCACGCCCACGCCCTGCCGGCGACCGACGAGGCCATGGATCGCCATCGCGTGCTGAGTCCGCGCGGCGAAGCCGAGGCCCGGGCCCTCGGGCGGACGCTCAAGGCGCGGGCCGCGCGCCCCACCCTGATCCTCGCCAGCGCCGCAGAGCGAACACGCGCCACCGCGCGCCTGGTGGCGCAGGCACTGGGATACCCCACCGAGTTCATCCAGCGCGAGCCAACCCTCTACCTGGCCTCCGCCGATGGAATCCTGGCCGTGCTCGCACGGCAGGAAGAGGCTTTCGCCGATGTCATCCTCTGCGGCCACAACCCCGGACTGTCGATACTCGCCGGACGGCTGAGCGCAGGGGCAGTCGATGCCCTGCCGCCCACCGGCGCCGCGCTCTTCGAACTCGAGTGCGCAGACTGGCGAACGGTTGGCCATGCGCCCGCCCGGCTTGTTGCCTGGCTGGCACCGCCATTCCCGGGCCACGAACCTTCCACGGTGTAGACAGCCCCTGCCGCCCACGGCTCCTCAGCCACCGTCCGCCGTATCATCGGCCGTCGAGGCACCATGCGGACATGATGGAGAGGTAAAGGATGGACATCCGGATCAGATGGCTCGGCATGGCCCTGCTCATGTGGTCGCTGGCGGCCGGCGCCGAGCCCTACACCGAGGAGACACTTCGCCAGGCCGACCCGATCTCCGGCGAGCAGACGTGGCAGCAGTATTGTGCGTTCTGCCACACGTTGCGCAAGGGCCAGGCGGCGATGACGGGCCCCAACCTCTTCGAACTCTTCCGCCGCAAGGTTGGCAGCGCGCCGGGCTTCACCTACTCCGATGCACTGCGCGGCAGCGACCGCCAATGGACGCCAGACCTGTTTGCCCGATATGTACAAAACCCTGCTGCGACGTTGCCGGGCAACGCCATGCCGGCCGTCGACCTTCCGGCAGACAAGGTTCTGGCGCTCACGGCATTCGTCATGCGCGCCAGCGGCTCGGTCGACTGGGACCTGACCTCCCCCGGCGGGCAAACGACCGGCGGCCCGGATGCGTCGCTGCGCGAGGAGCACCCGGCATTCTGGGCGCAGTACATGACGCACACCATCAGGTTCACCCTGCCCCACGGCGCCGACGGCACCTATACATTCGTTGCCTATTTCAACGAGGATGGCACGATCACCGGCAACAACCGCGGTTTGCAGGGCATCTGGCGCCTGCGTGACAAGCGGAATTTCTGCTATGCGCTGGAGCGCGTCGGCGTACACCCCTACGAATGGCTGCATTGCCTGCCGCCGACTGCCGACGATCCGCTCGAGTTCGGCAAGGTTCTGTACCGTTTTTCCCCCGTCAAGGGCCATGACGGATTGCAGATCGCGGTCAGCTTCATCGAGGGGCGCCCGCACCCGCTGGAGGGGGATGCACACCCCGATTACTGGACGTTCCTGTTCAACAACACCTCCCGTTACGAGATCCGGGTCGGAAAGGAGGTGGTCATCGTCGATGCACAGTTCCACCCCGACAGGACCATCAGCAGCCCGCAAGGCGTGACGGGCAGCTGGCGCACGGAGGGCAACGCCGGCAAGGATGACCGCATGTGCTATCGGCTGGGTGGCGTGCCGGGCGTCGACGGCGACCTGACCGAGTGCTTTGCATTGGTGCTGATGTTCAACCCGCGCGTCGGGGCCCGCTGGCCGTCACGCTTCGACCAGGGCAACACCTACTGGGCCGAGATCGTCGAGGGACACCGCTGATACCGGTGACCCACGACCAACCCTGCTCCGCACCGTACCGAGGCTCAGTCGGTCATGCACAGGCAATGCAGATAGAGGCCCCGCGGGTCATTGAGCCGTGCCAGATTGGTCCATTCGCGATCCAGTGCCCGCACCGTGGCGCGCAGCAAGCCATCTCCGCTGCCTCCCACGGCCGACCCCAGACCCGTCTGGTACAGCCCACCCACCGCGGCGCTCGCCAGGCGCTGCAGCAGGCGTTGTCTCAGCGACTGCTCGCCATCCAGATAGCGGACGTCATACTCACCATCGTCGAGGCCAGCCCGCGTCGCGGCGGCAGAGACCGCCTGCTCCAACCCACCCAGGTGGTCGACGAGCCCCAGATCGAGGGCATCGCTGCCGACCCATACACGGCCTCGGGCGAGGCCGTCAGCGCGCTCCACCGACATCTGCCTGGAAGCGGCCACCTTGCCAACGAAGATCGCATAGGCGTCTTCGATACTGGCCTTGATGACACGCCGCACACCATCGCCCAGTTCGCGATCAAGCCGCGCCTGGCCAGCCATCGGCGTCGTGCCGATCCCGTCGACATTGAGGCCCAGCCGACCGAGGCCCCGCTGCACCGTCGGCACCAGTGCACCGACGCCGATGGAACCGGTGATGGTCGTCTCGGCCGCCCAGATCTCATCCGCCGGCATGGCGATGTAGTAGCCCCCGGAGGCGGCCACCGCACTCATCGACGCGACCACCGGCTTCCCCGCAGCCTTCAGCGCCACCACCTCGTCAAAGATGACCTCGGAGGCGTACATGCTGCCGCCGGGACTGTCGATGCGCAGGACGACCGCATCGATGGCATCATCGAGACGAACCTCGCGCAACACCGCCGCCATGCTGTCGCCGCCCACGGTCCCCGGGGCGGCTTCACCGTCGACGATCATTCCCGAGGCCACGACCACGGCAACATTGCCTTTTTTCGCACCGGTCGGCATCCGCATCTTGCGCATGGTGCGGACATAGTCGCCGAAACCCACGGCACTGAATGGGCGGTCCCCGTTTTCACTTTCGCCGACCAGGGTGGTGAGATATTCATCGATGGCCGGGCGATCCATCAGGCGATCAACCAGCCCGGCATCGAGCGCCGCCTGGGCAGCGTGCCCCCGGGCGTCCTCGATGCGATCAGGGAATCGGTTGATGTAGTCCGCAAGCACCGCCGCGTCGATATCCCGCGCGGCAAGCACGTCCCGGGTCCATGTCCCCCACAGGCTGTTCAACCAGCGGGCGCTCGCCTCCTTGTCCTCGGCAGACATATCGTCGCGGATGAATGGCTCAACGAAAGACTTGTATTCCCCCACCCTGAATACGTTGAGGTCTATCGACAGCTTTTCCAGCGCACCGCGCATGTAGGTACGGAAATACTCGTAACCTTCGAGATAGACGATCCCGAGGTCATCCATGATGACCTCTGAAGCCGCCGAGGCGAGATAGTACTGGTCACGGTCGTACGATCCATTGACGGCGATGATCTGCTTGCCCGTCGCACGGAAACGCATCAGGGCCTCGCGCACCGACTGCAGCTTGGCAAGCCCCCCGCCACCGAGGCCATCCAGGTTGAGCACGAGCACCTTGATGCGGTCATCTTCACGTGCCAGATCGATGCTTTCGACCACATCGCGGAGCAGCGTCTCGCGCACCAGGCTGCCATCGAGTTCCGCCAGCGCGCGGTCGAAGGACGTGCCGGTCAGCTGTTCGACGAGGGTGCCGGACGGGTCGAGCAGCAAGGCCGCGGACTCGGGTATCGGCCGTGGTTCGTCGACGAAGACCGCGGCGATGATGGAGAAGACCATCATGAGCAGGATCAGGTGCAATACACGGCGCAGCGTATTCAAGCCGAGCCATACGGCCGTTGCCAGCTTGCCGAGCAGACGCAGCAGACTCATGTTCGGACTCCTGCCGCGCTCAGCGGCGGTGACGATAGCTGATCCGGTAGATGACACCGGCCTTGTCATCGCTGACGAGCAAGGCGCCGTCAGGGGCGACAAGCAGGTCGACGGGCCGCCCATGCACTTCCCCATCGCGGGCCCAGCCCTCAATGAAGGGCTGGTAGGCGGTCGCCACATGGCCCTCAAGGGTGACCCGCGTGATCCGGTAGCCGGTGGGACCCGCAGCCTTGCTGCGGTTCCATGAACCGTGCTCGGCAATCAGCACCTGACCCCGATACTCGGCCGGGAACATCGTGCCCGTATAGAACCTCACACCCAGTGGCGCCGAATGCGGCGCCAGGGCCTGTACCGGTGGCACGGCATCCTCACAACGCCCCAGTGCGCCGAACTCGGGGTCGGGGACCACGCCGCCATGGCAGTAAGGGAATCCGAAATCAAGCCCCGCACGCGGGGCACGGTTGAGTTCGCACGGCGGGATGTCATCGCCCATGAGATCCCGACCGTTGTCGGTAAACCACAACTCAGCGGTGCGAGGATGCCAGGTAAACCCGACGCTGTTGCGTACCCCGGTGGCATAGACTTCGCGCGCCGAACCATCAGGCTTCATACGAAGAAAAATACCAAACTCATTGTTTTCACATACATTACATGGCGCACCAATTGGAACATAGAGATACCCATCAGGGCCAAAGGCGATGTACTTCCAGGCGTGCAGCATGCCCTTGAACGGCAGGTCATCCACCACCACCTCGGGTTGGGGTGGCGCATCGAGGCGGGCCTCGACATCCGGCAGGCGCAGGATGCGCCGCGGCTCCGCGACGTACAGGGTGCCTTCATGGAGGGCCACGCCATTGGGCATCTTGAGCCCCGTGAGAAGCCGGATGACTTGCGGTTTGCCACCCAGCGCATCGCGCACCGCGTAGACATGCCCTGCCCGGCGCGTACCGACAAACAGCGTCCCCTCCTCGCCCAGCGCCATCGACCGCGCATCATCGAGGCCGGAAACGAGGACTTCCGCGACGAACCCCTCCGGAAGGCGGAGGAAGTCGGTCACCGGACGCGCCGCAGCCAGTGGCGGCAGAGACAGCAGGAACAGCAGCGGGCACAGAAGCAGTCCACGTCCATGGAGACCCATCATCCCCTCCTCAGCGGTCCAGCAGGCCCAGCGACAGGGGCGTGATGAACGCAATCATGAACACGGCCGCCAGCAGGATCAGCATGAACGGCAGGGTCGCCAGGCACACCTGCATCACCGGCTGGTTGAAGCGGTAGCTCGAAATGTAGAGGTTAAGGCCAATCGGCGGCAACAGGTAGCCGAGTTCCATGGTCGCGACGAAGATGATACCCAAGTGCACGGGATCGATACCAAAGCCGCTGGCCACCGGAAGTATCAACGGCACCACCAGAACGAGGGCGGAGAAAATGTGGAGGATGCAACCCAGCGCCATGAGAAAACCGACCAGCAGCAACAGGAAGCTCGTCCGTCCATTCACGTGCTCACTGACCAGGGCAAGCAGCTTTTGCGGCATCTGCTGGTCGATCATGTAGTTGGTCGATGCCAGCGAAATGCCGAGGATCAGCAGGATACCGCCAACCAGCACCATGGACTCGCGGACGATCTGCGGCAGGCGGGACAGCGCGATCTCCCGATAGACGAACACCTCGATCACCAGCACGTAGACGACGGTCGCAGCGGCGGCCTCGGACACTGCAAGCAGGCCGCTGTAGATGCCGCCGAGCACGACGATCGGAAGCGGCAACTCCCATGCCGCAGCGCGCACGGCACCGCCGACATCGCGCAGCGAGAACGCACTGATCGGGCGGCGACTGCCCTGGCCCGTCCAGATACAGAAAATCGCCAGCGCCGCCATCATCAGGATACCCGGCAGGATCCCGGCAATGAACAACTCGTCGATGGGAACCTCCGCCACGATGCCGTAGAGGATCAACGGCAACGAAGGGGCAAACAGCAACCCGAGGCTGCCGGAGGATGTCACCAGCCCGAGCGTGAAACGTTCGGGGTAGCCAGCCTTGACGAGCGCCGGATACAGCAGCGCACCGATGGCAATGATGGTCACACCGGAACCCCCGGTGAACGCCGTGAACAGTGAGCAGGTCGCTACTGCCACCATCGCCAGCCCGCCTGGCAACCAGCCAAGCAGCGCCTCGCTGAGCCGCACCAGGCGCTCCGCGGCCCGGCTTTCGGACAGCAGATAGCCTGCAAAGGTGAACAACGGGATGGCGAGCAGTATCGGCGTCTCGGCGATACCGAAGATCTCGATCGCCACGGCGCTGAGATCGATACCGGCCCGCATGTAGCCGAGCAGCGCCCCGGCGCCGATGATGGCGAACAGCGGCGCGCCGAGCACCGCCAGCAGGACAAGCAGCAGCCCGGTCAGTATCACAGGCCGGCCGGCCGGCTGAAGAGCCCCAGCACGCGCCGGCCCGCCCAGATGAGGTAGCGATAGCCGATCAGCGCGAAAGCCACGGGCAGCACGGCCTGGAACGGCCAGGCTGGCAGGTCACCCAGCAGGAGGTCACCGTACTCGCGCGACTCGCCGACGAAAGCCGCTGAATACCAGGCCAGCATACCGGCAACGAGCGCGGCGAACAGATCAACGAGGCTGGCAGCGACCAGCCGGCCCCTGGGCGGCAGGTAACGGGAGACCAGGTCGATGCGCAGGTGGGCATCATCCCGGCTCGCGGCAATGGCACCCGCCATGGCTGCCCACAGCACCATCAGCCGCAGCGACTCATCGGCCCACGCAACCCCCGTGCCAGCCGCAACGCGCATGACGACCTGCCAGCCCGCCAGCCCGATCATGCCCGAGAGCAGTCCCACGAGCAGTACATTCTCGAACCAGCGGCCAATTTTCTCGGCGCGTCCGAACGGGACGGTGTCGTGCTGGTCGGCTATCACCGTGACGGGCCTGTCCGGCGCTGGCGAAACTCGGCGAGGGTCGAGCGAATCTCCGTGAGCAACTCATCGGAGATCGGCCCCTCGGCAACAAGCTTGTCGACACTGGCCGACACCGCCTGACGCCAGCGGGCCACCTCGGCGGGATCCGTCTCGACGACCTCGAGGCCTGCCGCCTTGAGCGCTTCCATGGCTGCCAGGTTGTCTTCGCGGTTCTGTGCATCGAAGCGGGCGTAGAGTGCCGTCATCACCTCACGAATCACGGCCTGGTCGTCAGCGCTGACACCCGCCAGCGCACGTTTGTCGATCGCCAGCAGACCCTGCGTGTAACTCAGCGGCAGGTTGGTGATATGGCTTGTCTTGGTATGCCACTGCAGGACGATCGCTCCCACCGGCGACATGGCAACGATATTGAGCAGCCCGGTTTCCAGCGCCGTCATGACGTCCGTGAGCGGCAAAACGATCGGCGAAAGCCCCAGCGACTGCATCGCCACATAGCTCGGTTCATCGCCCTCAGGGACCCATATCTTCTGTCCTTTGAGGTCATCAAGGCGGCTGACGGGTGCGTTGGTCATCAGGTAGGCGAACCCGCCACCCGCAAAGCCATAGGAGACAAAACCCGCCTCATCCAGCCCCTTCACGAGTCGTGCGTCAAAACGTGCGCGCACATGGTCGACCTCATCCTGCGACTCGAAAAGCATGGGCAGTCCATAGACCACGATGTCCGGATAACGCTCGACAAGCCCCATCGACGTAAAGGCGCCACCTTGCAACTGGTTGATACGGATCTTGCGCAGGACCTTCTTCTCGTTGCCCTGGATCCCGCCACCGTAGATCCTGAATGACACGCGGCCTGCGGTTCGCTCCTTGATCTGCCGGGCAGCTGCGCGCATTTCCTTCATCCATGTCGAACCTTCCGGCGCGACCGTCGCGATCTTGATGTCCACGGCCAGTGCCGGCACCGGCAGCAGACCGCCGAAAACCATCACAATGGTCAGGAAGGGTGCGGCAAGGCGCAGGTTCATGTGGTCAGGTTCCTTGGTCGGTCACTCAGAAAAAATCGTCGGCGCTGTCGAGGAGATCACGCGCCTGGCGGACGGCCAGGGTATTGAGCAGGGTCAGTTCCGCCTGGCGCACACCGGCCGCCAGCACCTCGTTGAGAAGCCGGTCGTGCAGTTCTCGATCATAGACCAGCCGGGCATAGCTGCGCGCGAACTCGACCTTGATGCCGAGATCACGGCCACCCGTCTGCGCGATCGCGCGCTCGAAATAAACCCTGCCATCCTCGGGTTTTCCGCCCAGCGCCGGCGGGCGGATGGTGTTCAGCACGCCAAGGTGGGCATTGACATTACCGATGATCGACGCCGGACCGATCTCCAGCAACCGCAGCAGGCATGCCTCCACCCGCGGCAGGGCCGTGAGCGTTTGCCAGTTGCTGCTGTCGGCCCGGATGTACACCAGCAGGCCGAGCGCATAGCTGTAGAGTGCATCGGCACTGCGCGCGGGAAGCGCGGCGATGCGCGCATGGAACTCCGGGTACGCCAACGCATCAAGCCCGCAAGCCTCGGAACTGGCGACGCACAGCGACCGCTCGCCATAGTTGCGCGCGCGTCGGGCCCCCGTGAGTGCGCGTTCACCCTCCGGCAGGAAGACGCCGGCATGGAGCGCGTACAGGCGTGCTGCCGCATCGAGCACGCCGGAAGACGCATCTGGAGGCGCAGCCATGGCATCGAGGAGCAGGAGGTATGCGGGCAGCGCCTCGGCGACGAGTACGGGATCCTCGTGGCCGAGGATCGCGCCCGTCAGGTTTCCGGCCAGGTCGCTGGCAGCCGACGACGCCATGCTGGCACAGCCACCCAGCCCGAAGAACGGCGACAGCAGCAGCAACATGACGGCCGGCAGGCCTGCAAACGGCGCCCTGCCCCACCGATGGCCGTGGGAACGGACATCGCCAGCGCCCGGTCCCCCTCGAGGCCGTGTGTCAGACCTTTTCGCGGATCCGGGCCGATTTGCCACTGCGCTCACGCAGGTAGTAGAGCTTGGCGCGACGCACGTCGCCACGCCGCTTGACCTTGATTTCGGCAACTGTCGGGCTGTGCAGCGGGAAGACCCGCTCGACCCCTTCACCGTGCGACACCTTGCGCACCGTGAACGATGAGTTCAGCCCACGGTTGCGCCGGGCGATGACCACGCCCTCGTATGCCTGCAGACGCTCGCGGTTACCTTCCTTGACGCGCACCTGGACGACAACCGTATCGCCGGGGGCAAAGTCCGGAATGTCCTTTCTCAGGCCTTCTGCTTCAAGTTTTTCAATGATGTTTGCCATGATCGCTTTCCCGTTATTGCCAGCCGGAGCCCTGCCGGACCCGTAATCATACCGATGCCTTCAATGGCAGGCCACGCTGCCGATATTTTGCCCTGCAGCCCGCTGCTCTTCGACGTACTCATCGAGCAGCGCGCGGTCCTCGGCGCCGAGGTCGATGCCCGCCAGCAGATCGGGGCGCCGCTGCAATGTCCGCCCCAGGGCCTGTTTGCGCCGCCAGCGACGGATCTGTTCATGGTCGCCGCTGACCAGAACACGGGGCACGGCGCGGCCCGCAATCTCCTCGGGCCGGGTGTAGTGGGGATGGTCGAGCAACCCGGTCGCGTAAGAGTCCTCGACCGCCGACTGCCCGTCACCGAGCACGCCCGGCAGCAGGCGCACCACGCTGTCTATCACCACCATGGCCGGGATCTCGCCACCGCTCAGCACGAAGTCTCCGACCGAAAGTTCCTCGTCAGCCGCCATTTCCACGAGCCGTTCGTCAAAGCCCTCATAGCGGCCACACACCAGCACCAGGCCAGGCAACCGCGCCAGCCGTGCGGCAACGGACTGATCGTGGCGGCGGCCCTGCGGGCTGAGGAACACCACCGGTGCGCCCGCAGGAACCTGGCGGCACGCGGCTTCGATCGCCGAGGCATAGGGCTCGACCCGTATCACCATGCCGGGGCCGCCACCGTAGGGACGGTCGTCGACGGTGCCATGCGCATCGGTGGCGAACGATCTGGGATCGATGCCGTGCAGGCGCAGCAGGCCACGCTGCACCGCCCGCCCGGACACGCCCCAGCGGCGCACCGGATCCAGCATCTCGGGAAACAGGGTGACCACCGCAATGTCCAAATTTCACCCCGCCCTCACAGATCATCCAGCCAGTCGATCGTGATGCGCCTGCGGGCCAGATCCACGTCGCGTATGACCGTTCCGTAAAGAAACGGTATCAGGCGCCTGCGCAGACCCTCCACCACCAGGACGTCATTGGGCCCGGCATCGAACAGGTGGCTGACGCAGCCCACCCGGTCACCGGACAGGTTGCAGACCTCCATGCCCTCGAGGTCGTGCCAGAAAAACTCGGCAGGCCCTGGTGGGCCAAGCCGCTCTTTCGGCACCTCGATCTCCATGCCCCGCAGACGCAGCGCGTCTTCGCGGTCGTTGACCCCCTCCAGCAGGACAACGATGCCGTTACCCTGCACCTTGCTGCCCCGCAGTGACACGGA
This sequence comes from uncultured Chromatiaceae bacterium, assembly GCA_964417725.1. Classification (GTDB taxonomy): domain Bacteria; phylum Pseudomonadota; class Gammaproteobacteria; order Steroidobacterales; genus SHZI01. The sequence continues at coordinate 72,584 of CAYQIV010000001.1, forward strand.
TCGCCGCCCGGCGCCGGGCCCGACCAGGCACCAGGGCACATAGTCGAGGATGTTGGCCGGCGGTCGGGTCCAGGACTCGACCCGCACCCAGCCACGGACACCGAACGGCCCGCCGACCCGCCCGACCCGCACCCGCTCTGTGGAATCCGTGGTCATGCGGACAGGCCCGCAAGGCAGCGTCCCGTGACCGGAGTCGTCAGATCAATCAGGCGGCAGCGGCCGTCGACTGCTGCTGCCGGCGATAATCACGCGCCAGCGTCGCGACGCGATCGGACACCTGCGCACCAACGCCCACCCAGTGGTCCAGGCGGACCAGATCCAGGCGCAGCTTTTCTTCGCCACTGGTCGCGATGGGGTTGAAGAAACCGATTCTCTCGATGTAGCGACCATCACGGGCGCGGCGGCTGTCGCTGACGACGATGTGATAGAAGGGCCGGCCCTTGGCACCACCACGGGACAGACGAACCGTAACCATTGCTTGCTTTCCTTCGGCTGACAGGGCACCCGGCGGCAGCGGGCCTCGGGCGAGGCGCCACCGTTTAGCTGCCCACGTAAACGGTGAATCCTACTCGAAAATCGCCCCGTTTACACGGCCCCCGCTACCGAAGCCCCGGAGGCCGGCCCCCGGCCCTGCCGGAGAGGCTGCCGAGAAGGCGTCGGAACCCGCCCTTGCCAGCCTTCTTCATCATCTTGTGCATTTGCATGTGCTGCTTGAGCAACCGGTTGACGTCCTGCACCGGCAGCCCCGAACCGGCCGCAATCCGGCGCCGTCGCGAGCCATCGATGATGCGCGGCTGGCGACGCTCCCGGGGCGTCATGGCGCTGATGATGGCGATCTGGCGCCGCAGCATGCGGCTGTCGACCTGACCGGCCAGCCGTGCCGGGTCGATGTTGCCGGGCAGGGGCAGCTTGTCGAGCATGCTGCCAACCCCCCCCATGCCGACGATCTGCTCCAGCTGCGTCCTCAGGTCGTCAAGGTCGAAGCCCTTGCCGGCTGAGACTTTTTGCGCCAGGGCAGCCGCCTTGCCCTGATCGACCTTGCGCTGGACCTCCTCGACCAGGCTCAGTACATCGCCCATTCCGAGGATGCGCGAGGCCAGCCGGTCGGGGTGGAGCGGCTCGAACTCGCCGACCGCCTCACCGGTACCCATGAACTTGATCGGCTGTCCGGTCACCGCCTTGACCGAGAGGGCCGCACCACCGCGGGCGTCACCATCCGTCTTGGTCAGCACCACGCCGGTCAGGGGCAGGGCATCGGCAAAGGCGCGCGCCGCATTGACCGCATCCTGCCCGGCCATGCTGTCGACCACGAACAGCGTCTCGACGGGATCGGTGTCAGCACCCATCTGCCGCAGTTCATCCAGCAGCGGCGCATCGAGCCGGCTCCTGCCGGCCGTATCGACGATGAGCACATCCCACTGCACACGACGGGCGTGCGCGAGCGCATCGCGGGCGATATTCAGCGCGCCCCGTTGCGGTTCGGCCTTGTGGAAGCCCGCGCCCACCGATTCAGCCAGTCGCTCGAGCTGAAGCATGGCCGCCGGACGCTGGATATCGGTGCTGGTCAGGCCGACCCGCTTGCCCAGCCTTTCCTGGATGAACAGCGCCAGTTTGGCCGCCGTGGTCGTCTTGCCGGCCCCCTGGAGGCCGGCCAGCAGGATGACCGCCGGCGGCTGGTGACGCAGATCGAGCGCCGCATTGCCCTCGCCCAGCGTCGCGCGCATCTGGTCGTGGATGATCTTGATGAAGGCCTGCCCGGGCGTGAGGCTGCGCAGCACTTCTTCACCCAGCGCACGCTGGCGGACTTGCTCGACGAAATCGCGCACAACCGGCAACGCGACATCCGCCTCGATGAGCGCCCGACGAACCTCGCGCACCGCGTCCTGGATATTTTCCTCGGTCAGCCGACCACGTCCCCGGACCTGGTCCAGCACGCCACGCATTCTTTCGGTCAGTTTCGCGAACATGTCACCGGGGCCCGTCCTGCGGCCGAAAAGCGCTCGATTCTACCTTGTCGACACCGCTACCCGCTGGGCCGGGGTATTTTCAGTCCACCAGTGCATGCAGCGCCGGCAGCATCCGCATGACATCACGCAGGGCATCGACACCGGTCACTTCCATGCCTGCGAGCGGCTGACGGGGCAGGTTGGCGCGGGGCACGATGGCCCGCCTGAATCCGGCCTTGAGGCCTTCCCTGAGCCGCTCCTCGCCCCATGCGACCGGCCGGATCTCGCCAGCCAGCCCCACTTCACCGAAAACCAGCAGATCACGCGGCAGCGGCCGGTCCGACAGGCTCGACACCGTGGCCAGCAGCGCGGCGAGGTCTGCCGAGGTTTCGAGGATGCGGACCCCGCCGACCACATTGACGAAGACATCGTGATGGTGGGTCGTCATGCCGGCATGACGGTGGAGCACCGCCAGAAGCAGGGTCAGCCGGGCCCCATCCATGCCGATTGCCACCCGCCGCGGCTGGCCGCTGGTCTGGTCCGCGAGTGCCTGGACCTCGACGAGCAGCGGCCGGGTGCCCTGATGAACCGAGGTCACTGCGCTGCCGGGCACCGCGGCGCCGCGCTGGGCGACAAACATCGCCGAAGGATTGCGCACCTCGCGGAAGCCGCCCTCCGTCATGACGAAGATGCCGATCTCGTTGGCCGCACCGAAGCGGTTCTTGACCGCGCGGAGGATGCGATAACGGCTGCCGGTTTCGCTCTCGAAGTACAGCACCGCATCGACCATGTGCTCCAGCAGCCTGGGCCCGGCGATCAAGCCCTCCTTGGTGACGTGGCCGACGAGCACCACGGTAATGCCTTCCTGCTTGGCCACCCGAACCAGTACGCTGGCGCAGCTGCGCAGCTGGTTGGGCGTACCCGGCGCCGAGGGCACCCCGTCCGTCGCCATGGTCTGGATCGAGTCGATCACGACACAGCCCGCCTTCGACTCGCGGAGCGCCGCCAGGACGTCTTCCAGGCGCGTCGTGGCCAGCGCAAGGATACCGGCCAGGTCAACGCCCAGGCGCTGGCCGCGCAGGCTGATCTGTTCCAATGACTCCTCACCGCTGACATAGAGCGTCGCGCCGCGCTGACTCAGGCACGCTGTGGCCTGGAGCAGCAGCGTCGACTTGCCGATACCCGGATCACCCCCGATGAGGACCACGGAACCCGGGACCAGTCCGCCGCCGAGACTCCGGTTGAACTCGACGAGGCCGGTGTCGATGCGTGCCACCGAGCCTGCGCCGACCTCGGACAGGCGCCGCACCGGGGCAACCCCCGCCACGGCCGCGACCGGACCGGGCGAAAGCCGGGCTTCCAGTGTGTTCCAGCCGCCGCAGGCCGGGCACTGGCCCTGCCATTTGACGGTCGTGGCCCCGCAGTCGCTGCAGAGGAATGCGTGCTGAGCCTTTGCCATGTGCGGCCTCGTCCAAAGGTGGTGGCAGGTCGAAGCGGGACCCAGGGCGCAGTGCCGGCCGCAAAACCACAACGTGGTTCTCACCGCCACTGACACGATCTGCATACTATTTTGTAATGTTCTCCCGGGACAAGCTTGCGGGCAGCCTGGCTGCCACCACGGGGCGCGTCGCGCTGCTCATGGCCGTCGCCGCCGCGCTGCTGTTCACCGGCCATCGCCTCGCCGGCATCGAAACGGGATTCTTCGACCTTGGCCAGCAGTTTGCCCAGCAAACACCTCCTGACGACATCGTCATCCTGCGCCTCGGCACGCAAGGCAAGGTGTGGGACTCCTCCGCACTGGCCGACCTCATCGACTTGCTCCATGCAGGTGGAACCCGTGCCGCGGTCATCGCCGAAGCACTCCCCGAGCCGGTTCGGGATGCCGACGTGGCCAGATTGCGCCGCCTGATCGCCATAGAGGAGCGCACCGACCGTGTCGACCGCCTCAGGTTTCTCGCTGGGCAGCTCGCACGCCTCGAGGAACGCAACGCCACCGCGTCACTGATCAGCGCGCGGATGGCCGCAGCCGGCAACGTGGTCATTGCCCTGCCGGTGTCGACGACCAAAGACAGCAGCGACGGCGTCGACCCGCAGTGCCGGGCACGCATCGCCGCATCCAGCCCCGCGCCGCCCGAATCCGCACCCGTTGGCGCGGCCCAAACCGCACACGTGCAGGCAAGCATCGCCAGCCCCTGCGGCTCGGCGGCTGCCGTCGGCCACCTGCTGTTCAACCTCGACCGCGAGGGCACGGTGCGTCGGCAGTCCACGCCCGTCATGACACCTTTCGGCATCCTGCCGCCCCTCGCGCAGGCCGGCAGACAGTTCGCCGACCCCACCGGCATCGCACCGCAGCCGCCGAGCGCCTATACCCGGCGGTACAGCAAGGACATTCCCGAGATCGATGCGGCCACGCTGCTGTCTACCGGCAGCGGTTCGGCGCTGAACGGCCGCTTTGCGGTCATCGCAGGCGCCCGTCCGGCAGCAGGTGGAGCCCATGTCGGAACGGACCCCGCCGTACAGGTCGCCACCGAACTCGGCAACCTGATCGAGGGCAGCACGATCCAACGGCCCGGCTGGCTGCTGGCGCTGGAGGTGCTTGGCGCGCTCCTTGTCAGCATTGCCGCCGCGATGCTCGTGCCGCGGCGCCCGCTGATGGAAAGCCTGGTCATGTCCATTCTGGTGATGTCCGGCCTGATGTTGCTCCAGCTGTCGTTGCTCGTTGGCGCCGCTCTGTGGCTGAAGCTGGCGACGCTGGCGCTGTTCTGCCCCACCGCAGTCATCCTGACGTGGACACTGGAGCAGATCCCGACCAGCAGCAATGCGCCCCGGCGCGCTGCGCTGGCTGGCGAACCCGCGGCCGCCGGCCAGCGCAGCAGCGAGGAACTCGACCTGGCTTTCTCGGTACTGCGGCAGCAGACCCCGGGGGAGGAAACCAAGCGGCGTCTCTACGAACTGGCCATGGAGCACGGCCGCAACCGCGACTACGCGCGTGCCGAACGCGTATTCCGCTATCTCTCCAGCCATGATCCCGACTACCGGGACGTGGCCATGAAACTGGAGAAACTGTCAGGGGCGCGGGCCGGCCAGCAGGGCGGCGTGCCCGCTTCCATGAAACCGCAGGACAGTCGCGGCGCCGAGAAAAGCGGCAGCGGCAGTACGTTGGGCCGCTACGAGATCGAGCGGGTCCTGGGACGTGGCGCGATGGCCACCGTATACCTCGGCAGGGACCCGATGATCAACCGCCGCGTGGCCATCAAGACGGTCCCGCTCGCAGAGGAATTCGCCGAGAACGAAGTGGCCGCGGCACGGGCACAATTTCTGCGCGAGGCCGAGTCTTCCGGCCGGCTCAACCATCCCGACATCATCTCGATCTACGACGCCGGCGAGACCAACGATCTCGCCTACCTCGCGATGGAATACTTCGAGGGCAAGCCGCTCAGCCACTACGCCCAGGTGGGCCGCCTCCTGCCGCCGATGGTCGTCATGGCGCTGATGGCGCGGGCCGCCGAGGCCTTGCATTACGCCCATACCCAGAATGTGGTCCATCGCGACATCAAGCCAGCCAACATCCTCTACCATCGGCAGACCGACGCGCTCAAGATCACCGATTTCGGGATAGCGCGCCTGACCGATTCAAACCGAACACGCACGGGCATCATCCTCGGCACCCCTTCCTACATGTCGCCGGAGCAGTTGTCGGCAAGCAAGGTGACCGGCCAGTCCGATATCTACTCCCTGGGCGTCACCATGTACCATCTGTTGACCGGTAACCCACCCTTCCAGGCCGATTCCATCCCCAAGCTGATGGCCAAAATCGCCAGCACGCCACACCGGCCGATACGCGATGTCCGTGATGACGTGCCCGTATGCGCGGACGACATCCTCGATCGCGCACTGGCAAAGGATCCCGCAGACCGCTTTCCCAGTGCCCGCGTGATGGCATTTGCGTTGCGCGAATGCTGTAATGGGGAGAGGATCTGAAGCCATGAGCCTGCGGTCCAAGTTCAGCCTTGTACAGCTTTCCGACGTGGGCAAGGTTCGTGAGCACAACGAAGACGCTGTCGGCGTCGATGCGGACACGGGCTTGCTGGTGCTGGCCGATGGCATGGGAGGCTACAACGCCGGCGAGGTCGCGAGCGGCATTACCGTGCGCACGGTGCTGCAACTCGTTGCTGAAGGCTGCAGCCGGGAAACCCGCAATGCGATCGACCCCGCGACTGAACTGATGCGCCAGACCGTGGTCCTGCGCGATGCCATCGCCAGGGCCAACCGGGTCATCCATCAGACCGCCCGGACCCAGCCACAGTGCGAAGGCATGGGTACCACCGTCGTCGCCTGCCTGTTCTACGACAACAGGGTTTCCATCGCCCACGTCGGCGACTCACGCCTCTACCGCCAGCGGCGTGACCGTCTCGAGCAACTGACGATGGACCATTCGCTGCTGCAGGAACTGGTTGACCGCGGCTTCTATTCCCAGGAGGAGGCCGCCCGGTCGACCAACCGGAACTACGTCACCCGGGCGCTCGGGGTCGAGCCTGTCGTGCAGGTGGAGGTCAGGGAACTGGCAGTAGAACCCGGAGACATCTACCTGTTGTGCTCGGACGGCCTGCCGGACATGGTCGAGGATGAGGATATTCACTTAACGATCAGCACGTTTAGTGCTAACCTTGAAACGGCAGGTCAACAGCTGATACAGCTCAGCAACGACCATGGGGGCAAGGACAACGTGTCCGTGGTGCTGGCACAGGTGGTGGAACCTTTCCCCGCCCGGGCCGGCATGATGAGCAAGCTTCGCAACATGTTCCGGTAGGCACTGACCATGGCAAGACTCATTCTGCATCTCGATGGGCAGGTACTCGCCGAGTACAACATGACCAAGGAGCGCTATACCGTTGGTCGGCTCCCCGACAACGACATCCGCATCGACAACCCCACCGTCAGCGGACACCACTCGCTCATCATCAACATCCTCAACGACTCGTTCCTCGAGGACTTGAACAGCACCAACGGCACCTATGTCAACGGCCGCCTGATCAAGAAACACGCACTGCAGAATGCCGACGTGATCACCATCGGCCGGCACCAGCTGCGTTTCGTCGACAACAGCGCCGACGACGACGACGAATTCTCGAGCACCATGGTCATCGAGCGCCAGGTCGGAGGTGCAGAGGCGCTGGCCAAGGCGGCAGCGATGTCGGAACGCATGCAGCGACAGGCCGCCGAACCGGTTCGCGCCGCCACGCCTGCTGCCGGGACGGCTTCAAGACCGCTGCCCGTCGCCAAGGTTCAGGTGCTCAACGGGACCTTCGCCGGCCGCGAGATCGGTCTCAACAAGGCACTGACGACACTGGGCAGGCCAGGCGCACAGGTGGTGGCCATCACGCGCCGGGCTGACGGTTACTATATCGTCCAGGTAGAGAACAGCCCTGACCGCCCCCCGCCGCGGCTCAATGGCGAGGCACTGGGCGCACAGGCCAGGAAGCTTGCAGAGAACGATGTCGTCGAAATCATCGGCATCAAGATGGGCTTTTTCGGCACCTGACGTTCCCGTTCAGACCCCGCCCTCCCCGGCGGTGTGCATCGCCACCCGGCGGCCGATACCGGTCAACAGCGCCCACGGAATGGTGCCGGCAGCGGCTGCGACCGTCTCCACGGCCGGCCCATCCGGCCCCCAAAGCACCACCCGGTCACCGATCCTGGCGTTGGCAACGTCATCGAGGTCAATGGTGATCATGTCCATCGAGACACGTCCGGCCAGGGGCGCGTCCCTGCCGTTGATGCGCACCTGCAGGCCCGGCGTTACACGCCACGGGTAACCGTCGGCATAACCGGCCGCGGCGATGCCGATGGTGGTGTCCCGACGTGCCGTGCATGTTCCGCCATAACCGATGCGCCGCCCCTGCGGAATCCGCTTGATGGCGATCAGACGGGTTTCAAATGACATCGCGGCACGCAGGCCGAGCTCGGTGGCCGACTTGTCCGCCAGCGGTGAGGCGCCATACAGCATCAAGCCGGGTCTGACCCAGTTGCTGCCGCGCCCGGCCGCCTGCAACGCGTGTGGCCACTGCAGAATCGCAGCGGAGTTGGCCAGACTGATGTCACCCTGCCATGCACCGATGGCGGCAAAGAAACGGTCGAGTTGCCTGCCCGTGGCAGGATCCCTGCCATCATCGGCACAGGCAAAATGGGTCATCAGCGTGACACCGGCGACACCGGGCATCTTCTTCAGCCGATCGCACACACCGGGAACATCCTGCGGCTCCATTCCCAGGCGCCCCATTCCGGTATCGATTTTCAGCCAGCAGTGCATGCCCTGCGCGGGCCGCAGGGCCGCAAGCATCTCCACATGCAATGGGTGGTGGATGACGACATCCAGGCCCAGCGCGGCAGCCGCTTCAAGCTCGACAGGCCGCGCACAGCCACCGAGCAGCACGATGCGCCCGCCGATGCCGGCATCACGCAGTTCGGCCGCCTCCTCCAATCGCGCCACGGCCAGGGCATCGGCCGCCTGGAGTATGCGCGCGACGCGCACCAGACCATGGCCGTAGGCATTGGCCTTGACCACGGCCAACACCCGGCAACCCGGGGCCAGTTCGCGGACCCGGTCCAGGTTGTCGCGCAGGGCAGATGGGCTGATTACGGCGACGGCCGCCGTCGTCACAAATAGTCCCCGACTTCGGGGGCATAGTTCTCGAACCGCGTCAGGCGGCCGATGAACGTCAGCGGGAACTCCCCGGTCGGCCCGTTGCGCTGCTTGGCGATGTTGATGTCGGCGATACCCTTGCGCGTGCTGTCGGGGTTGTAGACCTCATCCCTGTAGATGAAGAGGATGAGATCGGCGTCCTGCTCGATGGCGCCTGATTCGCGCAGGTCCGACATGACGGGTTTCTTGTCGGTGCGCTGTTCAACGCTGCGGTTGAGCTGCGAGAGCGCGATGATCGGCACGCGCAACTCGCGCGCCAGCGCCTTGAGGGAACGCGATATCTCGGATATCTCCGTCGCGCGGTTCTCACTGTTGCCCGCGACCTTCATCAGCTGCAGGTAGTCGACGACGATGAGGTCGAGGCCGTGTTCCCGCTGCAGACGGCGGGCCCGCGCCCTGACCTCGGTCGGTGTCATCGCTGGCGTGTCATCGATGTAGATCGGCGCATCATTCATCTGCTGGATGGCGCCGTTGATGCGCGGCCAGTCGTCGTCGGCGAAGCGACCATTGCGCAGGTGCGACTGGTCGACGCGGCCCAGCGATGACACCATGCGTAACGCCAGCTGCTCGACCGACATTTCCATGCTGAAGACGGCCACCGACTTGCCGCTGCCCAGCGCCACGTTCTCGGCGATGTTCAGCGCCAACGTCGTCTTGCCCATCGAGGGACGGCCGGCGATGATGATCAGGTCCCCGGGCTGCAGACCGGCGGTATAGTCGTCGAGCTTGCCGAAGCCGCTCACCAGTCCGGTGACCGACCCCTGAGACTGGTGCAGCTGGTCAAGCCGCTGCACCGTTTCGCCGAGCACGGAACGCAAGGGAACGAAGCCCGATCCGCGTCGCTGGCCACTCTCTGCGATCTGGAAAACCTGGCGTTCGGCCTCATCGACGAGCTCGGTGATCGGCCGTCCTTCCGGGCGGTAGGCCGCCGCCGCGATGTTGTTGCCGACATCGATGAGCCGGCGCAACAGCGCCCGCTCCCGGACGATCCGCGCATAGTCGGCGACATTGGCCGCGCTGGGTGTGTCGGTGACGAGGTCGCCGAGGTATCGGGTACCGCCGACGTCATCAAGCTGGCCACGGGCCAGAAGGAACTCCGACAGGGTGACAGGGTCAGCCGGCCGGCTGCTCTCTGCGAGCGCCTTGATCGAGCCAAAGATGAGTCGATGATCGGCGCGGAAGAAGTCGGATTCGGTCACCAGGTCGCCAATCTTGTCCCAGGCGCTGTTGTCGAGCATCAGCCCGCCAAGCAGGGCCTGCTCGGCCTGGATCGAACTGGGCGGCAGCGGAAACCCCTCCGGCGGATCCCTGTCGCGCCGGGTCATGGAAACAGCCATGGGTCAGCCCGCGCGGCGGCGATCAGGCCGAAGATCCCGGCGTTTCCTCGCCGACCACCGTGACTGTAATGGTCGCGTTGACATCGGTGTGGAGGTGCAGGCCGACCTGATGCGCGCCGACCATACGGATCGGCCCGTCGGGCAGGCGCACTTCGCTGCGCTGCAAGGGTACGCCCGCAGCCGTGCAGGCCTCGGCAATGTCGACGGTACCGATCGAGCCGAAGAGCTTGCCCTCTGATCCCGCACGGGCACTCAAGCGCACCTCGATGGCCGCCAGCGCCACCGCGCGCTGCTGCGCGGCCGTCAATTCGGCAGCGTGGCGTTGCTCGAGTTCGGCACGGCGCGCCTCAAAGATGGCGATATTGGCCGGTGTCGCCAGGGTGGCCTTGCCACGTGGCAGCAGGTAGTTGCGCCCATAACCTGGCCTCACGTCGACCCGGTCACCGATGGTGCCTAGATTTTCGACCTTCTCGAGCAGGATCACGTCCATCACTTCAACCTCTGGATTCCACGGCACCATGGCCCGCCATCGGGCCGCTTATTAAACCACATCCGGGGCCGGCCTCCGCAGGCCAACCCAGTTGTCGCCCAGCCCGACGATGACGACCACGGACAGGACGACGCCCGCCAGTGCCGGACTCAGCAGGGGCGGCAGGTACAGGGCCAGCGCCCACCACTTCGGCCAACCGCGCCGCGCCGCTGTCCAGTGGACGACCGCGATGCCCTGGGCGGCAAAACCGATGGCGAAGACGAACAGCAGGTTGCCGCTGGCCATCCAGCCCGGCCAGAAGGCCGTCGCCAGGACGATCAGTGCCAGGGTACCGAGCACGCGCCCAAGGCGGATATTCAGGAACAACTCGCGCACCGGCATGCCGGTCAATGGCTGCGCCAGCCAGCACCCCCCGAGCAGCGAAAACAGCGCACTCGACAGCAGGCTCCCTGCCAGCACGCCGTGCATCATGCCCGCCATCCAGTCCAGCATCTCCGCTGGCGGCATCGCATCAGCCAGGTTGGCATTGGCGAAGAACTCATCGATGACCGGCCGCCAGAACAGCTGGGGCGCCCCGGCGATCAACCATGCCAGCGGCACCGCCAGGACCGCGAGCACGACCAGCAGCTGGAACGCCAGTCCCACCGAACGCGTGGCCCCGGCGAGTTGCGCCCCGACCACGCAGCCGCCCCAGAGCAGCACCGCGCCCGCCGCAACCGATACCCACGGCCCGCCGGTCATGCCGATGGCGATGCACAGGACCGCCAGGGCGATGGCGGCATCGGCCAGCGCCGCGCGCCATCCCGCGGCCAGCACGGCAAAAACCACCAGCATGCCGCTCAACAGGTTGGTGGGAGGCAGCGGGAACGACAGGGCAATGAAGAAGATCCGCGCGACCCGGTTCGCACGCAACCACCCGGCAAGGCTGTTCATGGGCGCATCACCACGGGCGGCACCACCAGGGAGCCGCCCGTGCACGTTCAATGCTTGTCGGTGTAAGGCAACAAGGCAAGAAAACGCGCGCGCTTGACGGCCGTCGCCAACTGGCGCTGGTAACGGGCATTGGTGCCCGTGATGCGGCTCGGCACGATCTTGCCGGTCTCGGTGACATAGGCGCGGAGGGTCTCGAGATCCTTGTAATCGATCTCCTTGGTCCCTTCGGCAGTGAACTTGCAGAACTTCCTGCGGCGGAAATACTTGCTCATGGGCTCATCCTCAATTCTTCGGCACCCGTGTGCCGGGCAGCGTGTGCATCAACCTGCGGTATCCAACGCCCCGCTCTGCGCACCATTGCGGTCACGCGCGACGTCCTCATCGCCACCCTCATCGGAGTCATCGTCGTCGCCCGTCTCACGCCTGGCAGGCCGACCACCACCGTCGTCCGCGGCCTTGGCCAGCGGCGAGGGTTCGGAGATGGCTTCGTCACGGGCGATGACAAGGTGCCGGAGTACGGCATCACTGAAGCGAAACGCACCAGTCAACTCCTGCAGTGTGGCCTGGTCACACTCGACGTTGAGCAGGATGTAATGAGCCTTGTGGATCTTGTTGATCGAGTGGGCAAGCTGCCGGCGACCCCAGTCTTCCTGACGGTGGATCTTGCCACTGCCGCCCGTGATGATGGCACTGTAACGTTCGAGCATGGCGGGCACCTGCTCGCTCTGGTCGGGGTGCACGAGAAAGACGATCTCGTAATGACGCATTGCTGTTTCCTTTCGGGTTGCAGCCACCCGCATCAAGGTTGCCGGCAAATACCGGACCGCGGTGTGGCAAGGAAGGCCGGGCCGCCCACGGGCGGCTGGACCGGGACGCGCATCCTACCGGACGACGGTCCCGGCCGGCAATAGCGCCATGCGCTGGCGGACCGCCTCGTAGAGGCAGATCCCGGCGGCAACCGCCACATTGAGGCTCTCGACCGCGCCGTGCATGGGCAAGTGGACGAGGTGGTCACAGGTCTCCCGCGTCAGCCGCCTGAGGCCCTCGCCCTCGGCACCGAGTACCAGCGCAGTACCCTGGGTCAGATCGGCGTCGTAAAGGTCCTGTCCGGCCCGTTCGTCCGCACCGGTGATCCAGATCCCGCGGTCCTTGAGCACGCGCAGGAAACGCACCAGGTTGCTCACCTCGACGAGCGGCTGGCTCTCGGCACCTCCCGCCGCGACCTTGCTGACGGTCGGCGTCAGCGCGACATTGCGATGGCGCGGCACGACGACGAGGTCACATCCCGCAGCCTCCGCGGTACGCAGACAGGCACCAAAGTTACGCGGATCCTGAATGCCGTCGAGGACGAGGATCAGCGGACGGTCCAGCGTGTCGACCAGCGCCCGCGCATCGCCCTCGTGGAGCGGGCCCATCCCCGCCACGGCGACGACGATACCCTGGTGGCGGTCGTTGCCGGCAAGGCCCGTCAGCCACTCGGCCGAGCCGTACACGATATCGGTGAACCCGGCGAGGGCCGGTGCCAGCCGACCCTGGCGTTCGCGCCCCATGTCCTGCTGGACGTAAACACGCCGCACCGAGGCACGGCGGCGCTGCAGGACATGACAGGCGGCATGAATGCCGCAGACGAGCCGCTCGCTCACCGCCGACGCCGGCCACGTGGCGGCCGGTTGGCGGACGGTCGCGGCCGGGAGCCGTCCCGATCGGCCAAGGCCAGATCGACGCGACCCTCGTCGACGTCGACGCGCATGATGCGCACCGCAAGTTCCTGCCCCAGATCGAACGTCTCACCGCTGCGTTCGCCATGGAGCCCCAACCCGCCGGGGCTGACGTGGAAATAGTCGTTGCCGAGGCCGGTCACGTGGATCAGGCCGTCGACAAACACCTCCTGCAGGGTGACGAACAGACCGAAGTGCGCGACGCCGGTCACCGTTCCCGACATCACCTCCCCCACCCGGTCGGCCATGTACAGGCACTTGAGGCGTGCCTCGACATGGCGACAGCACTCTTCCGCCCTGCGCTCGAGCACTGAACTGGCCTTGCCGAGCAACTCCATGTCCCCGGTGCCATAGCCGCTGTCGCCAGGCTTGCCGCCATCGAGCAGGTGGCCGATGACGCGATGGACCAGCAGGTCCGGATAGCGGCGGATGGGCGAGGTGAAATGCGTGTAGCACGCCAGGGAAAGGCCGAAATGACCGACGTTTTCCGGTTGGTAGACCGCCTGCTTGAGGCTGCGCAGGACCGCGGTGGCAAGCATGGGGAAGTCGGCGCGATCCTTCACCCGGGAGAGCGCCCTGTTGATTTCGCGCGGGGTGCGTTGCGCACTGGCGTCGAGCGGCACCCCCAGTGCCTGGAAAAGCGCGCGCAGATTCTCGAGCTTCTCGCCTTCCGGACCGGCATGGACGCGGTACAGCGCCGGCAGACGGTGCCGGCGCAGGAAACGCCCGGCCTCGACATTGGCCGCGATCATGCACTCCTCCACCAGGAGATGGGCATCGGTACGCTGGCGGGCCTCGACGCCACACACCTGGCCGTCGTCACCGACGCAGATACGCACTTCCGGCAGGTCGAGATCCAGCGCACCGCGCCGCGACCTTGCCCGGGACAGCGCACCATACACGCCGTACAGGCTTTCGATGCCTGGCCACAACCCACCGAGTTCGGCACGTGCCGCCGGCAACTCCCGCGCTGCCGCCACCTGGGTGTAGGTCAGCCGCGCGTGGGACCGAATGGTCGCCCGGTAGAAGCGCGACGCCTTCACGGCACCATTCGGGCCAACCGTCATGTCGCAGACGAGACACGAACGGTCGACGTCCGGCCGCAGGGAGCACAGGTCATTCGACAGGGCTTCCGGCAACATCGGCACAACGCGATCGGGGAAGTACACCGAGGTCCCGCGTCGCCGGGCCTCAACATCCAGCGGATCGTCCCGGCGCACGTAGAACGACACGTCGGCGATCGCCACCACGAGGCGCCAGCCATCGCCTGACGGTGCTGCCCACACGGCATCGTCATAATCGCGGGCATCCTCACCGTCGATGGTGACGAGCGGCAGCTCGCGCAGATCGGTCCGTCGCGCATCCCCGTTGACGTCGCGACGCCCACGGCAGGCGTCGGCCGCACCCATCACCGCCGCCGGCCAGTCATCCGGGATGTTGTACAGGGCGATGGCCGCATCGGTGATCACACCCTTGTCGGCAATGTCGCCGAGAATGCGCTCAACGCGACCCTGGGCCTCGTGCCTGACATCCGGATAGACTGTGATCTCCATGCACACGAGTTGGCCGGGCTGCGCCCCTCCCCGGTGATGGTCGGGAACGAGGTATTGCCGGGGACTGCGCCCGGCTTCCGTCACATAGCCGATCCCGTGCTCGCGCTGGTAACAGCCGACCGTGCGCTGCCTGGCCCGCGCCAGGATCTCGACGACGCTGCCGGCACGCCGCCCCTGTCGGCCATGCTCGGATACATGCACGACGACGCGGTCGCCATCGAGCAGCGCGCGCATCTCGCTGGCGGGAATGTAGACGTCGGGCGTCCCGTCATCGGCGATGAGAAAGCCGAAACCATCACGATGCGCGCTGATCGTGCCGACCAATGCATCGATGCGTTCCAGCAGGCAGTACTCGGCGCGCCGATTGCGCACCAGCTGCCCGCTGGCAACCATGTCCTTGAGTCGACGTAACAGCGCCCCGACTGCACGTTCGCCACCCACGTCCAGCTCGGCGGCCAGCCGTGCCAGCGGCAGGGGCACGCCGCAACGGCGCAACACATCGAGAACGGCCTGCGGTGTCGGCGGCACATGCCCCGGGCGCACACCGGCCTGAGGGGAGGCGCCCCCAACGCGGCCCGGGTGGCGTTTTTTCACTTTGTTTTTCAGAGGAACAGCAACATTACGTTGACAAGCATACAGGGTGCCTATAAATTCGCGCCACTTTTGCAGCCCCTGCCCCTTGATGCCGAGGTGGCGGAATTGGTAGACGCGCTGGCTTCAGGTGCCAGTGGGGGAAACCCCGTGTAGGTTCAAGTCCTATCCTCGGCACCAGCCATCGATCCCGGCGGCATTCACGCAGGCGACCGGCGCGACAAGGCCTCGAGGTCATCGGCCAGTCGCTCGATGTATTCGCGCGCATGGCGGCGCTGACCATCGGAAAACGTGGCGCTCAGTTCCGCAAGCAGGTTGAAGATGACGCGCCGGTTGCCGGCGATATCACGCCGGTATTCGGCACTGTCGAACTGGTCCGGGTCATTGAACAAGCGGGCAAGCCCGGTTGCAAAGCCAGCCTCGTGCCGCGAGCCCATGAGCTGGCGAAAAGCGGCCTGCCAGGCAATGCGGCGGGCAATCCATTCATCGGCCGTGTCGTGGAACAGCGCGGCACGCTCGCGAATCAGCTCCCGCTGGGCAGGATCGAGGCTGCCGGCAACGCGCCGCACGCTCTGTTCGATCACCTTGGCCTGCCGCTGGCGGCGTTTTTCCGCGCTTTTTCCCGAGTACTCCCTGGCGAGATCGCTGTTGCCCTCCGCCAGGCGCGAGAAGAAACGCTCCACCTGCACATCATCCAGCGTGGGCAGGAAGCCCGCGGCATCGGGCACGAGCTGCCGCCTGATACGCGCCCACAGGATTTCAGACTGCTGGTAGTACGCCTCGACCTGCGCGGCATCCAGTGGCTGATCGAGCGCCGCGGCAACGACACGCAGTTGCGAAACGTAGTCCGGTAGCTCCTGACTGCGATGCCAGGTGAACTGGCGGTCGACGATTTCCCGGACCGCATCTTTCTGGGCAGGCGACAGGTCGATATGGCGCCCGACGTACCACACCGCAAGCCAGTCGAGCTGGTTGTAGACCAGTTGGACCGCACAGCCGCCGGCCAGCAACAGCGGCAGCAGCACCAGCGGCAGGTGCCAGCGGCGCCCGCCGGGCGCCGGCCCGGTCTGGCCAGACAGTCGCCCGCCGCAGCGGATACCCGCCATCAGGTGAATGGATGCTGCAGGATGATGTTGTGGTCCCTGTCTGCACCGGTCGAGATCATGGCGACCGGCACACCCGACACCTGCTCCAGTCGCCGCAGGTAGGCGCGGGCCGCCTCCGGCAGTGCGTCGAGGCGCGTCGCACCCCGGGTCGACTGCTGCCAGCCCGGCAGCTCCTCGAGCACGGGTTCGACTTCGGCATACTGTTCGACCCTTGCCGGCGGCGTATCCATGATTTGGCCCGCGAGGCGGTAGCCGGTGCAGATGCGCACCGAGGGCAGACCATCGAGGACATCCAGCTTGGTCACACACAGGCTCGTTACCCCGCTGTTGAGGACGGCACGGCGAACCGCCACGGCGTCGAACCAGCCGCAGCGGCGCGGCCTGCCGGTGGTGGCCCCGAATTCGACCCCTACCCGGGCGAGATGTTCACCGGCCTCGTCGAAAAGCTCGGTCGGGAACGGCCCCCCGCCGACACGCGTGGCATAGGCCTTGACGATACCGAGCACGTGGTCGAATGCCGACGGGCCCAGGCCAGTGCCGGTGGACGCGCAGCCCGCCGTGGTATTCGATGAGGTGACGTAGGGATAGGTGCCATGGTCGACGTCGAGCAACGCCCCCTGCGCACCTTCGAACAGCAGGTTGGCGCCGCCGCGGCGCAGACCATCGAGCAGCGCCGGCACGTCGGCAACCAGCGGACGGATCCGTACCGCCATCGACAACCACTCATCCAGGGTGGCGTCGACATCGACAGCCGGCAACCCATGGCCTTTGGTGAGCATGAAATTATGGAATTCCATCGCCTCGGCAAGCCGCTCACGGAACCGCGATTCGTCGAAGAGATCCGCGACACGCACGGAGCGCCGGCCCGCCTTGTCCTCGTAGGCCGGGCCGATGCCACGGCCGGTCGTGCCGATGGCCCTGTCGCCCCGCGCTTTCTCGCGCGCCTGATCGAGGAGGATGTGGCTGGGCAGGATGAGCGGACAGGCAGGGCTGATCTTGAGTCGCCCCGAAACACCCACGCCGCGCCGTTCGAGGCCGTCGACCTCCTCCAGCAGCGACGGCAGGTGCAGGACCACGCCATTGCCGATGATGCAGGTGACATCCGGCCGCAGTATCCCCGAGGGGATCAGGTGCAGCACGGTCTTCTCGGACCCGATCATCAGGGTGTGGCCGGCATTGTGCCCCCCCTGGAAGCGCACCACTGCCGAGACCTGTTCGGTCAACAGGTCGACGATCTTGCCTTTGCCTTCATCGCCCCACTGGGTGCCGATGATGATGAGACTTTTGCCCACAGGAAACCGCTTCGCGGCCATGCCGCGTCCAAAAAACCGGGGTGGAGTGCTCAGCCCCGCACGACGTTCAACAGGAGCAGGCCGATCGCCATGCAACCCAGACCAAAGAGCCGCAGCTGGTTATCGGCAAGCTGGCCAAGCAACTGCAGGCCGCGGCGCCAGCCGCCCGGAGAAAGGAACGGCATGAGGCCTTCGATGACCAGATACAGGGCGAACGCCGCCAGCAGGTCACCCCAGTTCATCGGCGGTGACCCTGGACGGCCATGGCCGCCCCGTACCGATCGACCTCAACGACCACCTTCGGGCCGTTCCAGATAACGGAAGAAATCGCTGTCCGCATCCAGCACCAGCAGGTCGCCTTCGCGGCCGACAGCCTGACGGTAGGCCTGCATGCTGCGATAAAAGGCGAAGAACTCCGGGTCCTTGCTGTGCGCCCTGGCATAGATGGCCGCCGCTTCCGCATCCCCTTCGCCCCGCACCTTCTCGGCATCGCGATAGGCCTCGGCCAACGTCACGGTGCGCTGCCGGTCGGCCGAGGCACGGATCTGCTCGGCCGCCTCGGCACCCTGGGCGCGCAGTTCCGCGGCGGTTCGCGCGCGTTCCTGGCGCATGCGCGCAAACACCGACTCGCTGACATCCTCGGGGAATTCGATGCGCTTGACGCGCACGTCGACCACGTCGACGCCGAGGTCCATGGCGCTGGCCCGGGTCGCCGCCAGCATGCTGTCCATGAGCTCGCGCCGCTCGGCAGTCACGACCTGGGGCACGGTGCGCTTGGCGAACTCGCCACGCACGCCGTCCTTGACGATTTCCAGCAAGCGCTGGGCAGCGATCGACTCGTCGCCACCACCCGTCGCCCGATAGAACTGACCCACGTCCGTGATGCGCCACTTGACGAAAAAGTCGACCAGCAGGTTCTTTTTCTCCAGCGTCAGGAAAAGCTCCTGCGGGATGGCGATGGTGAGGATCTGCTTCGGATAGAGCCCGACGTTGTTGATGACCGGGATCATCAAATGCAGCCCCGGCTCGATGTCGGTGGCCACGATCTCGCCGAGGCGGAACTTGATGGCGAGCTGACGCTCATCGACCACATATACGGCCATCCTCAGCAGCGCGGCGACGGCCAGCGCGACGATGACAAAAACGCGCGGATTCATGATCAGCGTACTCCTCTGGCACGCAGGTCGGAGGGACCCTGTGACGGGGCCGGGACCGCCTCCGGACGCAACGCAGGCGATGTGCCACGTGCGCCGGTGGCGCCCGCATCCCGCTGGCGCTGCTCGATCAGCTTGTCGATCGGCAGGTAGATCAGCTTGTTGCTCGCCCCCGGCTTGCTGCCCTCGCCGACGACGACCTTGCTGGCATTGGCAAAGACGCTCTCGACCGCTTCAAGGTACAGGCGTTGCCGCGTGACACCCGGTGCCTTGCGATACTCGACGAGCAGGTCTTCGAAGCGCGACGCCTCGCCCTGTGCGTCGGCGACGACGCGGGCACGGTAGGCCTCGGCATCCTCTGACCGGCGCACAGCCTCACCCCGCGCTTTCGGCAGGATGTCGTTGGCATAAGCCTCGGCCTCGAAGGACAGCCGCTCGCGGTCCTCACGGGCCTTGATCGCATCCTGCACGGCAGCCTCCACCTGACTCGGGAAATTGGCGTCCTGCAGGTTGACCTTGGTGACCTGCACGCCGGCCTTGTATTCATCGAGGGCCTGCTGGATCAGTTCTTCGGTGCGCAGCGCCACCTCGTTGCGCCCTTCGAGGAGGACAAAATCGAGCTTGTTCTTGCCCACCACCTGCCGGATCGCGCTTTCGCTGATGTCCCGCAGCGTGCCCTCCGGGTCGCGCACGTTGAACAGGTAGCTGACGGGGTCGGCCTTGCGGTACTGGACGACGAGATCGACGACGATGATGTTCTCGTCTGCCGTCAGCATCCGGGTTTCCTGGTTGAACGGGACGATCTCGGCCACGTTGACCAGTTCGACACGCTCGATCGGCCACGGGAAGTGCCAGCGAAGACCTGGCAGGGTGGTGCGGGTGTAGGCGCCGAAGCGCGTGATGACACCCCGCTGCGCGTCGTCCACGGTGTAGAAGCCGCTGCCCAGCCATGCCAGCACCGCGAGGGCCAACAGGATGACGCCGGCGGCGGCTCCCGGGGGTTTTGCCCCGTCCTCGCTGCCGCCGCCCCGGCGACCGCCACCACCGCCGAACAGTTTGCTCAGCCGCTGCTGCCAGTCACGGACGATCTTGTCGAGGTCGGGTGCAGCGCCACCGCGGCGCTTCTCCCAGGGGTTCTTGCCATTGCCACCAGGTTCGTTCCAGGCCATCAGGTCTACTCGCCGCCTCAGTTTGTGATCAAGGTTTGCGTCGGGCGTGTGCCGACCTCGGTAGCCGCGTGCCCCGCACGGGACAGGGCTGCCGGGGCGACCGCGCCATCGGGTTCGTGCAACTCGAGCCGGACGTTTTCACGGCGCTGCAGCTCCTCGTACCCGCGTTGTTCCATCTCTACCCGCAAGGACCAGCCGCCATGATCCGCCGGGGCTTCGGCGACCACGGCGCCGAGTTCGTAGAGCCGTGCCCGGAGCCTGGCTTCCCCGGCTGAAAGAGACAGGATGCCCCGCACCCTGCCCGTCTGCAGGTGAGCGGCCACGGCGTCCAGCAGGGCGTCAAGGCCCGCCCCGGTCTGCGCCGAGAGCCAGACCCTGGCCGGCAGGCCGGATTCATCCAGATCGACCCGCGGCCCGGCGCCGAGTATATCAATCTTGTTATAGACCTGGATGGTCGGCAGGTGGTCCGCATCGATCTGCCGAAGCACTTCGGCCACATCGCCCTCGCGCGCTGCATGCATGGGATCGGAGCAGTCGACCACGTGGAGCAGCAGGCGCGACTCGCGGGTCTCCTCCAGCGTGGAGCGGAAGGCCGCCACCAGTTCGTGGGGCAGATCGCGGATGAAGCCAACGGTATCGGCCAGCACGAAGGCCGGGCCGCCCGCCAGCGGAACCCGTCTGAGCGTCGGATCGAGGGTCATGAACAATTGATCGGCGGCCACGACGCCGGCGTCGGTGAGACGATTGAACAGTGTCGATTTGCCCGAGTTCGTATAGCCGACCAGGGACACCGTGGGGATCTCGCGACGCCGGCGGCCGCTGGACGCCACCGAACGGTGACGGGCGACCCGCGCCAGACGCTCCCCCAGCTGCCGGATGCGGGTGGCAATCATGCGCCGGTCCGACTCGAGCTGCGTTTCACCGGGGCCGCGCAGGCCGATGCCACCCTTCTGACGCTCGAGATGCGTCCATCCCCTGACGAGGCGCGTCGACAGGTGTTCGAGCTGGGCGAGTTCGACCTGCAGCTTGCCCTCATGCGTCTGCGCACGTTGCGCGAAGATGTCGAGGATGAGACCCGTACGATCGACGACGCGTCGATCGAGCGTCTTTTCGAGGTTCCTCTGCTGGGCCGGACTGAGCGGGTGATCGACGAGGACCAGTTCCCCGCGCTGCGTATCCACGAGTTGCCCCAGCTCAGCCAGCTTGCCACTGCCGAGCAGATGACGCGGGTTGGCCTGACGCAACGGACAGACCAGTTCGCCGACAAGCTCGGCACCGGCCGCCAGGGCGAGCAGGCGGAACTCCTGGCGTTCCTCCGCGGCCGGCGGGCGCCCGATCCTCGCGTGAACCAGTACGGCCCGCTCCCCGCGCTGCGGCCGGTCAAACAATCAGGTGCCCCGAAAGTCTGCCCGGACACGGCCACGCGTGACTGACGTGGTGCACGGCGGGCACTGCTGGATGCAGCAGGTCAACCTTCTGCCTCTGCCTCGTCCTCGGCAACCGCGACGCGTACGGCACGCGAGGGCACGACCGTGGAAATCGCATGCTTGTAGACCATCTGGCTGACACTGTTCTTCAACAAGACCACGAACTGGTCAAAAGATTCAACCGTGCCCTGCAACTTGATGCCGTTCACCAGATAGATGGAGACAGGAACCTTTTCCTTGCGCAGCGTGTTGAGAAACGGATCCTGCAGAACCTGTCCCTTGGCCATCTTGGACTCCTGAAGCGTCGGACTAGTGCGTATTTATGGTTATTCTCGGATGATTCCCGCCCCGTGGGACGACCGCGGAGCACGCAACCCCGATGCCAACCGCCACGCGGCCATTCTAGCCCGTTGCCCCTGATAATGCATCAGCGCAACCGGCCTGCGACATCACGGCACGAATCTCGGCCACGGGGTCCGGTGCCGTCATGTCCAGCTCGAAGTCCCAGGCTTCCCGCCGCAACCAGGTGAGCTGGCGGCGTGCCAGCTGGCGGGTTGCGGCGAGCGCGCCGGCGATGGCCTCGTCCCGGCTGCAGGCGCCATCGAGGTACTGCCAGAGTTGCCGATAGCCGACCGCGCGCATCGACGGGTGCCCGGCCGTCAGCTGCGGCAGGGCGCGCAATGCCGCGACCTCATCGATAAAGCCGGCGTCGAGCATCGCCATCAGGCGTTGCGCGATCCGTTCATGGAGGTGCTGGCGCACGGCCGGCAGCAAGGCGATGCGGATGAAACGGAAGCGGACCGGCGCCTCGCGCTGACCCTGCAACGTCGATATCGGCCGACCGGTCAGCCGGTGAACCTCCAGTGCGCGCTGGATGCGCTGCCGGTCGCCGGGACCGATCCTGGCGGCTGCCGGCGGATCGATCCGGGCCAGTTCCTCGTGGAGCGCCGGCCAGCCCACCTCCGCAGCCCGCGCGTCGAGTTCGGCGCGCACGGCCGGTGCGGCAGTCGGCAGCGGCGACAGACCATCGAGCAAGGCGCGAAAATAGAGCATGGTGCCGCCGACCAGCAGCGGGGTGCGGCCCGTGGCAAGCACCGCTTCGATGGCCGCCAGGGCATCGGCCCGGAACTCGCCCGCCGAATAGCCCTGCCAGGGATCACGCATGTCGATCAGCCGGTGAGGCACCGCCGCCAGCACGGTGGCGTCCGGCTTGCCGGTGCCGATGTCCATGCCGCGGAAGACCATTGCGGAATCGACGCTGACGATCGACAGCGGCAGGTGCCTTGCCAGTGAAACGGCCCAACCGGTCTTGCCGGCTGCAGTCGGGCCGGCCAGGCAGACGACGGTGGGCGGGCGCATCGGCGGACGGCTCAGCGGCCGCGGGCAAAAAGGCGATCGAGGTCCGCCAGCGGGATCGCCGCCCAGGTCGGTCGACCGTGGTTGCACTGGTCCATGCGTGGCGTGACCGCCATGTCCGCCAGCAGCTGCTGCATCTCGGGGTACGCAAGCTGACGGTGGGCGCGGATCGCACCGCGACAGGCCAGCGTGCCAAGCGCCCGGTCGACCACTGCCAGCAACTCGTCTTCGCCCGTGCCTTCATCGACATGGCCGAGCAGGTGCCGGACCAGGTTCGCGGCATCGGTGTCGGCGAGTTGCACCGGCACGCCGGTGATGGCGACGCGACGTGGTGCGGTGCGGGTCATGATCAACCCGCAACGTTCGAGCAACCGCTGGCAGGTCTCGACCTGCTCTGCCTCGTGCTCGGTCAGGTCGAGCACCCACGGCACCAGCAGATGCTGGACCTGGACACCGCGCGCGCGGATGTCGGCCTTGAGGCGCTCGTAGGTGATGCGCTCGTGCGCGGCATGGGCGTCGACGACGATGAGTCCTTCATCGGATTCGGCGAGGACATAGACCCCGTGCAGCTGACCGAGCGCCCGGCCCAGCGGCGGCAACGCCTGCCGGTAGGGCCCGACATCGTCGCCGGCGTGCTGCCCCAGGCGGGCCAGCATGTCGAACCCGTCGCCCGGACGCAGGCGGGTACCCCCCGCCATGCGCACGCCAGCCGGTGGCGGCGGTGCCGGTGGCGTCTGCGGCACCCCGAAACCGACATCGGCGGGCGCCACCGGTGGCACGGCCTGGCCGGAGAGCAACGCCTCGACGGTGCGGCGCACGACATCGTGCACACGACCCGGATCGCGAAACCGGACCTCGTGCTTGGCAGGATGTGCGTTGACATCAACCTCCGCCGGGTCCATGTCAAGGTACAGCAGATAGGCCGGCCAGCGGTCACGGTAGAGCACATCGCGGTAGGCGGCACGCACCGCACGGGCGATGACGCGATCGCGGACGACGCGGCCATTGAGGAAGACATGCTGCAGATCGGCCTGGTGGCGGGCGTGCGTCGGCCTGGCGAACCAGCCGCGCAACACCATGCCGCCGACCTCGCGCTCAACATAGAATGCATGCATCACGAACTCGGCGCCGCAGACTTCAGCGATGCGCGCCTCCATCGCTTCGTGGTCGTGCGCAGCCGGCAGGTCGAGCACCGTGCGCCCGTTGTGCACCAGCCGCAGCGCAACCCCGAACCGCGACAGGCCGATGCGCTCGACGAGTTGACGGACGTGGCCGAATTCGGTGCGCTCGCTGCGCAAAAAGCGCCGCCGCGCCGGGGTGTTGAAGAAAAGATCACGGACCTCGACGGTTGTCCCCGGCGGATGGGCCGCCGGTCGGGCGATGCCCGCACCCTCTTCCCCACCATCGACCGCCGCACCCTGGAGCGCGGCACGACAGCGCGAGGTGATGCACAGCCGGCTTACCGAGGCGATGCTCGGCAGCGCCTCACCACGAAACCCGAGCGTCGCCACGTGATCAAGGTCATCGAGAACGGCAATCTTGCTCGTGGCATGGCGGCGCAATGCCAGCGGCAGTTCCTCTGCGGCGATGCCGGCGCCATCATCCCGCACCCGGCACAGGCGCACGCCGGCCTGCTCGAGTTCAAGCTCGATGCGCGTTGCGCCCGCGTCGAGGCTGTTCTCCAGCAGTTCCTTGGCCACGGAGGCCGGGCGTTCGATGACTTCGCCGGCAGCGATCTGGTTGATCAGCTGCGAGGCAAGCTCGCGTATGGGCATGGCGGCATTGTTTCAAATGGCCCGACAAATTGAAACGCGGCCGGCCGCCTCAGCCATCACGCACCGGGATCTGCAAGCGTTGCCCGACGCGGATGCGGTCGTCGCGCAGGCCGTTGATGCTGCGGATCTCACGCACGCTGACGCGATACTGCTGGGCAAGCATGGACAGGGTTTCGCCCTTGCGGATGACATGCACCACGCGTGGCCGCTTGACCGGTGCGACCGCATTTCCCGCCAGCAGCACGCGGGGCGGTGGACTGGCCCGGAAGTAGTCGCGCACGCCGACGAGGATCGCCTTCGCGATCTCGTCCTGGTGCCTGGCCGAACGCAGGGCGCGCTCATCCACGGGGTTGGAGATGTAGGCCGTCTCGACGAGCACCGAGGGCACATCCGGTGATTTCAGGACCATGAAAGGAGCCTGTTGCACGGTCGGCCGATGCAGCGCACCAAGGCCCGACATGCGGCGGAGGATGGCCTCGCCGACCGAGATGCTCGAGTGCAGGGCAGCATTCTGGGACAGATCGAGCAGCACCGAGGCCAGCACCGGGTCCTTGTCGCCGAGTTCGATGCCGCCGATCAGCGCGGCGTTCTCCCGCGCTGCAAGCCGCCGCGCTGCCTCGTCGCTGGCACCCTTGCCATTCAGCACGTAGACGGTGGAACCCCGCGCACGGCGGTTTTGCGCGGCGTCGGCATGGATGGAAATGAACAGGTCGGCCTGCGCCTGACGCGCCCGTTCCATGCGCTGCCGCAGGTCGAGATAGCGGTCGTCCGAGCGGGTCAGCTGGCCACGCATCCCGGGTTCGGCACCGAGAAGCGCGACCAGGCGACGACTGATCGCCAGGGTGACGTCCTTTTCCCTCAGGCCGCTGGGGCCGATCGCACCGGGGTCGTGGCCGCCATGACCGGCGTCGACGACGACGACGATGGGCCGCCGGGCCTTTGCGGCATCACGGCCCCCTGCGGTGGAGGCGCTGCCTTGGGGCGCAGGCGGCGGGCCAGGCCTCGCGGCCATCGGTGGCTCGGGCTGGCGAGCCGGGGCAGCCTCCGCCGTCGCCTTCGCCGTGGGCGCGGGTGGCGAGGCCAACGGCACCCCCGCAGACCGCAGTTCGACGATGAGTTGCGGGCCCTTGTCGAAAAGCGTGCCGACGGGCTCGACGGGCCCATCCACCGTGATGAGTGCGCGCAGGCTGCCGCCGGGCAGGTGCTGAATGGCCAGATCGCGAATGACCCCGCCGGCCTTCGGCAGCGGCAGCGCCGAAGGCCCGAGGGCGGCCGCACCGATGTCGAGCTGGACACGGTGCGGGTTCACGAGCGTGACCAGTTTGAAGGTGGCCGGGCGGCCGAGCTTGAACCCGACCCGGGTGTGTTCCCCCGTGGCGTCGATGCGCACCGCCTCGACCTGCTGGCGATCCAGCGCACCCGCCACCGGCACCCCCAGCAGCGCCGCCAGCCACAGGGCCCAAACCGCCCGCACCCGCATCCTCGATCCACCCCCGGCGATCATGCGGCGAGTATACGTAATCCGCCCCGTCGTGCAAATTTTTCCCTTATGAAAATAGAGAGATACGGTGCCTACTTCGGCCGTTACGGAAACTGCAGGGCCGCCAGCAGCTGCCGACCGCCGGGGGTGGCGGCGGCGAGACGCGTGGTGCGGCCCGTGTCGCCGGTGATCGACAGACCCAGATCGAGATCCGCCACCGGCAACCGCCCCTCCCCCTTTTCCGGCCACTCGACCAGCAGCAGGCCGCGCCCGTCGTCGTCGTCGCGCAGGCCGAGGTATTCGATCTCGGCGGGGTCGGCGCAGCGGTACAGATCGACGTGGCGCACGTGCCGGCCGGCCAGGTCATAGGGCTCGACCAGCGTGTAGGTCGGGCTCGGCACGCGCCCGCGGTGGCCGAGCGCCACCAGCAGGGCACGGACCAGCGTGGTCTTGCCGGCCCCCAGGTCACCCCGGAGGAACACCACGCAGCGCGGCGGGTCGACCTGGCGCAGCGCGTCGGCCAGCGCCACCCCCAGCCGGCACGTCGAGGCCTCGTCCGGCAGCGTCACTGTCCGGTATTCAGCCATGCGCGGATATGTGGCAGCAGGTCGCTGGCGATGAGCCCACGCGGGCCGGCAATGGCCGCGTCGTCCCCGGCAGCGGCATGGACGAATGCGGCCGCAGCCGCGATGGTGGGGTCGAGGCGGCCGGTCTGCGCGACGAGTCCGGCAGTGACACCGGTGAGCAGGTCGCCCATCCCTGCCGTCGCCATGCCCGGGTTGCCGCGGTCGATGAGCCAGGGGATCTCGCCTTCACGGCCGATCATCGTGCCGGCGCCCTTGAGCACGACGGTGCCCCCATAGCGCGTGCACAGCGCATCGAGCGCGGCGAGGCGATCACCCTGCACGTCGGCCGCCGTCGTGTCGAGCAGGCGAGCGGCCTCGCCCGGATGCGGTGTGAGGATCCAGTCGTCGTGGCGGCATGGGGTGCGGGCGAGCAGGTTCAGCGCATCGGCATCGACGATCTTGGGCCGTCCGCCGTTGATCACGGCCTCCCACAACTGCCGGGCCCAGGCATCTCCACCGAGCCCGGGGCCGAGCGCCACGACCGAAGCGCGCCGCAGCAGGCCATCAAGCTCATCGGTACTGGCCGGCGCGTGGCACATCAGCTCCGGCCGACCGGCATGCATGGCGCCGGTGTGCGCGGCGCGCGTGGCGACGCTGACCAGACCGGCGCCGCTGCGCAATGCCGCCTCACCGGCCAGTCGCACCGCACCGCCCATGCCGTGGTTGCCCCCCACGACCAGCACATGGCCATACAGGCCCTTGTGCCCGCTCGCGGCGCGCGGCGGCAATACGGCGAGATCCGCCGGGGTGAAGCGCCGCAGGCACGGGGTCACCTGCGACCACACGGACTCGGGCACGCCGAGGTCATCGAAATGCAGATGTCCGCGGCAATCCGGGCCATGACCGGTGAACAGGCCGAGCTTGTGGCCGACGAAGGTCACCGTTGCCATGGCACGAATGGCTGCGCCGCGCACGGCCCCGTTGTCACCGCCGAGCCCCGAGGGGATATCGACCGAGATCACGGGCAACCGGGCTGCGTTCACGGACTCCACCGCATACAGCCACGCCCCCTCAAGCGGGCGCCCGAGCCCGGAGCCCAGCAGGGCATCGATGACGAGGTCGCAATCCTGGAGCAGACCAGCCGTGAACGGCATGACGCTGCCGCCCTGGTCGCGAAAGGCCTGCCAGGCCAGCGCGGCATCGCCGGTGAGGCGCACGGGATCGGACAGCGCGGCAACGCGCACCTCGAAGCCGGCCCCGGCCGCCAACCGGGCGATCATGTAGCCGTCGCCGGCGTTGTTGCCGGCACCGCACAGCACCAGCCAGCGGTGCGCATCCGGGTACATCTGCCGGGCGACCCGCACGGTGGCCTCGGCGGCCCGGCACATCAGCACCTGACCGGGGATACCGCACTCGGTGATGGCGATGCGATCGGCCTCGCGGACCGCGGCGGTGCGGTAGATGAATCGGCCGGTGACGGACATGGCGATGATTATACTGACGCCCGGTGCCCACTCCCCCGGTATTCGTGAACGACGACGAGACAGACCTCGACGAACTTGCCCGCAGGATCCGCGACTGGGGCACTGAACTCGGCTTCGCCGCCATCGGCATCACCGGCATCGATCCCGGCCCTGCCGAGCAGCGTCTCGAGGCCTGGCTCGAAGCCGGCCATCACGGCGACATGGACTACATGGCCCGGCACGGGCGCATGCGCAGCCGACCGGGGCTGCTCCTGCCCGGCACCGTCCGCGTCATCAGCGCACGCATGGACCACCTGCCCAGAGGCGCCGCCGCCGCCAGGACCGTGCTCGCCGACCCGCAGCGGGCCTATGTCGCCCGCTATGCCCTCGGCCGCGATTAC
The DNA here is from genome assembly GCA_964417725.1 of uncultured Chromatiaceae bacterium. GTDB lineage: Bacteria > Pseudomonadota > Gammaproteobacteria > Steroidobacterales > SHZI01. The sequence continues at coordinate 101,044 of CAYQIV010000001.1, forward strand.
CACAAGACGATGCGTCAACGGCTGGCGCGGCTGGCGGCACGCATCAGCGCGGCAGCCCCCCATCACGCCTGTCGCGTCTATAGCGACAGCGCGCCCATACTCGAGAAACCCTTTGCCGCCGCCGCGGGCCTCGGCTGGATCGGCAAGCACTCCCTGCTCATCAACCGCCATGCCGGCTCGTGGTTTCTGCTCGGCGAGATCTGCACCAACCTGCCGCTGCCAGTCGACGCACCGGCCACTGCCCACTGCGGCAGCTGCCATGCCTGCATCGACGTTTGCCCGACCCGCGCCATCGTCGCCCCCCATGTCGTCGACGCGCGACGCTGCATTTCCTATCTGACGATCGAATCGGCCGCGCCGATTCCGGCCGAACTGCGGCCGGCGATCGGCAACCGCATCTTCGGCTGCGACGACTGCCAGCTCCACTGCCCATGGAACAAGTTCGCCCGGCATGCGCCGCTGGCCGACTTCGACCCGCGGCACGGTCTCGACGCGGCACTGCTCGTCGACCTCTTCGCATGGGACCATGCGCGCTGGGAAACGGCCACCAACGGCAGCGCACTGCGCCGTGCCGGCCACGAAGGCTGGCTGCGCAACATCGCCGTTGCACTCGGCAATGCACCGCGCACAGCGGCCGTCATCGCGGCCCTCGAAAAGCACCGCAACCACCCTTCGGCACTGGTCCGCGAACACGTCCACTGGGCATTGGCCCGGCACGGCGTGTCCGTACCGGGTGATGCCGCGACGGGCTGACGGGCTGCACTCAGACGCGCACGTTGTCGATCAGTCGCGCACGGCCGAGATATGCCGCAGCAAGCACCACCAGGGCCCGGTCCCCGCGTTCGGGCGCGGCGAGATCGGCGGCCCGGCGGATGGCGAAGTAATCCGGCTTCATGCCGGCGACACGCAGCGCCGCCAACCCGTCGGCCTCGAGCGCGGCGAAATCGCGGCGCCCGCGCCTGAGTGCTTCCCGGCATCGGGACAACGCCGCATGGAGTGCCGGCGCATGGGCCCGCTCCCTGGCCGACAGGTACTGGTTGCGCGAACTGAGGGCCAGACCATCGCGCTCGCGACGCGTCGTGCCGGCAATGACGCGCACCGGGAAATGCAGGTCGGCGGCCATGCGCCGGATGATCACCAGCTGCTGGTAGTCCTTGCGGCCGAACACGGCAACATCGGGCTGGACGATATTGAAAAGCCGCGCCACCACCGAGGTGACACCGGCGAAATGTCGCGGCCGGGACTGGCCACAGAGGATCGCGGACAATCCAGGCACGGCGACGGTGGTCGTCGCCTCGCTGCCTCCCGGATAGATCGCCGTCACGGCTGGCACGAAGAGCACATCGGCACCGGCTGCGACGAGCTGGCGGCGGTCGCTCGCCAGCGTGCGCGGGTAGCGTGCGTAGTCTTCGCCCGGCCCGAACTGGGCCGGATTGACGAATACCGAGACGACGACCCGCGGCGCGTGGCGGCGGGCCAGCGCCACCAGCGCCAGGTGACCGGCATGCAGGTTGCCCATCGTCGGCACCAGCGCAATGCGTTCGCCGCCGGCGCGCCAGCCGGCGAGAAGCCTGCGCAACGCAGCGATGCCACGGAGGGTTTTCACGACACGCAGCGCACCGCGAGGCGCCATCGCCCGTTCAGGAAAAACAATGTTCGGGCGCCGGGTAACTGCGGTCCTTGACCGCCTCGACATAGCGCCGGCAGGCCTCGGGCAGGCTGGCCGCGCCGTTCATGAAGTTGCGCACGAAGCGCGGCAGTCGCCCCTGGGTAATGCCCAGCGCATCGTAGAGCACCAGGATCTGGCCATCGACATGCGGCCCGGCGCCGATGCCGATGACCGGCACACTGACGGCATCGCAGATCGCCTGGCCGAGTTCGTTGGGCACGCATTCGAGCAGCACGATGTCGGCACCGGCCTGCTCGAGCGCCACCGCGTCCTCGAGCATCCGCTCAGCCTGGTGCTGCTCCCGCCCCTGCACGCGGAAACCGCCGATCTTGTGCACGGACTGCGGGCGCAGTCCAAGGTGTGCACAGACCGGGATGTCATGCCTGGCGAGATGCTCGACGATCCTGACCTGCCCGGCGCCTCCCTCGAGCTTGACCATCATCGCCCCACCCTCCTGCATGAGCCGTACGGCGCTGTCGAGCGCCTGGCTGGCCGTGGTGTAGCTCATGAACGGCATGTCGGCGACGAGGAAGGCGCGGCGCAGGCCGCGTCGCACGGCGCGCGCGTGATAGACGATGTCGGCCACGGTGACCGGCACCGTGGTGTCATGCCCCTGGATGACCATGCCCAGCGAATCACCAACCAGCACGAGATCGACCCCGGCGCCGTCGACGATTCCGGCAAAGCTGGCGTCGTAAGCCGTCAGGCAGGCAATCGGTTCGCCGGCCTGCTTCATCGCTTGCAGCGTCGACACGTTGACGGGTGGCTGCGGCTGATCCCGCTGTTCAAGCTGCTTGTACATGGCTTCCCCGTGAGGTCAGCGTGCCAGCGTACCGCTCAGGCGAGGGCCGAGGCGACCGGGTTGAAGAAATGACGGCCGCTGCGCACGCGCCGGATCTGTTCGAGCAACAGGCCAAAGTGGCTGTCATTGTGCACCGGATCGATCACCGCCGCGTTGACGATCAGCAAGGGCGCCTTGTCGTAGGCATGGAAGAACCGCGCATAGGCCTCCGTGAGGCGCTCCAGGTAGCGGCGGCCGATGCGCCGTTCGTAGTCTATGCCACGCCGGGCGATACGGAACAGCAGCGTGTCGACGGGCGCCTGCAGGTAGACGACGAGGTCGGGCACCGGCGGCTCGAAGCGCAGCGAGGCTGCAACACGCTCATAGAGGTCGAGTTCGTCGCGATCGAGCGTCAGCTCGGCGAACAGCCGGTCCTTGTCGATCAAATAGTCGGAGATCCGCGCCTCGGCGAAAATGTCGGCCTGGCGCAGCTGATCGATCTGGCGCACGCGCTGGCAGAGGAAAAACAGCTGGGTGGGCAGTGCCGCGCCGCGCGGGTCCTGGTAATAGCGCTCGAGGAACGGATTGGCGGCCGGCTCCTCGAGCAGGATCTCGCCATCCAGCGTCTCGGCAAGCCGGCGCGCCAGGCTGGTCTTGCCCACGCCGATGGGCCCTTCGATGGCGATATAGCGCGAGTTGGCCATAGGATTTGCCGTTATCGTTCAGGCCCGGGGCGGGCGTTCAGTCGAGGGGCACCAGCGGCGTGGCATCGACGGCACCGGCCAACTGGCCGATGCGGCCCAGCCCTTCGATACGCAGCCCCGGCGCGATCTCGAGCAGCGGCAACAATACAAAATTCCGGCCTTCGATGCCCGGGTGGGGCAAGGTCAGCCCGGGCTCGCGCATCACCCGGTCGGCATAGACGAGCAGGTCGAGGTCGAGGGTGCGCGACGCCCAGCGGTCACCGGCCACGCGCTGCCGGCCGTGGCGCGCCTCGACCGCTTTGAGTTCACCGAGCAGCGCCAGCGGTGTCAGCGTGGTCAGCAGTGCGGCGACGGCATTGACGTAGTCCGGCTGGCCGGTATCGCCGAAAGGTGGATTGCGATAGCGACGTGAGGCCGCGATCAGGCGCGTCTGCGGCAGCCCGGCCAGTGCCGTCAGCGCGCGGCGCACCTGGGCAGGCGGGTCGTCGAGATTGCTGCCCAGCCCGACGTAGGCGGGCAGCCAGTGACCGTGCGACGCCGCCACGTCAGGCCGGTGAAGGCGCCGGGCGCGAACGCCGGCGCCCGCCGCGCCGCCGCCGGCCGCTGCGCGGCCGATTCGGTGCCGGGGTCTCGTCCCGGGCTGTCACCGCGCCCTGCACCCCCGGCTCGACCGACTGGGCGCGCGCCCAGTGATCAAGCGTCGCATCCGGCACCTCGCCGAGCAGCTGGCGCAGCAGCAGCAGGTCGTAGGCGGCGCGGAAGCGACGGTGCGACAGTGTCACGGCCTGGCGCTTGCCGGCCGGGCAGCGGTCGAGCCGCAGCTGGAGCAGGAGCATCTCGCGCATCGGCACCGAGAAGCGCCGCGGCAGGGCGACGCGCGCCACCTGACGCAGCGTGACGACTTGCCCGGCCTCGATCAGTGCGGGCACCGCAGCGAGGCCGCGTTCGGCCTGCAACTGCCGGGCGAGCGCACTGGCCGGGCCCCAGAGCAGCACGCCGAAGAGAAACATGGGCGTCACCGGCAGCCCGTCGGCGATGCGCCGGTCGGTATTGGCGAGCGCCGCCTCGACGAAACGCACCCGGCACCCATCGGTGTCCGCAGCCAGCCAGGCGGCGGTGTCGGGGAAAAGATGGCTGAACAACCCGTAGCGCTGCAAACGCCGGTAGCTCTCGAGCGCATGGCCCGTTTCGAACACCTTGAGGAATTCATCGAACAAACGGGCCGAGGGCACGTGGTCAAGCAACGCGGCGAGCGGCCCGATCGGCGCCGCCGTGGCCGGCTCGAGTTCGAGGTCGAGCTTGGCGGCAAGCCGTGCGGCACGCACCATGCGCACCGGGTCCTCGCGGAAACGCGTTTCCGGGTCGCCGATCAGGCGCAGGCGCCGTGCGGCGATGTCTTCCATGCCGCCGACGTAATCGCGGATGGTGAAGTCGGCGGCGCTGTAGTACAGCGCATTGATGGTGAAATCCCGCCGCCAGGCGTCTTCCTCGATGCTGCCGAAGGCGTTGTCCTTGAGGATGCGGCCATTCTCGTCGAGCACATGCCGGTCCTCGCTTTCGAGGTCGCCGCCGCCGACGCCGCGGAAGGTGGCAACCTCGACGATCTCGTCATGGAAGCGGACATGCGCCAGGCGGAAGCGCCGCCCGATCAGCCGACAGTTGCCGAACAGGGCACGGACTTCCTCGGGACTGGCATCCGTGGCGATGTCGAAGTCCTTGGGGCGGCGCTCGAGGAGCAGGTCGCGAACCCCGCCGCCGACGATATAGGCCTGATAGCCGGCCTCGACCAGGCGATTGAGCACCTTGAGGGCATTGCGCGAGATGTGCGCCCGCGAGACGTTATGCTCGGGACGCGGCACGATGCGCGGCGAAACGACGGGAACGCTTGAGCTGGTCAAAGTGATTTCGGCTTGAGCCCGGGAAGACGGCGACTATAATAGCAGCCCCGTATCGGGATCAGTGCCAAGGCTCCCTTCGTCTAGCGGTCAGGACGCGGCCCTCTCAAGGCTGAAACACGAGTTCGATTCTCGTAGGGAGCGCCACCATCACTCACGGCACCACCACTCCCGGGGTTCTCCGCCACCTCGCTGCGCTGGCCTACGACCTGCTGCTCCTCGCGGCATGCTGGATGCTGGTGACGCTGCTTGTCGTGGCCGCACGCGGCGGCGTGGCCGTGGCACCCGGCAACCTGCGCCTGCAACTGGTACTGCTCGGGATCACCGCCGGCTTTTTCATCGGCTTCTGGTCACGCGATGGGCAGACGCTCGGCATGCGCGCATGGCGGCTGCGCGTCGTCGGGCCGGATGGCCGGCCACCCCGTCCAGCCGTGGCGGGGATCCGCTTCGTCGTCGGGGCGCTGTCGTTCGGCCTCGGCGGCGCCGGCCTGCTCTGGCGCCTGCTCGATCGCGACGGTTTGACGTGGTATGACCGTGCCGCTGGCACCCGCGTCGTGGCCGTGCCCAGAGAACGCTGAACAGCCCACCTCCTGCCCGCAGCTAGCGCGCGCGCGATGAAGCGAGCGCGGTGACACCGGCAAGGATCAGCGTCGGCAGCCAGCTCACCAGCCACGGCTGGATGCCCCAGATCTCGGCGCCGTCGATCAGGGTCCGGCTCATGAGATACCAGGCGAGCCCGATGGCCAGCCCGGCGACCAGACGCGCCCCGGCACCGGCCGAACGCAACGGCCCGAGCACGAAGGGCACCGCCAGCATGCACATCAGCGCGACCGCCACCGCAGAGGCGAAACGCGACCAGAACGCCACCTCGTAGCGGTGCGAGTCGAGGCCGTTGCGCTGCAGGTAGGCGATGTACCGGTACAGCGTGAAACCGCTCAGCGTGTTGGCCTTGACCACCGTCAGCCCGAGCAGGTCGGGGTTGATCCCCGCAACCGCCAGCGAGCGCGCCTGCCGGCGCACCGCGACGGCGTCCGGCGTGAAAAGGCTTTCGCGCAGGTTGCTGAGATACCAGTTGTCGTCACCGTCGACACGCACCGAATCGGCCTCGCCGATCGCGGCGAGGCCGCCGGCACCGTCGAGGCGAAAGACCAGCACCCCGGCCGCCGGTTCCTCTTCCGCCGGCGGCCTGACGTTGAGGATCAGCGGACCCTCGCGGATCCAGGCGCTCTCACCGGCACCGAGTCCGGTCTGCCCGTACTTGGCCTCGGCACGGTATTGGCGGGCGAAGCGTTCCATCTGCGGCGCCACCAGTTGCGCCAGCAGCAGGCCACCGAGGCCCAGCCAGATGCCGGTATGGAAAACCGCCCGACCGATCTCCGCCGGCGACACGCCGGAAGCGCGCAGCACCACCAATTCGCTGCGCCCCGCCAGCGTACCCAGCCCCAGCAGGGCACCCATCAGCACCGCCACCGGCAACAGCTCGGAAATCACGTTGGGCAACTTGAGCAGCACCCAGACCGTGGCCCGCGCCAGGGTGTAGTCACCGATACCGATGTCATCAAGCTGGCTGATGAATTCGATGAAGCCGCCGACGCTGAGCAGCACCAGCAGCACCAGCGATGAAATGCCGATGACGGTGCGCATCAGGTAACGGCGGACGATCTTCATGGCACGGCCCGCCCATGCCGGCCGGGCAAGCGGCCGTGGAAGAATCCGGACTGGGCCAGCAGCATGAGCACGGCCGCACCGAGGAATACACCGTGTACCCACCACAGGCCGAGCACCGCCGGCACCTCGCCACGTTCGAGCCAGCCGCGGCCCGCCCCGAGCAGGTTGGCGTAGACGAGATAGATGAGCACGGCCTGGCCGATGCCACCAAAGCGCCCCTTGCGCGGTTCGGTCCTGGCCAGCGGCACGGCCAGCACCGCCAGCACGAGCAGGGTCAGCGGCGCCGCCAGCCGCCAGTGCAGTTCGGCACGGTAGGCCGGCTCCGCAGAGGCAGCGAGCGCCACAGTGGACAGCAGCGCAGGATCCCGGGCGCCGTCGCGGCGCGGTGACGGCGCCCAGGGAATGCCGTGCTCGGCAAAGGTGAAGATGCGGAATCCGGCCTCGCCGGGCGCACCCTCATAGCGCCGGCCGCGGGCGAAGACCAGCGTGCGCTGCCCCTGCGCATCGACCGCGGTCTGCCAGGCCTCCTCGGCGAGGATCACCTCAATGCGGTCGCCGACACGGCGCTGGACGAAGACATCCAGCAGGCGACCGTCGTCCCCGACCCCACCGGCGTAGACCACCGCACTGGTCTGGCCGAGCCGGGCGAACTGTCCTGGCTTGAGCAGCGACAGGCTGACATCGCGCTTGGCCGCATCCGCCAGCGCCACCACGCGCCCCGCCGCCTCCGGCGCCATGGCCAGCGAGACCCACCCGACCAGCGCGGCAAGCACCAGCGCAAAACCGAGCAACGGCCGGTAGAGCCCTGCCGGACCGATCCCGCAGGCCATGATCGCCGCCATCTCGCTGTCGTGATAGAGGCGCGCCAGCGCCAGCATGACCGACAGGAACAGGCTGACCGGCACGAGCACCGTCAGGTACTGCAGCGAGGTCAGGCCGATCAGCTCGAAGATGGCATCGCGCGGCAGCTTGTTGGCCGCGGCATCGCCCAGCACGGCGGCGAGTTGGTTGGTCAGCAGGATGGTGAGCAGCGTGGCGGTCACCACCAGCCACGTCTGCAGGGTTTCGCGGAGCAGGTAACGGCTGAGGATGCGGGACATCGAAGGAGCAAGAACCTCTGCGCGCGGCAGTGGCCGGGAGGAGCGATCGGGTACACTGGCAGCCGGTAACCCTGTTCCCCGCACCGGGATACGCCGGTTACATTGGGTCAGCCCGGTGATGGAGTCAAGCCGTGCGGGCTGGCGCCGTTGCCACAGGCACGAGAGGTTCCATGAAGTTTACAGTCCGCACCGGTTCCGCAACCACGCAACGCACGGCATGCGCCATCGTCGGGGTCTACGCCGACGGCACACTCGACGACAGCGCGACTGCACTCGACCGCGCCGCTGGCGGCCTGATCCGCGCTGCGCTGAAGGGTCGCGACATCAAGGGTGAGGTCGGCGAGACGCTGATGTTGATGGCGGGCAGCCCGCTGCCCTGCCGGCGCATCCTGCTCGTCGGGCTGGGCAAGCGGCAGCAGTTCGACCGGCGGACCTGGCGCCGGGCGGTGCGCGCGGCCTGCGCAGCGCTGGGCCGCACGCGCCATGCGGATGCCACCTGCTACCTCTCGCTGACCGACGTGCCCGGCACCGACGCCTATCGCCGCGCGCGCCTCATCGCCGAAGTCTGGCACGAAGCCAGCTATCGCTTCACGACACTGAAGAGCGAGCGCGGCGACGCTGCACCGCCGGCCAATACGCTGGCCATCGCCGCAGGCAAAGCCGACCTGGCCCGGGCGCGCCGCGGCATCGCCGACGGCGACGTGATCGGCAAGGCCGTCAACCTGGCGCGCGAACTCGGCAACCTGCCGGCCAATGTCTGCACGCCCACGCACCTCGTCGGCACCGCCCGGCGCATCGGCGCCCGCCACCCGCGTCTCAAGGTACGGGTGCTCAACCGGCCGCAGATCACCCGGCTGAAGATGGGCGCATTCCTCGCCGTGACGCGCGGCGCGGCGGAACCGCCGCGCTTCATCATCATGGAATGGCGCGGCGGCAAGCGCGGCAGCGCGCCGATCGTACTGGTCGGCAAGGGCATCACCTTCGACTCCGGCGGCATCAGCCTCAAGCCGGGTCCGGCGATGGATGAAATGAAGTACGACATGTGCGGCGCCGCAGGCGTCATCGCCACGCTGCAGGCCGCTGCCGAGCTCGGGCTACCGGTCAACGTCGTCGCCCTGGTGCCGGCCTGCGAAAACCTGCCCTCCGGCACGGCGACGCGGCCGGGTGACATCGTGCGCAGCATGTCGGGCAAGACCATCGAGATCCTCAACACCGACGCCGAAGGCCGCCTCATCCTCTGCGACGCGCTGAGCTACGCCCTGCGCTACAAGCCCGCCGCGCTGATCGATGTCGCGACGCTGACCGGCGCCTGCGTCGTCGCCCTCGGCAAGCATCGCTCGGGCCTGCTGGCCAGCGACGATGGCCTGGCCGGCGCCCTGCTCGACGCCGGCGAGGCTGCCGACGACCGCGCGTGGCGGCTGCCGCTCGACGCCGAGTACGGTGAGCAGCTCAAGAGCAATTTCGCCGACATGGCCAACATCGGCGGCCGCGATGCCGGAGCGATCACCGCAGCGAGTTTCCTGTCGCGCTTCGTCGGCAACACACCCTGGGCCCACCTCGACATCGCCGGTACGGCATGGTTGCAGGGCAGCCAGAAAGGCGGCACGGGCCGCCCGGTGCCGCTGCTCGTCGAATACCTGCTGGCGCACGCGCGATCGTGAGCCGCGTGTCCTTCTACGTGCTGGCGGTCAGCGAGCCCCGCGCCCGACTCGCCTACACCTGCCGCCTCACGGAAAAAGTCTACAAGCTCGGTCAGCGCATCCACTGCGTTGCCGAAGACGAGACCCAGGCACAGGCGCTGGATGAGCTGCTGTGGACCTTCCGCCAGGGCAGTTTCGTGCCCCATGCGCGCGTCGCGGCCGGCGCTGCCGCCAGCGCGTCGCCGGTCACCATCGGCCGGCCTGACGAACCGGCACCCGAGGCCGATGTGCTCATCAACCTCGCCCGCGAAGTGCCGGCCTGCTTCGACCGGTTCACCCGCATCGCCGAAATCATCGACGGCGATCCCGCCTGCCGCAGCGCCGGCCGCGAGCGGCACCGCCACTACCGCCGCCTCGGCATCCAGCCCGAGACGCACGAGGTCGAATGAACACGGAACGCGGCCAGATCCCGGTGCTGACCACCGCCGTCGCCCGGCCGAAGCGCGTACCGGCGGCATCGCCACCCGCCCGGCCCGCGCTCAGCGACGAGGAACTCGCCGCCATCCAGGTGCGCATCGCCACCGGCAGCTTCGCGCTGGTGGAATCGTTGCTGCACAATGCCTTCCGCCAGATGGAAGCGACGCTCTACGAAGAGCTCGTCAGCCGCCTGCGCCACCAGTTGCCCGACCTGGTCGACCAGGTCCTCCGCGAGCATTTCCAGGATGACAGACAAAAGCCCTGAGGCCGCCGCCCTCCCCGTCAAGAGCTACCAGCCCGCGGCGATCGAACAGCACTGGTATCGACGCTGGGAAGAAGCGGGCTACTTCGCACCCACCGGCCGCGGCGCGCCCTACTGCATCATGATCCCGCCGCCGAACGTCACCGGCACGCTGCACATGGGCCATGCCTTTCAGCACACGCTGATGGACGCCCTGACGCGCTACCACCGCATGCGCGGCAACAACACCCTCTGGCAACCGGGCACGGACCATGCCGGTATCGCCACCCAGATGGTCGTCGAGCGGCAGCTCGAGGCCCAGGGCACGTCGCGACTGGCGCTCGGCCGCGAGGCTTTCGTCGAGCGCGTCTGGCAGTGGAAGGCGCAGTCCGGCGACACCATCTCGCGCCAGCAGCGGCGCCTGGGCAACTCGGTGGACTGGCAGCGCGACCGTTTCACCATGGACGCCGGGCTGTCGCGCGCGGTCACCGAGGTCTTCGTGCGGCTGCACGAGGACGGCCTGATCTATCGCGGCAAGCGCCTCGTCAACTGGGATCCGGTGCTGCATACCGCGCTGTCCGACCTCGAAGTGCTCTCCGAGCCCGAGCAGGGCCACCTGTGGCACCTGCGCTACCCGCTCGCGGACGGCAGCGGTCATCTGGTGGTGGCGACGACGCGCCCCGAGACCATGCTCGGCGACACCGCGGTGGCCGTGAACCCGGAGGACGCACGCTACCGGCATCTCGTCGGCCGGCAGGTCAAGCTGCCCCTCACGGGGCGGCTCATCCCGGTGATCGCCGATGAACACGTCGACCGCGAATTCGGCACAGGGTGCGTCAAGATCACCCCGGCCCACGACTTCAACGACTACGAGGTCGGCCGGCGCCACAACCTGCCGATGATCAACATCTTCGATCGCGATGCGTGCATCCTCTCGGCGCCCGACGCGGCCGGCGAAGGTGATGACCCGGCGCAGGCCTTCGCCGGGATCCCGGCCGCGCTGCGCGGCCTCGACCGCCTCGTCGCACGCGAACGCGTCATCGCCCTGCTCGACGAGGCCGGTCTCCTCGAACGCACCGAAGCGCACACGCTGCAGGTGCCGCGCGGCGACCGCAGCAACGCCGTCATCGAGCCGTGGCTCACCGACCAGTGGTATGTCAAGGTCGCACCGCTGGCCGGGCCGGCCATCGCCGCCGTCGAGGACGGCCGCATCCGCTTCGTGCCGGAGAACTGGGCGAAGACCTACTTCCAGTGGATGCACAACCTTCAGGACTGGTGCATCAGCCGCCAGCTCTGGTGGGGGCACCGGATCCCGGCCTGGTACGACGCCGATGGGCGCATCTTCGTCGGCCGCGACGAGGCCGACGCCCGCGCGCGCGCCGGCCTTGGCGCCGACGTGCCGCTGCGCCAGGACGAGGACGTCCTCGACACGTGGTTCTCCTCGGCGCTGTGGCCCTTCTCGACCCTCGGCTGGCCGGAACGCACGCCGGAACTCGAGGCCTTCTACCCGACCAGCGTGCTCGTCACCGGTTTCGACATCATCTTCTTCTGGGTCGCGCGCATGATCATGATGGGCCTGCGCTTCATGGGCGACGTGCCCTTCCGCGAGGTCTACATCACCGGGCTGATCCGTGACGAGCACGGCAACAAGATGTCGAAGTCGAAGGGCAACATCATCGACCCGCTCGACCTCATCGACGGCATCGACCTGCCGCACCTGGTGGAGAAACGCACCACAGGCCTCATGCAGACGCACCTCAGGCCGCAGATCGAGAAGGCGACGCGCAAGCAGTTTCCCACCGGCATCCCCGAGTTCGGCACCGATGCGCTGCGCTTCACCTTCTGTGCGCTGGCCGGCCCCGGGCGCGACATCCGCTTCGACCTCAACCGCGTCGAGGGCTACCGCAACTTCTGCAACAAGATCTGGAACGCCACGCGCTTCGTGCTCATGAACGCCGCCGACGGTGCCGCCGCGCCGGCGCCGGGCGCCGCGCGGATGCTGCCCGACCGCTGGATCATCTCGCGCTTCGGCCGCACGCTCGACGCCATCGAGGGACATTTCCGCGACTATCGCTTCGACCTCGTCGCCCGCGCCCTCTACGAGTTCATCTGGAACGAGTACTGCGACTGGTACCTGGAGCTCACCAAGCCCATCCTCCAGGGTGCCGACGTGCCGGCCGCCGACAAGACCGCGACCCGCCACACGCTGCTCGCCGTGCTCGAAGGCCTGCTGCGCGCCGGCCACCCGGTGATGCCCTTCATCACCGAGGCGTTGTGGCAGCAGGTCGCGCCGCTGGCCGGGCACTGCGGCGAGACGATCATGCGCCAGCCCTGGCCCGACGCCGGCGCCTTTCCGCTCGACGACGCGGCCGAGGCCGACATGGCCTGGATCCAGGGCTTCATCCTCGGCATCCGCCAGATCCGCGGCGAGATGGACATCCCGCCGGCACGGCGCTTCGAGGTCCTGCTGCAGGGCGCGACGGACGACGACCTGCGGCGCGTCGAGGCCAGCCGCCTGCTGCTCACCGACATCGCGCGCGTCAGCGACATCAAGATCCTGCCGTCCGGAAGCAGCCCGCCCCCGGCAGCGACCGCACTGCACGGCACGATGACGCTGCTCGTGCCGCTTGCCGGCCTCATCGACGTCACTGCCGAACGCGCGCGACTGGAGAAGAACCGCGAGCGGGCCGCGGCTGACATGGCGCGGCTCGATGGCCGGCTGGCCGACGCGCGCTTCGTCGCCAACGCACCGGAAGCCGTGATCACCAAAGAGCGCCAGCGCCGCGCCGCGCTCGCCGAGGACCTGCGCCGCCTCGACGAACAGCTCGCGCGGCTGTCAGGCCTGTAGTCACGGCCGGCGCCGACCCCCGCACAGCGCCGGCCGTCGTTCACGGTGCGACCAGCGGCACCGTCGCCAGCACCCAGTTGCCCTCGGTGCGCCGCGCCGGGCTGGGGATCGTGTACACCGACTCACCTTCGGCCTCCAGTTCGCGCAGCCGCCGGCTGTCGATGCGCCAGCCCTGCGCCTCCCAGCGCTTGAGCCAGCCGCGGTAGCCGCCGATCACGGCATCGGCTTCGACGAGCAACTCGCGCGCGGCGCCGGCCGGCGTGCGCACCGGCGCCAGCTGTTCGACGATGGCGATGTCCTGCCGCGCGATGACCACACACCGATCGGCGACGGCCTGGTCCTTTTCCTCGGTGAGCAGGCAGTTGCGCATGTTGACGAGGAACACGCGGATGTGGCGCTCGTCGATCGGGCACTCGTACATGTACTGGTGCATCCAGTTGTCGGCGGCCATGTGGATCTGCGTGGTCATCGCCGCCGGGCCGTGGTGCCACGTGCCGGCGCTGACGTTGGGATCAAACTTGCCCGACTTGTCGGTGCGCATCGCGGTGCGCGTGGCGTATTCCTTGCCTTCGCGGTAGCGGCCGAGGAACTGCATCATGAAACCGCAGCCCCAGTCCCGGTCCTCGACGGTGAATGCCGGCACGCTGTAGTCGTCGCGATCGCCGCCCGTGCCGTGCGTCGGGTGCACGAACTCGTTGTGCGCCGGATCCATGCCGTTTTCGATCGAGCGCTCGTAGTTGCAGGCCACGTCGAAGATGACCAGGTTGTGGCGCCAGCCCTCCTGCCCATACTCCGGGCATGCCATCAGCGGCGGGCGCCCGGCCTCGGGCAGATCGCCGAGGAACGCGAACACGATCCCGTACTTCTCCTCGACAGGATAGGCATCGACCTTGGCGCGCGCCGGGATCGTGGCCTCCGGGCCCATCGACGGGATCATCGTGCAGCGGCCCGTGCCGTCGAAACGCCAGCCGTGGTAGGGGCACGCCACCTCGCCGTTGCGCAGGCGGCCGTCACCCAGCGAACCGCCACGGTGCGCGCAGACATCGGCCAGGCAATGCGCCTGGCCGGCGGCATCGCGGAACAGGGTGAACCGCCGGCCGAGCATCGTCACCCGCGCGGGTTTGTCGCAGCCCAGCTCGTGGCTGGCGATGGCCGGATACCAGAAGTTGATGAACATGGGACAGCTCCTGCGGGGATGGGAGACGGAACCATCCTGCGATACATGACAGCATACTGTCAACTATGACAGTATGCTGTCGTCCCCGACTCGGGCAGAATACCCCCATGCGCAGCAGCAAGCGGACCACGGACACCCCCAGCCGCCAGGCCGAGGCGCTGGCGCGGCTGGTCGGCGAAAGTGTGCGATTGCACACGCGGCTGCTCGCCGCCTCCGACGGCATGTCCCGTGATCTCGGCATGAGCAGCGCCCGCTGGCAGGTGCTGTCGGTGGTCGGGCGCAGCGACGAGCCCGTCACCGTCTCCGGCCTCGCCCGCTGGATGGGGCTGGCGCGGCAAAGCGTGCAGCGGATCGCCGACGCACTGGTCAGCGACGGGACCCTCGAATACCGGCCCAACCCCGGCCACCGTCGGGCACCGCTGCTGCAGGTCACCGCCGCCGGCAGGCGGCTGCTCGCCCAACTCGACGCGCGGCGTTATCGCTGGGCCGAGACGGTGGCCGCCGACCTCGACCCCGGCGCCATCGAGGCGGCCACCAACTTGCTCAGGAAGGTGCGCGGGCGGCTGGGGGGATGAGACCGCACAGGCCCGTCGACAATCACGACAGGGGGAGGCAGCTGGCGCTCGTCCCGGGGAGACCTCTTCCCGAATCTCAACCGGGCCGAAGCAGGGCTGGCGGTTCACAGCCGTCATCGACGCCTGACGTTCAACGCGGTTCGTTACATCGGGCCGCCATGATCCAGCGCTGGCGGTGCAGGGACACTCAGGTGCTTTTCGAGGCCGGGAGGTCCCGCCGGATTGCCGGGATGGCGAAGGTCACCACGCGCAGGCCCGCCCGGTTCACCGCCGCCTGGCTGAGGCAACGCCACTCGGAATGCGGTCGGCAACTGCCAACTGACACGACGGGCGACAACGGTATCGGCATCGCCGTTAAATGCCGTTTCCACACCACGCCCCGGGACACGACCTTGCGCCCCTTTTCCGTCACACGTCGCGCAGCGGCGGCAGCGGCTCGCCGTCCGGGATGAAGCGCAGCGCGAGGCCGTTGTTGCAGTAACGCTGGCCGGTGGGCTGCGGGCCGTCGCCGAAGACGTGTCCCTGGTGGCCGCCGCAGCGCGCGCAGTGGTATTCGGTGCGGGGCGTGGCCAGGGTGTGGTCGGCCCGGGTGGCGAGACAGCCGGGCGCCAGCGGCTCGAAGAAGCTCGGCCATCCGGTGCCGCTGTCGAACTTGCCGCGGCTGCTGAAGAGCGGCTGATGGCAGGCAGCACAAAGGTAGGTTCCCGATCTTTTCTCGGCATTCAGCGGACTGCTGTGCGGCCGCTCGGTGCCCTCCTCGACCAGCACCCGGTAGCGGGCGTCATCCAGCACCGACCGCCAGCGGTGTTCATCTTTCGGCATGATCATCCTCCCGTTCGCGGCCGGCACCGCACGGCCGGCACCCTCGCGCTCCGGCAAGGAGTATCACGCCGGAAACGCCCACCACAAGGAAGTTTCGTCAGGATGGCGATGCCGGGGATGCGGCCAGCGGCGTTGTCCATCCTTCGGCATGACCGTTACCGCCAGTTGGCGCAGAATGCGACACGTGCCTCGTCCGCCGGACACCGCCAGGGAACCTCGAGCCATGACCACGAAACACACCCTCCCCACGCCCGCAACGACCGGCCTGTCACGCCGCGAACTCATCGGCAGCGCCTCGGGACTCGTCGGCCTGGCGCTCGGCGGCCCGGCACTGGCCCGCCCGGGGCGGCGCGGTGCGGCCTCGCCCCGCCCACCGTTCGACTCGCTGCGCGACTGGGTCGCGGCGCTGGAAAACCACGGCCTGCTGCTGCGCGTGCCGCGCATCGACCAGGATGCCTACGAGGCCACAGCCCTCTTCTACCGGTTGACCGACCGCCACGGCATGTACGGCGCGCCGGCGCTGCTGTTCGAGCAAACCCGCATCGCGGGCACCTGGCACGATGCGCCGGTACTGGCCAACCTGCAGGGCCACTGGCACACGGATGCCCTGCTCTGGGGCCTCGACATCAAACCGGGCGAGGGCCACGCCAGCTACCGCCGGGCCAAGGCCCACATGGCGGCGATGCTTGCCGGGCACCGCGGCGCCTGGCCGACGATTCCGCCGCGCGAGGTGGAAGCGGTGCAGGCGCCATGCAAGGAGGTGGTGCTGCGGGGAGACGAGATCGACCTCACCGCCATGCCGTTCCTGCAGACCAACCCGGCCGACGCCGGCCGCTACATCAACACCGGCTCGGTGTTCATGGACGATCCGGAGATGGGCGCGAATTTCGGCACCTACCGTTGCCAGGTCAAGGGCCCGCGCCTGATCGGCGTCAACCCCGAGGAAAACCAGACCGGCTGGAAGATGCTGATGGCCGCGAAGCGGCGCGGCGAGCGCACCGCCAAGGTCGCGATCGTCCTCGGCCAGGACCCGATGGTGTGGCTGATCAGCGGCACGCGCCTCGTGCCCCGCACCGGCAAGCCGGTCGACGAGCTGGCGGTGGCTGGCGGGCTGCGCGGCAAGCCGCTCGATATCGTGCGCGCCGAGACCAGCGACCTGCGCATCCCGGCACACGCCGAGATGGTCATCGAGGGCGAGGTGCCGCTGCAGGAGACGATGCTGCCCGAAGGGCCCTTCGGCGAGATGTTCGGCTACCTCGGCCCGTACAAGACCGAGAACTTCTGGATGAACGTGACGACGGTCACACACCGCCGCTCGCCGTGGTTCATCAACGCCTTCACCGGCATGCAGCGGGGCATGGTCATCGCGCCGATGGATGCCCTCTACGAGTCGCTGCTGCGCCGCGCGGTACCCAACCTCGTCGAAATCTTCTCGCCACAGGACGCGATGGGCGTGACGATCATCAGCATCGACAAGAACGCCGCCGGCCAGGGGCTCAAGGCCGGGCGGATCATCGCCGAGCGCAACCCGATCGCCAAGGTGGTCATCGTCGTCGACAGCGACATCGACGTGCTCGACCGCACCCAGCTGTTCTTCGCCCTCGGTTCGCGCTGGCAGCCGGACCCGGCCAGCGCGATCTACCAGGACGTGCTGGGCCTGATCACCGACCCCAGCCAGGTGGTGACCGGCCGCACCAGCAAGATCGTCATCGACGCCACCCGCCAGTGGCCCGCAGAGGGCGGCCGGGAGAAATTCCCGGAAACCAACCGCGCCCTGCTCGTGCAGGGTGCGCCCGAGGCCTTTGCCCGTGTCGACGCACGCTTCGGCGCGCTCATCGACGGCTGGCAGGGGCGTTGAGCGCAACCGGACCCTGGCCGGGGGCGAAAATGCCAACCCGGGCACCCCGGCAGCGGGGCTTCTGCGGCAAGATTGCCCGATGTTGAAGAACATCGACGAAGGTCGCGCCGTGACAGCCGGTACCGGTACAGGTGCCAGCACAGGTGCCGGTAATACCGACCGCGACGCGCTGCGCGATGCACAGCAGTTCGCCGAGCGCTTCAGCGCCGAGGTCGGCCAGGTGGTACTCGGCAAGACGCACGAGATCCGTCTTGCGCTGGCCTGCCTGCTGGCCGGCGGCCACCTGCTCATCGAGGATGTCCCCGGTGTCGGCAAGACGTTGCTGGCGCGTTCCCTGGCCACCGTGCTCGGCCTGTCTTTCCGCCGCATCCAGTTCACCAGCGACATGCTGCCGGCCGACATCGTCGGCCTGTCGGTGTTCGAACAGGGCAGCGCCGGCTTCCGCTTCCACCCCGGGCCGGTGTTCGCCCACGTCGTGCTGGCCGACGAGATCAACCGCGCCGCGCCGCGCGCGCAGAGCGCGCTGCTCGAGGCGATGGAAGAGCACCAGGTCACTTGCGACGGCGAAACCTGGCCGTTGCCGGAGCCGTTCTTCGTCATCGCCACGCAGAACCCGCTGCACCTCGCCGGCACCTTCCCGCTGCCCGAATCCCAGCTCGACCGCTTCCTGATGCGTATCGGCCTCGGCTATCCCGGCGCGGCGCTCGAGCGCAAACTGTTGCGCGGCGACGACCGGCGCGCACTGCTCCACGGCCTGCGCTGCATCGTCCCGCCCGGCATGCTCGACAGCCTGCGCCGCACCGCGCGTGACATCTTCCTTTCCGAGCCGCTGCTCGACTACGTGCAGGCGCTGGTGCAGTTCACCCGCGACGAGGGCCACTTCGAGCTCGGCCTGTCGCCGCGCGCGGCACGCGACGTGGTCAGCGCGGCGCGTTGCTGGGCGCTGATCCACGGCCATGCCGGCGTGCACCCGGAGGATGTCCGTGCGGTATTCGCCGAAGTCGCCGGCCATCGACTCCAGCCGCGCAACGGCCGCGGTGCCGCGGAGGCGGGGCGCTTCGTCCTGGAGTCGGTGCCCATCCCCTGACGCGGGGCCCCCATGCGCCGCACCCTGTCACGCATCGTCGCGCATCGTTTCCACCGCTGGGCACAGCGCCGCCAGGGTGCGGATGCCGGGCGCGTGCCGCTCGATCCGCGGCGCGTCTACATCGTGCCGACGGCCACCGGGATGCTGTTCTTCGCCGTGCTCTTCGCCATGCTGCTCGGCGCGCTCAACTACAGCAACAACATGGGCTTTTTGCTCGCCTTCCTGCTCGTCGGGCTGTTCATCGCCGGGATCCACGCCTGCCAGCGCAACCTCGTCGGGCTTGCCGTGCGCGTCCAGGTCGGCGAGGGCGTGCATGCCGGCGAAACCCTGCACTGCACCGTGCGCCTCCACGACACCGTCGGACGCGCCCGCTGGCAGGTGGCGGCGATGGCCGACGACGGCACCGCGGCGGCCATCGACATCGCCGCTGGTGGCGACGGCGAGCTGTCGCTGACGCTCGCCGGAACCCCGCGGGGCCTCTGGCCGTGCCCGCCGGTGCGGGTCTGCTCGCGCTTCCCGCTCGGCCTGTTCCGCAGCTGGGCCTGGCTGTATCCGCAGGCCAGTCTGGTGGTCTACCCGCAACCGGCGGGCGGCCGTGACGAGGCCGTGGCGGGCGATGCCGTGCCGCGCGAGGCCCACGGCGGCACGCAGCGCGGCGGCGACGAGTTCAGCGGACTGCGCGGCCACCGGCCCGGCGAGCCGCTGTCGCGCATCGCATGGAAGGCCTATGCGCGCAGCGGCGAACTGCTGGTGCGCGACCACCACCATGAAGGCGGTCCCCTGTGGCTCGACTGGTCGGCCGTGCCGGGGCGCGATGACGAGCACCGCCTGTCGCGGCTTGCCGGGATGGTGCTTGCGGCCGCGGCGGCCGGCCGGCCCTGGGGGTTGCGCCTGCCGGGTCAGGAGATCCGCCCGGCGCAGGGCACGGCGCACCGCCGGGACTGCCTGCACGCACTCGCTGCCTTCGGGGCACGCGGGCACGAAGCGGGGTCTGGCGGGCGCTGGCAGCCGCGCCCCGCCCTCGACACCACCACGCCCGCACAGCTCGCCTGGCTGGCGCTGGTCGCCGGGCTGGCACTCGGTCCGCACGCCGGCGCGCTGGCGGCCTGGCTGCCGATGACGCTCGGCGTGGCCGTTGCGTGGCGGCTGGGGCACGCCTGGCGGCGCTGGCCGCTGCCCGGGCGCATGCTGCGCACCGTGCTGGCACTGCTCGGCCTCGGCGTGGTGGCCTTCGCTTTCCGCAGCATCTCCGGTATCGAGGCCGGCTCGGCGCTGCTGATCGTGATGATGGCGCTGAAGTTCCTCGAGACGCGGGGCCTCCGCGATCGCAGCGTCGTCGTCATGATCGCCTGGTTCGTGCTCTTCACCGGCTTCCTGCGCGGGCAGGACCTCACCGCCCTGCCCTGGCTGGTGGCGGGTCTCGCCACCGGTACACTCGCCCTGCTGCAGGCGGCACGCAGCGGCCGCGGCCATCCGCCAGCGACGGCTGCGGCACACGCTGCCCGGCTGATCGGCATCGCCTGCCCGCTCGCGCTGATGCTGTTCCTGCTCTTCCCCCGCCTGCCGGGGCCGTTCTGGGCCCTGCCCGGCGAGGGTGACGGCGCGCGCAGCGGGCTCGGCGAGCAGATGAGCCCGGGCGACATCTCGTCGCTGGCGCTGTCCAGCGACATCGCCTTCCGCGTGCGCTTCAGCACGCCGTCGCCACCGGCCGCGCAGCTGTACTGGCGCGGCCCGGTGCTCGAACGCTTCGACGGTCACCGCTGGCGGGCCCAGCCGGACTCCGCCCGCGGCCGGATGGCCCCGCCGCCGGCCGCGCCGGGCGGGGCCACCCACGACTACGAGGTGACACTCGAACCCCATCGGCAGCGCTGGCTGCTGCCGCTGGAGACCGCGCTGCGCTGGGAGACCGTCGACGCCGGCCTCAGCGCGGCCGGGGAATTGCGCAGTGCGCGACCGATCGACCGGCGACTGGCCTGGCGGGGCACGTCCGTGCCCGGTGCTGCACTGGCCGATCCGATGCCGCCGCAGCCCCATCACCGCTTCACGGCACAGGCGAGGAACCCGCAGACCCTGGCGCTCGCACGGTCGCTGCGCGAGCGTGCGGCATCACCCCGCGACTACCTGGCCCAGGTGCTGCAGAAGTTCCGCAGCGAGCCCTTCCACTACACGCTCGAGCCGGCGCGGCTCGGCCGCCAACCGGTCGACGATTTTCTCTTCCGGACCCGCGAGGGCTTCTGCGAACACTATGCCTCGGCCTTCACGCTGCTGGCCCGCGCCGCCGGCATCCCGGCACGCGTCGTCACCGGCTATCAGGGCGGCGAATGGAACCCGATCGGCGGCTACTGGATCGTGCGCCAGTCCGACGCGCACGCCTGGAGCGAGGTGTGGCTCGACGGCTCATGGCACCGCTACGACCCCACCGCGGCGATCGCCCCCGAACGCATCGACCGCGGCATCGACACCATACGCCGTGGCTGGCGCGATGCCTCGCTGCCACTGATCGGCACGTTGCCGCTGTGGGAGCGCGTGGCGCTCGGCTGGGACACGGCCAATGCCCTGTGGGACCGCTGGGTCCTCGCCTTCGGCCCCGAGCACCAGACCGACCTGCTGGAACGCCTCGGCCTGCAGTCGCCGGGGTTGCGCGAACTGGCGCTGCTCTGTGCAGCCGCTTTCGGCGGGCTGGTCATGGCGCTGACGCTGGTCGCCCTGCGCCAGCGCCCGGCACCACCACCCGACGCACTGAAGCGCGCCTGGCTGGCCTATTGCCGCCGCCTGGCACCGCTGGCCCGGCCCTGCCACGCCGCCGAGACACCGCTCGAATACGCACGCGCGGTGGCGGCAAAGCGGCCGGATCTCGCCCCGCAGCTCCTCGACACGGCCCGGCGCTACCTGCGCCTGCGCTATGAGACGCTGCCCTCCGCGGCCGAGGTGCGCGACTTCAGCCGCCGGGTGCGCCGCTTCCGTCCACCGCCGGCACCCGCACGCGGCTGAGCAGCCACAGGCCGGCGCCGAACAGCAGCAGGATCGACAGGATGCCGGCCCGCTGGCTGCCGGCGAGCAGCGCCGTGGTGCCGGCCAGCACCGGGCCGAGGATCGACGAGAACTTGCCGAGCATGTTGTAGAAGCCGAAGTACTCGCCGCGGCTCGCCACCGGAATCAGCCGGGCATAGAGTGAGCGGCTCAGTGATTGCACGCCGCCCTGGACGAGGCCGATGGCTGCCGCCAAAGCGTAGAAGTGCGCTGGCGTGCGCAGAAACACCGCGGCGGTGGTTGCCACGATGTACACCGCAAGGGCGGTGACGATTCCGGCCCGCGGGCCGATACGCTCGCCAAGGCGGCCGAAGGCGATGGCCGCCGGAAAACCGATGAAGTTGGTAAGCAGGATCGCCAGCGTGACATCGCGTGGCGTCAGGCCGCGCGACAGGCCGTAGTCGACCGCCATCTTGATGATCGTGTAGACGCCGTCGATGTACAGCCAGTAGGCGGCGAGGAACCACAGCAGGTTGTGCTGGCCGCGCAGGTTGCGCAAGGTGGCGGCGAGCTGACCGAAGCCGGCGCCAAAGGCCGGCGCCCCGCTCGCCTGGCGCGACTCGCGCACGCCGAGAAACAGCGGCAGCGAGAACAGTGCCCACCAGCCGGCGACAAGCAAGAAGGCCAGGCGCACGGCGGCATTGGCATCAGCCAGGCCGAAGGCTGGCGGGTCCGCCAGCATCAGCACGCAGAGCGTGAAGAGCAGCGCACCACCGAGGTAGCCGAGCGCATAGCCCCATGCCGAGAGGCGGTCGTAGCTGCCCGGCCGGGCGACATCCATGAGCATCGCATCGTAGAGGCTGTTGGCGGCGAAAAAGCCCACCGAGGCGACGACGAACAGCACCAGTGCCCACAGCCACGCCCCGGCACCCGCACCGGCCAATGCCGCCGTCGCCAGCACGCCGAGGCCCGTGAACACGGCCAGCCAGCGCTTGCGCTGGCCGCCCTGGTCGGTCACGGCCCCGGCCAGCGGCGCGATGATGACGACGATGAAACCGGCGATGCCGTTGGCAAGCCCGAGGCGGAAGGTGGTGACGGTGCTCGGCGCCCCATCGTTCCAGTGGCCGGCGAGCATCACCGGCACGAAGGCCGTGATCACCACCAGCGCAAAGGCCGAGTTACCCCAGTCGTACAACGCCCAGCACAGGCCCGGTGAGGGTCGCCAGCCCCGACGGCGCGGCGCCGGGCCGCCCTGCGGCCCGGGTTCAGCGCCCACGGAGCGCACCGGGCGGCGTCACAGCTCGCGCAGGAGGACGATGGCATCCTCGCTGCCGCCACGGGCGCGGTAGTAGCGCCGCCGACGGCCGCTCACTTCGAAGCCGCACTGCTGGTAGAGGCGCAACGCCGGCGCATTCGACGGCCGCACCTCGAGGTACATCGTCGTCGCCCGCGCGCGGTGGGCGGCCTGCATCAGGTGGTCCATCAGCATGCGGCCGAAGCCGCAACCGCGTGCCGACCGGGCCAGGGCGATGTTCAGGAGGTGCGCTTCATCCGCGGCGACCGACATGATGGCGTAGCCCAGCAGCTCGCGGTCCTGCTCGAGGACGATGCTGGTGTAGCGGGCCAGCAGGCAGTCACGAAATATGCCAATACTCCAAGGAAATTCATAGGCTTCCTGCTCAATGCCTAGAACAGAAGCAAGGTCTGTGTGTCGCATGTCGCGGATCGTGGGCACCGAGGCCCGGGGGGCGATGTTCATGCCGTGCGCCCCCACGGGGCCACCTGGGCCCGCGCCAGGCAGAGGTCTTCCCAGGCACGGCGCTTCTGCCCGGGACTGCGCAGCAGATAGGCCGGGTGGTAGGTCACGACCAGCGGCGTATGGCTCGGCGCATGCACGTGCACGCGGCCGCGCAGCCGGCTCAGCGGTGCCTCGTCGCGCAGCAGGCGCTGGGCGGCAATGCGCCCAACCGCGAGGATCAACCCGGGGCGCAGCAGCGCAATCTGCTGCTGCAGCCAGGGCTCACAGGCATCGGATTCCTCCGGCCGGGGATCCCGGTTCGCCGGTGGCCGGCACTTGAGGATGTTGGCGATATAGACCTGCTCGCGGCGCACGCCGGCAGCCAGCAGCATCTCGTCGAGCAGCTTGCCGGCCCGGCCGACGAAGGGCTCGCCCTGCGCATCCTCGTCCGCACCGGGGGCCTCGCCGACCACCAGCCAGCGCGGGCTGTCGGTGCCGACGCCAAAAACGGTCTGCGTGCGGGTCGCATGCAGGACGCAGCGCGTGCAGCTGGCCACCTCGGCGCGCAGCACGGCAAGCGCCGGCACACCGCCACCCTGGCCCCCGGCTGGCCCCTGCGCGGCCTCGACGACCCCGGCCGGCGGCACGGCACACGGCGCCGGGGCGGATGCCCCCGCCGCGGCGGGTGCTCCCGCCACGGCCGCTTCGGCTCCGGGAGCCCGCGCCGCGCCGTCGCGCAACATCCAGCGGGTGATCCCCATGCCGGCCAGCGCCGCACGCTGGGCCGGCCTCAAGCGTTCACTGCCCATCGGTCAGCGCCCGCCCTCGGGGGCCTTGCGCTCGCGCCGCGCCGCCTGGCGCCGCTGCCGGCGCCAGGCGGCGAACAACAGCGCCGACCCGGCATAGGCCACGGCCATGCCGAACAGCACCAGCGGCGGATCGATGGCGATGAGGATGAAGACCAGCGGGATGAGGATCGCATACGTGAACGAGATGCGTCCGCGCGGGCCGAGTTCCTTGAAGCTGTAGTAGGCGAGCCGCGAGACCATGAGCAGGGCGGCGGCCACGGTGACAGTGAACGCCACCGCCAGCGCCAGCGTGCCACCCCACTGCTGGGCCGTCGCCAGCCAGACCATGTTGACGACCAGCGCCGCCGCCGACGGGCTCGGCAGGCCCTCGAAGAAGCGCCGCCCGATGGTCGGCGGCATGGCGTTGAAACGCGCCAGGCGCAGGCCGGCGGCCACGGTGTAGAGAAACGCGGCCAGCCAACCGAGCTTGCCCCACAGCCAGCCGTATTCCGCCATGCCGGCCAGGCCCCACTGGTAGACGATGATGGCTGGTGCCATGCCGAAGGCCACCATGTCGGCAAGGCTGTCGTACTGCTTGCCGAACTCGGACTCGGTGCGCGTCAGGCGGGCCAGTCGTCCGTCGAGGCCATCGAGCATGGCGGCGATGAAGATGGCGATGGCGGCCGCGCGGTAGTTGCCGTCCACCGAGGCGACGATGCCGTAGAAGCCGGCGAACATGGTGCCAGTGGTGAGGAGGTTCGGCAGGATGTAGACCCCGCGGCGCGGAAAGCGCGGCTTGCTGACCGGTGTTTCAGTCATGGTTCCTCCTGCAATCCCGGCCAATAGTGCCATGGCGGTCAGGCCGATGACAGCTGTCGTGCGGCGACAAGGCGCCCGTGGGGGGCTAGAATGCCGCGCCCGCCGTCTTCTGTTACGGAACCCGCGCATGCGCCTGTCCCGACTGCCGCTCACCACCTTCAGGGAAGTGCCCGTCGATGCCGAGGTCATCAGCCACCAGCTGATGCTCCGCGGCGGCTTCATCCGCCGGCTGTCGGCCGGCCTCTACACCTGGTTGCCGCTCGGACTGCGCGTGCTGCGCCGGGTCGAGGCCGTGGTGCGCGAAGAAATGGACCGCGCCGGCGCGCTGGAAATCCTCATGCCCGCGGTACAGCCCGCCGAGTTGTGGCGCGAATCAGGCCGCTGGGACGTCTATGGCGACCTGCTGCTGCGGATCAGGGACCGCCACCAGCGCGATTACTGCTTCGCCCCCACCGCCGAAGAGGTCGTCACCGAGACCGCGCGCCGCGAACTGAAGAGCTGGCGCCAGCTGCCGGTCAACTATTACCAGATCAACACCAAGTTCCGCGACGAGATCCGCCCGCGCTTCGGCGTGATGCGTGCCCGCGAGTTCATCATGAAGGACGCCTACTCCTTCCACATGGACGCCGCCTCGCTCACCGAAACCTACGCGGCAATGGCCGCGGCCTACCAGCGCATCTTCACACGCCTCGGCCTGCGCTTCCGCATGGTCGACGCCGACAGCGGCGAGATCGGCGGGTCGCGTTCGCAGGAGTTTCACGTGCTTGCCGACTCGGGCGAGGACTGCATCGCCTGGTGCGAAGGCGACGACTTCGCCGCCAACGTCGAGTTGGCGCCGGCCCTGCCCGGCGCTGACGCGCGCCCGGCACCCGCGGCTGGCCTGCGCGACATCGCCACGCCTGGCGTGCGCACCATCGAGGAACTCTGCGCGTTCCTCGGCGTGACGCCGCGCGAGTGCCTCAAGACGCTGCTCGTCGCAGGCCGGGATGGCGGCCTCGTCGCCCTCGTCCTGCGCGGCGATCACGAACTCAATGTCGTCAAGGCGGCCCGCCTGCCCGAGGTCGCAAGCCCGTTGACCTTCGCCGACCCGGCCAGGGTGGCGGAGGTGCTCGGCTGCCCGGTCGGCTTCATCGGCCCGCGCGGCCTCGACATCCCCGTCATCGCCGACCACAGCGCGGCACGTGCCGGCAATTTCCATTGCGGCGCCAATCGCGCCGACGCCCACCTCGGCCACGTCAACTGGGGACGCGACCTCCCCGAGCCGCACACCGCCGACCTGCGCAACATCGTCGACGGCGATCCCAGCCCACGCGGCGGTGGCACGGTCACGCTGGCCCGCGGCATCGAGGTGGGGCATATCTTTGAACTCGGCGAGAAGTACAGCCGCAGCATGGACGTCAGCGTCCTCGACGCGGAGGGCAAGGCCCGCGTGCCGACCATGGGCTGCTACGGCATCGGCATCTCGCGCATCGTCGCCGCGGCGATCGAGCAGAACCATGATGCACAGGGCATCATCTGGCCAGAGCCCATGGCCCCCTTCGACGTGGCCCTCATCGAGATCAACGCCAAAAACCAGCCTTCCGTCACGG
The DNA here is from genome assembly GCA_964417725.1 of uncultured Chromatiaceae bacterium. Taxonomy (GTDB): domain Bacteria; phylum Pseudomonadota; class Gammaproteobacteria; order Steroidobacterales; genus SHZI01. The sequence continues at coordinate 127,490 of CAYQIV010000001.1, forward strand.
CGGCGGCCGGCGCGCTGTACGACGATCTGCGCCGCGCAGGGCTCGAGGTCCTGTGGGATGACCGCGATGCCAGGCCGGGCGTGAAGTTTGCCGATGCAGACCTCATCGGCATCCCCCACCGCCTGGTCATCGGCGAACGCGGGTTGAGAGAAGGGGTCGTCGAATACCGGCACCGTCAGACCGCTGCGGAGACCAGGATAGAGCCAGCGAATGTGCGCGATTTTCTTCTTGCCAGGCGACGGGCGGCGGATGGCGGCGGCACTGGCTGACCGCTGGCACATGTTGCTGGTGCTCGTGGTGCTGTGCCATGCACCGGCGCTGCACGCCGCCACACAGGAACGCGACGACGCCCTGCGGGAGAAGCTCCGCACAGCGATCGGCAGCGCCGACAGCTTCGACGACCGCTTCGACGCCGAGGTCTGGCTCACCGACATGTCGGCCCGGCTGGCACGCAAGGTGCCCGACCCCGACGAGCGACTCGAGATCCTCACCACCGCACACCGCGAGGCGAAGCGCGCCGGCCTGCCGCCGGAAATGGTGCTGGCGGTGATCGACGTCGAAAGCGGCTTCCAGCGCTACGCGGTGTCGCGGGCCAACGCCCAGGGCCTGATGCAGATCATGCGTTTCTGGCTGGATGAACTCGGCATGCCCGGCCATGCGCTGTTCGACATCCGCCAGAATATCCGCATGGGCTGCACCATCCTGCGCCATTACTACGACATGGAAAACGGCAACTGGACGCGCGCGCTGGGCCGCTACAACGGCAGCCTCGGCAGCGGCACCTACCCAAACCTCGTGTTCGAGCGCCTGCAGCGGCGCTGGTATCCGCAATAACGGCTGGCCGCGGCGGCACAGCGGGCCGGCCTCATCAACCCCGTCTCAACGCGTGCCCTTGACGGGCTCCGGCTCCATGACAATGGCCCCGCACGGGCATTCCTCGACGCAGATGCCGCAACCCTTGCAGTAATCGTAGTTGAACGCATAGCGCTGACCGGGGCCGAGCTTGATCACGGCATTGTCGGGGCACACACCGTAGCAGTTGTCGCACTCGAAGCAGTTGCCGCAGGACAGACAGCGGCGCGCTTCGAACAGCGCCGTCGATTCATCGAGCCCGCCCTGTACCTCGTCGAAGGTCGACTGGCGCCGGATCACGTCGAGCATCGGCCGCATGGTGCGTGGCGCATCGCTGTAGTACCAGGTGTTGAGCTGCTCGCGGCCGGCGATCTCGTGCTGCGCCGGCTTCCGCCACGTCGTGCCGCGCAACCACGCATCGATGTGGCGCGCCGCCTTCTTGCCGTGGCCGACGGCCACCGTCACGGTGCGTTCGGACGGCACCATGTCGCCGCCGGCGAAGATGCCCGGGTGCCCCGTCATCATGTTGTCACCGACCTCGACGACGCCATCGCGGATGGCGAGGCCCGGCACGCCGTCAAGCAACGACAGGTCGACATCCTGGCCAAGCGCCAGCACCAGCGAGTCGGCCGACAATTCCTCGAACTCGCCGGTTGGCTGCGGCTGGCCCTGCGCGTCGAGGGCCATCTTCTCGACGGTGATGCGGCCCGCCGAAGCTTCGCGGATGGTCGACAGCCAGCGCATCATGACGCCTTCCTGGAGCGCCTCCTCGACCTCGAAGTCGTGTGCCGGCATGCGCTCGCGGGTGCGCCGGTAGACGACCACCGACTCGGTGGCTCCGAGGCGCCGCGCAGTGCGTGCCACGTCGATGGCCGTGTTGCCGCCGCCATAGACAACGACACGCCGGCCGAGCAGCGGCCGTTCGCCCTCGTCCATGCTGCGCAGCACCGACACGGCATCGAGGATGCGGGCCGAATCGCCGGCCGGAATATAGGTGCGCCGGCCGATGTGCGCACCGACGGCAAGGAACGCCGCATCGAACCCGCCCGCCGCCATCGCCGTACGGATGTCATCGACGCGACGGTCGAGCCGCAGCGTGACGCCGAGCGCAAGGATGCGCGCGACTTCCGCATCAAGCACGTCGCGCGGCAGGCGGTACCGCGGAATGCCGAAACGCATCATGCCGCCGGCGAGCGACGCCGCATCGTCGAGGGTCACGGCATGGCCGAGGCGCGCCAGGTGGTAGGCCGCCGACAGTCCCGACGGGCCGGCGCCGACGATGAGCACGCGCTTGCCGCTGGCCGCGGCCGGCGGGTCGAAGCGCCAGCCCCGCCGCAACGCCTCGTCGCCGAGAAAGCGTTCTACGGCATTGATGCCGACGGTCTCGTCGACGTGGGCGCGGTTGCAGGCCCCTTCGCACGGGTGGTAGCAGACCCGGCCCATGATCGCCGGCAGCGGGTTGTCGGCCACCAGCACGCGCCAGGCCTGCTCGTAGTCGCCCGACTCGGCGTGGTAGAGCCAGCCCTGGATGTTCTCACCGGCCGGACAGGCATGATTGCAGGGCGGCAGGCGGTCGACGTAGACCGGACGCGAGGTGCGCCACGAACCGGTGTGGTTGGCGAGCGACGAGCCGACATCGAGGGTGATGGCGAAGGGTTTTTTCATGGCTCGAGCAGACCGTAACGCCGGATGTTGTCGTCGGCGCGCGCCTGGATGCGCGCGATGATGTCGCTGCGCACCGGCTCGGCGAACAGGTGGGCGAAGCGCCGCTGTGGCCGCAGGTAGGCCTCGACCGGCAGCTGTCGGCGGATCTTCAGCACATGGGTTACGGCGCCGCGTTCGGCCTCGAAGACGGGGAAGATGCCGGTTTCCCTGGCCATGCGTGCCAGGCTGATGGTGGCGCCCGACGCCGACCCCCAACCGAGCGGACACGGCACGAAGACGTGGATGTAGCGCGCCCCGCGGATCCCCATGGCCTTCTTCACCTTGTGTTCGAGGTCGTGCAGGTCGGCAACCGTGGCCGTGGCGACGTAGGGGATGTCGTGGGCCATGGCGATGCGCGGCAGGTCCTTGCCCTGGCCGAAGACATTGCCGGCGGCATGCTCGGCGGGCGTCGTCGCGGTGCGCGCCGCCGGCGGGGTGGCCGAAGAGCGCTGGCCACCGGTGTTCATGTAGCCCTCGTTGTCGTAACAGACATAGAGCACGTCATCGTTGCGCTCGAACAGCCCTGACAGGCAGCCCAACCCGATATCCGTGGTGCCACCATCACCCCCCTGGGCGATGACCCGCACCTCCTCGCGGCCGCGCACCCTGAGCGCCGCGGCGATGCCGGTGGCCACCGCGGCGGTGTTGCCGAACAGCGAGTGGATCCACGGGATCTGCCACGAGGTCTCCGGATAGGGCGTCGAGAAGACCTCGAGACAGCCGGTGGCATTGGCGGCGATGAGCTGGTTGGCGGTGGCGTTCATCGCCGCATCGATGACATAGCGCGCGCCGAGGGCCTCACCACAGCCGCTGCAGGCGCGGTGGCCTGAATTCAGGGAATTGGTGCGGCGCATGTTGGCTTGAACGCTGCGTGTTTCGGGACCCAGCAGGCGGTTGCCGACCGTGAAGGTCCCCGTCTGGTAGAACTTGACCGGCTGCCAGCTCATGGCGTGCCCTCAGCGGATGCGTGCGGCGATCACGCCGACGTCGCGCAGGATGTTCTCGGCGATCGGGCCCGAGCGGCGTTTCTGCTGCTCGCGCATCAGCTCACGATCGACGATCGCCTGATCGAGGTCGAGGAACACCAGCGACTCGAGCTGTCCGGCGATGGCGTGCTCGAAGATCCTTTCCAGCGACTCGCGGGTGATGGCGCGACCGCCGAGCCCCGCCACCACGGTGTGATCGGGAATACCGAGCCCGGCCAGCGCCATGCGCACGTTGGTCGCGACGATGCCGCCGATGCCGACGGCGAGGCTTTTTTCCACGACGACGATGCGCTGTGCGGCGGCCAGTGCCGCCCGCACGGCCGCCAACGGGAAAGGACGGAAGGAGATGATGCCGAGCACACCGATCGGCACACCGCGTTCACGCATGCCGTCGACGACATCCTTGATGGTGCCGAGCACCGAGCCCAGCGCGACGATGATCGTCTCGGCATCGCCGATGCGGTAGCCGCGCACCAACCCGCCCGAGTCACGACCGAAGAGCGCGGAAAATTCGTCGGCGAGCTGGGGGATGAGGTCGATGGCCTGCATCTGCTTGGCATGCGCCAGGTAGCGCACCTCGGTGTAGGCCTCGGGCCCGACCATCGCACCGATCGACAGCGGTTCGGCCGGGTCGAGCACCTGCCGTGGCTCGTAGCGCGGCAGGTAGCGGTCGACGTCGGCCTGCGCGGGCAGGTCGACCCGCTCGTAGGCGTGCGTGAGGATGAAGCCGTCCATGCACACCATGACCGGCAGGCTCAGCGCCTCGGCAAGGCGAAAGGCCTGGATGTGCAGGTCGAGCGCCTCCTGGTTGGTCTCGGCGTAGAGCTGGATCCAGCCACAGTCGCGCTGGCTCATGGCATCGCTGTGGTCGTTCCAGATGTTGATCGGTGCGCCGAGCGCGCGGTTGGCCACCGTCATGACGATGGGCAGGCCGAGGCCGGCGGCGTTGTAGACCGCCTCGGCCATGTAGAGCAGCCCCTGGCTGGCGGTAGCGGTGTAGGCACGCGCACCAGCGGCCGACGCGCCGATGGCGACACTCATCGCCGCGTATTCGGACTCGACATTGATGAACTCACACGGCGCCAGCTCGCCTGCGGCGACCAATTCACCGAGGTGCTCGACGATATGCGTCTGCGGCGAGATCGGATAGGCACAGACGACCTCGGCACGGCACAGCGCCACCCCGCAGGCCACTGCCTGCGACCCTTCAATTTGCCTGAGCATGGAGCCCTCCGCGGCCGGCCTTGCGCGCCGCCACCCAGTCGAAGGCGGCACGCGCGGCGGCGATGTTGCCGCTGGCGATGCGCGCGGGAAATTTCTCGCCGATCGCAGCCTCGACGGCGTCGATGTCGACGACGCCGCTGATCGCGGCAAAGCCGCCGAGCAACACGGCGTTGGGAATCGGTCGCCCGATGTGCTGCATGGCGAGGTCGTTGGCCGGCACGCTCAGGACCCGCTCGGCCCTGAACGCGTCGACGAACTCACCGATGCCGAGTTCGTCGAAGCCGGCCGCGCTGTTGATGAGGATGTAGCCATCCGGGCGCAGACCGTTGAACACGTCCACCTGATGCAGCAGCGTCGGGTCCTGGATGATCAGCGCATCGGGGGCCATGATTGGCTCACGCAGGCGGATTTCACGGCTGGCGATGCGGCAAAACGCCACGACGGGGGCCCCGGTGCGTTCGGAGCCGAAGCTGGGGAAGGCCTGCGCGTGGCGGCCCTGGCGGAACGCGGCGATGGACAGCAATTCAGCCGCCGTGACCACCCCCTGACCGCCGCGACCGTGGATCCTGACCTGGAACATGACCGCTCAACCGACGCGGAAGCCGTCGAGACCGGCCGCTGCATCGATGGCCAGCACCGTCACGTCGACGGCAGTCACCACGGCCAGCGGCGGACCCTTGCCCAGCCAGCGCTGCAGTTCGTCGAGCGGCCCGGCCTCGCCGCAGGCCAGAACCTCGACGCGGCCGTCGGCGAGGTTGCGCGCATGGCCGCGCAAGCCCAGCGCCCCGGCGACACGCGCCGCACTGGCACGGAAGAACACGCCCTGGACCTTGCCGCTGACAAAAAAACGCCGGCAGGTGACGCCGCCGACGTACCCGGCCGGGGATGCATCGTTCATGCGTCCACGCTATGCCACGCCTGACCATACCGTCAAGCCGCGTGACCGCGCCGGCACGATCGGCGATCATCAGCGCCCCACATTCATGGCAAGGCCGCGCGAGATGGTCCGTATCCTCGTCCTCTACCATTCGCGCCACGGGTCGGTGGCGGCGCTGGCCGCCGAGGCGGCGCGGGGCATCAACAGCGTGGGCGGCGCCGAAGCCGTGCTGCGCACCGTGCCGTCGGTATCGCCCGACACGGTCGCCTCACAGCCCGAGATCCCCGACACGGGACCACCCTTTGCCAGTTATGACGAGTTGGCGGCCTGCGATGGCCTGCTGCTCGGCAGCCCGGTGCGCTTCGGCAACATGGCCGCGCCACTCAAGTATTTTCTCGACGGCACGAGCGGCCTGTGGCTGTCGGGTGCGCTGCGCGGCAAGCCGGCCGGCGTGTTCACATCGGCATCGAGCATGCACGGCGGCCACGAGTCGACCCTGCTGACGATGGCCATCCCCCTGCTCCATCACGGCATGGTGCTGGTCGGCGTGCCTTATGCCGAAGCCGCGCTGTCGACGACCCGTGGCGGTGGCACGCCCTACGGCGCCAGCCACCTGGCGCCCGACAGCGGCAACACCCGCCCCGATGCCGACGAGGCGCGCATCGCACGCCACCAGGGACAGCGCCTCGCCGAGGCCGCGCTGCGCCTCAAGGGCTGGTCGCGCTGACGCCGTGCTCAGGGGCTGCGCGCGGCACCGATGTGGCGGCGCACGAAGGGGATGGTCAACGCCTTCTGCTCGACCAGTGCGGCATCGTCGAGCGCATCCAGCAGCGAGAACAGTTCGCCGGTGGCGCGACTGACCCGACGCATGAGGAACCACGCCGTGTCGTCAGGCAACTCGAGGCCGCGAAAACGCGCCCGCTGCTTCAGTGCCTCGACCCTGCCGGCCTCGTCGAGCGGCTGCACGCGCCATGTCGGCACGGCGGCGAGGCGCGAGCGCAGATCGGCGAGCGCGATGCCGCAATCCCCCGGTGGTGCGCTGGCGGCATAGACCAGGCAGGCACCCGTCTCGCGGGCCTCCTCCCAGAGCCGGAACAGTGGCACCTGCCAATCCGGGTCAGCGGCCACCGATTGCACATCGTCGAGACACAGCAGCGCAACCTGCGCCAGGCCCTCGAGTGCACCCGGCGGCAAACCCCCATGGTCGCGCCCCAGCGGCAGATAGGCGGCCCGCCGGCCATGTTGGGCAGCCGCTGCCACGGTGGCCTGCAGCAGGTGGGTCTTGCCCGTCCCGCAGGCACCGAACAGCCACGCCTGCCGCGGCCCGTGGCCTGCAGCCGCTTCTTCCAGCACGCGCAGCGGCACCTCGTTGCCGGTGGCGAGGAAATTTTCAAAGCGGGCGTGGTCAGCGAGGCGGACCGGAAGGGCCATCTGCCGCATGGCTCTCACCCGCCGGTCAGTTGCGGGCCGCAGGGTGCAACGCCTTGCGCCCCCAGCACAGCACGTAGTCGATGCCGCTGACCGCGCTCAGGACGAAAACCGCCGCGCCGAGCGCGTCGACCAGCGCCTGCGGCGATGCCAGCGGTCCGAGCCCGGCGATCACGACAACGACGAACAGCAGCTGGATGACCGTATTGGCCTTGCTCGCCACCGTCGGCGCCGGCTGCAGCGGTGCGACGACCAGCTGGTAGGCGATGCCACCGGCAACGACGATCGCATCCCGGACGATGATCATCGCCGTGAGGGCCACGGGCACTGCGCCGATGTGCGCCAGCGTGACGAAGATCGCGATCAGCAGCAGCTTGTCCGCGAGCGGGTCGAGCCAGCCGCCGAGCCGGCTCTGCCACCGGCAGCGCTTGGCGAGGAAGCCGTCGACACCATCCGACAGGCCGGCGATGATGATCAGCAACAGCGCCAGGCTGGCCTGCCCGTCGAGCAACGCGCTGACGAGCGGCCAGACGAGCGCCATGCGCAGGATGGAGATGGCGTTGGGGATCTGCGCCGGGCTGAACAGGCGCAGCGGGGCCGACGCGCTGCCAGCCGTCTTCACGGCGATCCAGCCAGGCGGAAATGCAGCCCGGAAGGCTGCGCTTCACCGACCGTGGCGGTGAGCAGCGGGCCGGCCTCGAGCACCTCGCGCAGGCGCGTCGCCCCGCCGCGGATACGCAGCCTGTACACGCAGCGGTCGGCGCTGGCCTGCTCGAGCACCAGCACATCGATCATGGGGATGCGGCGCAGGTAGGCCTGCAGCCGCGCGTAGTCATCGAAGTCGCGCAGGCCGCTGATGGTCAACGGCAATTCGTGGATCGCCGATGCCGCCACGGCATCGCGCGCAGCCAGCCCGTCGGCCACGCGGTGGATGCCCTCGGCCGCGTCACCCGACCACTGCTGGCGGCGGTCGCCGTCGTGAAGGGTCCAGCGGAACATCGCTTCGCCCGCGGTGGCCAACGGCTCGGCGACCAGCAGCAGGGATGCCGCCGGGACAGCGACGGTGGCTGGCACGCCTGCAGGAAGGCCGGCCAGTCCGTCGGGGCCGTCCTCGGCCAGCACCACCGGCAGGCCACGGGCCGCCGCCGTGGCGCGCACCTGCACCACCCACTGCGCCGAAAGCCCCGCTGGACCCGCTACCGGCAACCTGACCTCGACGAGCGGCCGGTCGACGCCCCACACGGCGATGTCGGCCTGGTCGAGCAGGCGACCGACGAGCAGCGGGTCGAACTGGACACGCACGCGGCCATCGGCGAGCGGCTGGTACTGGCGCACCAGGTCGCGCGGGTCGGTCGGGGGTTCGAAGACCAGGTCACGCTGGCCGGTGACCTTGACGAGCAGCGCATCGAAGGCCCGGACGAAGGTGCCCGCATCGGCGGGCAGATGGGCGCTGCCCTCGACCTCGACGGTGTGGAGCGCCTCGATCGGCACCGCCGCCGGCGTCGCCAGCGGCGCGGCAGCGCACAGCAGGATCACCAGCACACGGCAGTGACGGGGGCTCAGGCGTCGCGACATGACAGGGCACCTTGCATTTCAACTATTATAGCTGCCCCGCGCCGCCGGCCGGCGCCCATCCCCGTTGGCGAGACCCCGCCCCCCGCGAGAATGCCCATGACCCGCAAGACGCCATTGACCTACAAGGACGCCGGCGTGGACATCGACGCGGGCGAAGCCCTCGTCGAGCGCATCAAGCCGCTGGCCCGTTCGACGCAGCGCGCCGGCATGGTCGGCGGCATCGGCGGCTTCGGCGGCCTTTTCACCCTGGACCTGACGCGCTGGCCACAACCGGTGCTCGTTGCCGGCACGGATGGCGTCGGCACCAAGCTGCGCCTGGCCATCGACATGAAGCGCCTCGATACGGTCGGCATCGACCTCGTCGCCATGTGCGCCAACGACGTCATCGTCCAGGGCGCCGAACCGCTGTTCTTCCTCGACTACTACGCCACCGGGCGGTTGGCGGTCGACGATGCCGAAGCGGTGATCCGCGGCATCGCCGAAGGCTGCCGACAGGCGGGCGCGGCGCTGCTCGGTGGCGAGACGGCCGAACTGCCGGGCATGTACCACGGCGATGACTTCGATCTCGCAGGCTTCTGCGTCGGCGTCGTCAACCGCGACCGGCTCATCGACGGCTCGCGCCTGCGCGAGGGCGACGTGCTGCTGGGCCTGGCCGCCTCCGGCCTGCACTCCAACGGCTTCTCGCTGGCGCGCCGGGTGGTCGACATCGCCGGAGCCTCGCTCGACACCGCATGGCGTGGCACCACGCTCGGTGCGGCGCTGCTCGAGCCGACGCGCATCTACGTCAGGTCGCTGCTGGCACTGATGGCGAGGTGCGAGGTGGCGGGGCTGGCCCACATCACCGGTGGTGGCCTGCCCGGCAACGTCGTGCGCATCCTGCCGCCACATCTGGACGCCGTCATTGACATCCCGGCCTGGCCGCGCCCGGCGCTGTTCGACTGGCTGGCGGAAGCGGGCAGCATCGACGCCGACGAAATGCTGCGCACCTTCAACATGGGCATCGGCATGGTCGTCGCCGTACACCGCGACGATGCGGAGCGCGCCGCCGGCATGCTCGGCGCCCAGGGTGAAACGGTGTACCTCATCGGCGAGCTGGCGAACGGCAGCGGCCAGGTCGATATCCGCCGGTGAGCGGCGGGCCACGCACCGTCGTGCTGGCCTCCGGCAGCGGCACCAACCTGCAGGCGATCATCGACCAGGCCCGGCGCGGCACGCTCGACATCCGCCTGCACGCCGTGGTCAGCGATCGCCCCGAAGCCGGGGCGCTGGCGCGCGCCCGCGATGCCGGCGTCGAAGCGCGGGTGGTCGACTATCAGGATGGGCGGCCGCGCGCGGCCTGCGACGCGGCGCTCGGCGCGCTGCTCCGCACGCTCGATCCGGAACTGGTCGTGCTCGCGGGCTTCATGCGCATCCTGCCGCCGGATGTCGTCGATGCCTGGCCGGGGCGCATGCTCAACATCCACCCGTCCCTGCTGCCACGCTACCCCGGGCTGCATACCTACAGGCGGGCACTGGCCGCCGGCGACAGCCACCACGGCTCGACCGTGCACTTCGTGATCCCCGCACTCGATGCCGGGCCGGGGATCCTGCAATACCGCATCGCGATCCGCCCGGGTGACGACGAGGCCTCGCTGCGCCGGCGCGTGCTGGCCGGCGAACACCTCATCTACCCTCAGGCCATCGGCTGGGTGGCGACCGGCCGCTGCACGATGCGCGCCGGGGCCGCGTGGCTCGACGGCGAGCGGCTCGACGCACCGCTGACGATCGACGGCTGAGCGGGCGGCGTCAGGCCCGCGGCAGGGTCACGCCGCGCTGACCCTGGTATTTGCCGCCGCGGTCGCGGTAGGACGTTTCGCAGTCATCCGTCGATTCGAAGAACAGCATCTGCGCCACGCCCTCGTTGGCGTAGATACGCGCCGGCAACGGCGTGGTGTTGGAGAACTCGAGGGTCACGTGCCCTTCCCATTCGGGCTCCAGCGGCGTGACGTTGACGATGATCCCGCAGCGCGCGTAGGTCGACTTGCCGAGGCAGATCGTCAGAACGTTGCGCGGGATGCGGAAATATTCCACCGTCGAGGCCAGGGCGAAGGAATTCGGCGGGATGATGCACTCATCGCCTTCCATGTCGACGAAGCTGTCGGGGTCGAAATGCTTGGGGTCGACGATGGTCGAGTTGATGTTGGTGAAGACCTTGAACTGGCGTGCGCAGCGCACGTCGTAGCCATAACTCGACGTGCCGTAGGAGATCACCGCCGCGCCATCGACCCGGCGCACCTGGCCGGCTTCGTAGGGTTCGATCATGCCGTGCTGCTCCGCCATCCGGCGGATCCAGTGATCGGGGCGGATGCTCATGGGCCGCGCTCGACGACGATGGCGCCGAACTTGCCGCGCTGGTCGCGCGGGCGTCGCGCCAGTGCCGCCGCGGTGCGCCGGGCGAAGGCCATGTAGCGCTGCCCCTGAGCGCCGTCGGGGGCCGCGACCACCGTCGGCCGGCCACCGTCGGCCTCCTCGCGGATGCGGCTGTCGAGGGGCAGCCGGCCGAGCAGCAGCACATCGCTGTCGGTGGCCAGCCGCTCACCGCCACCCTCGCCGAATACCGGCGATTCGTTGCCGCAGCAGGGGCAGACGAAACTCGCCATGTTCTCCACCACGCCGAGCACCGCGACACCGACCTCGTTGAACATGTTGAGCCCCTTGCGGGCATCCTGCAGGGCGATCTCCTGCGGCGTCGTGACGATGACGACACCCGCCAGCGGCACCTTCTGCGTCAGCGTGAGTTGCGTGTCACCGGTGCCGGGCGGCAGGTCGACGATGAGGTAGTCGAGCGGTCCCCACAGGGTGTCGAAGACGAGCTGGACCAGCACCTTGGTGACCATCGGTCCGCGCCAGATCAGCGGCTTGTCCTCCGGGACGAGGAAGCCGATCGAATTGGTGCGGATGCCCCAGGCCTCCAGCGGCTCGAAATGCTTGTTGTCGGGCGAAGTCAGCTCGCGGCCCATGAGCCCGAGCATGCGCGGCTGGCTGGGCCCGTAGAGGTCGGCGTCGAGCAGCCCGACCCGCGCGCCATCGGCCGCCAGCGCCAGCGCCAGGTTGACGGCCGTGGTCGATTTGCCGACGCCACCCTTGCCCGACGCCACCGCGACGATGTTGGCCACTCCCGGCAGCGGGCTCAGCGTGCCCTGTACCGCATGCGCGACGATGCGGCTGTCGACCGTGACGGCACAGCCGATGCCCGTGGCCGCGTGGACCGCGCCCGCCAGTTCGTCCGCCAGGGTTGCGGCAAAGCCGCCACAGGGCAAGCCGAGCGTGGCACGCACCGTGACCGGCGTGGCGGTGTCATCGACGGTGAACTGCGCCACGGTGCCCAGGGCCATGCCACCGAGCGCGGCGACGGGAAAGGCCTCGAGCACGGCATGGAGCCGCGCGCTGGTGTCAGCAGACATAAATTCGTGAACCGATTAACAGAACAGGAGCCCGGTGAGGCGCGACATTGTACCCGATCCACACGCGGCCACCGGGGCAGGACGCAGCGGACGGTGTGGCATACTGCCCCCGGCTACGCGGCCGGCCTCCGGCGCGCGGAGCCGGGCGTTTTCTGCGGTGGCAGGGACCACCAGTGGGCAGGGCCAGAAACCAGTCGGGCAGGCAGCCTTGTGGGGGGCGGCCACCGGGCTTGCGCAGTTTGATGCGGCGGATGCGGGTTTGCCATTGCGTATGCGGTTCTTCAGCACGTTGAAGGCAGAAAAATGCCTGACCCAGCTTGTCGGCGAGCGCGACATGGCGGCACCCGCCGCGCGCAAGGCGCTCGATGAGTTGACGCGGCTCGGCCCGGCCGTGGCGCCCAAGGTGATCGACGCCATCGGACACATGGACAAGGCCCAGACAGGGGCGCTGGTCACCGTGATGGCCTCGTGGCTCGATGACAGCACCTTTCCGGCCATAGCCGAAGGCCTGACACACGCCAACCGGCAGAGCGTCAACGCCGTCTCCAGCGCACTGGCGCTTTCCGCAGGCTACGACGCCAACCGGCTGCTGGCGCTGCTCGGTCGCGACGACATCTTCAAGCCGGCACTCATCGAGGTGCTGCGCGTGGTCCGCCAGCGGCTCAATGCCCGCGAACTGCTGCGCCGCGCCTACGACCTCGAGCCCAGCGAGAAGACCGCCGTGTTCCGCATTCTCGGCGAGTTGGCTCGCGAGGACCTGCTCCCCGACCTGATTGCCCGGGCCGAAGGCAAGGACATCCCCGTCAGGCTGCACATCATCGAGCTGCTCAGCCGCTTCAACCGCCCCGATGTCGGCCAGGTCCTCGAGCGGCAGCTCCGCGACCGCAACAAGAGCATCCGCAAGGCGGCCCTGGAAGCGCTGGCAAGCATGCCGGGCGAGCGCGACATCCGCCTGATCTGCTCGCTGCTCGCCGACCCGGAGATCGAGGTGCAGAACCGTGCCGTCGAACTCGTCGTCCGCCTGCGCCACCCGGACACCATGAAGCACCTGGTCATGGTGCTCAAGGACGAGTCCGAGTTCGCACGTCGCTCGGCCGTCGAGGTCCTCAACGAGATCGCCGAGCCCTCGACGATCCGCACGCTGCTGACGGCCCTCGAGGACGACGACTGGTGGGTGCGTTCGCGGGCCTCCGACGCGCTGGCCAAGATCGGTGGCGTCAAGGTCATGGACGCCGTGCTCGAACTGGTCCGCGACGACAACGAGAACATCCGCCGCGCGGCCATCGAGATCCTCAACCAGACCAAGGACGACCGTGCCGTCGACCACCTGATCGGGGCCACGCGCGACAGCGACTGGTGGGTGCGCGAACGGGCCGCCGATGCCCTGGCGGAGATCCGCAACCCGCGGGCCACACCGGCCCTGGTGGCCATGCTCCAGCAGGATGCCCGCTCGGTGCCGGCCGCGGTGCGTGCACTCGGACGCCTGGGCAACAGCGACGTGCTGCCCACCCTGCTGCCGATGCTCGACCGCCCGGAAAAGGAAATCCGCCTCGAGGCCGTGCAGGCCATCGGCCGGCTGGCCAACGCCGCGACCACCGACACGGTCAAGTCGCGCCTCCAGACTCTGGCGACCGGCGCCGACGAAACCCTGGCACGCGCGGCATCCGACGCCATGGCGCGCATGGAAAGCATCGCCGGCACGACCAGCACGGCCGCGGCCGTGGCCCGCGCCGACGACGCGGCGGCAACGCCGGAGCACGCGCGCACGCTGCTCGTCGACAATGCCCAGGTCGAGGAGATGGTCAAGTCGCTCGACAAGGTCGTCAAGCTCGACATCAACACGCTGCGCACGGGCGACATCATCGAGAGCCGTTACCGCTACATCGAGAAGATCGGCAAGGGGGCCTTCGGCACGGTGCTGCTGGTCGAGGACCAGGTGGTCGACGAACGCGTCATCCTCAAGTTCCTCAACCCCAACGTCAGCTCCGACGAAGAGATGATGAAGCGCTTCGTGCACGAGCTGCGCTACTCGCGCAAGATCACCCATCGCAACGTCATCCGCATCTACGACTTCGTCAGCCTCGGCGGCAACTATGCCATCTCCATGGAGTACTTCCCGTCGCACACGCTGGGTGCCGAACAGGCCAGCCGCAAGCCGCTGCCGTTCGACAAGGTGCGCAACTGGTCGATCGACATTGCCACCGGGATGGCCGTCGCCCACCAGGTCGGCATCATCCACCGCGACCTCAAGCCCGCCAACCTGCTGATCAACGACGAGGGACTGCTCAAGATCGTCGACTTCGGCGTTGCTGCGGCGGCCAGCTCCGGCGACACCCAGCTGACCAAGACCGGCTATGTCATCGGCTCGCCGAAGTACATGGCGCCGGAACAGATCCTCGGCAAGAAGGTCGATTTGCGCGCCGACATCTACAGCCTCGGGGTCATCATGTACGAGATGCTGACCGGCACCCCGCCCTACACCAAGGGCGATCACATGTCGGTGATGTACCAACACGTCCAGGGCAAGGCCAGGCCCTGCGAGGAGCTGAACCCGGAGGTCCCCGCCGGACTGGCCACGGTGGTGCGCAAGGCCATGGAAGTCGACAAGCTCAAGCGCTACGGGTCGATGGACGAAATGCGCCTGGCCCTCGAGGCCGTCACGCTGTGAGCGGGTCATGGCACGCATAGACGCTTTCCTCAAGCTCGGCCTGGCGCAGGGCTGTTCCGACGTGCACGTCGCGGTCGGTGTACCACCGATGCTGCGCATGTACGGCGAACTGATGCCGATCAAGTTTCGCGACCTTGGCGACGTCGAGCTCGAGAGCTATATCAGCGAGATCCTCACCGAGAACCAGAGGCGCGTCTTCGCGAGCGGCCAGGACGTTGACTTTTCCTACGTCTCCGCCGATGGCGCCCGCTTCCGCGTCAACATCTTCCGCAAGGACACCGGCATCGGCGGCACGTTTCGCTTCATTCCCGGCGATATCCCCAGCCTCGACAGCCTTGGTCTGCCCGACGTGGTGGGCCGCCTGCTCGACCATCACCAGGGCATGATCCTCGTCACCGGCTCGACAGGCACGGGCAAGTCGACGACGCTGGCGGCGATGGTCGACCACATCAACAGCACGCGGAGCGCCAACATCATCAGCCTCGAAGACCCCATCGAGTTCGTCCACCGGAGCAAGCAGTCGCAGGTCATCCAGCGCGAGCTGGGCACCCACCTGCCGAGCTTCGCCGAGGGCATCCGCGCCGCCCTGCGCCAGGACCCGGACGTGATCCTGGTCGGCGAGCTGCGCGACCCCGAGACGATCATGATGGCGATGACGGCTGCGGAAACCGGCCATCTGGTCTTCGGCACGCTGCACACCACCGGTGCGGTCAAGACCATCGACCGGATCATCGACGCGCTGCCCGGCGAAATGCGCGAGCAGACCAAGAGCTTCCTTTCGCAGAGCCTCAACGCGGTCATCACCCAGACACTGGTCCGGACACCGGATGGTCGCGGCCGACGGGCGGTGGTCGAGATCATGCTGATGACCCGGGCCATCGCCAAGCTGATCATGGGCGACCAGAGCCACCAGATCCCGTCTCAACTGCAGACCGGACGCGACATGGGCATGCAACTCATGGACCAGGCGCTGCTCGACGCCATCCAGAAGAAGCTCATCGACCCCGACGACGCCTTTCGCTATGCCAGCGACAAATCGCTCTTCCAGCGCTTCGTCACCGACACCTCGGTGCTGCCGAAGTTCGAGCTGGGCAACGGGCGCCAGAGCTGAAGCCGGAGGCGAGCCTTGAACCAGATCGACGAATACCTCCGCCAGGTCGTGGTCCGCAACGGCTCCGACCTGCACCTCATTGCCGGCGAGCCACCGCGCGCGCGCATCTACGGCGACCTGCAGATCCTCTCGCCGGAGACACTCGCCGCCGCGCGCGTCGAAGCCCTGCTCGGCGAGATCCTCAGCGCCAAGTCGCGCGAGGACTACCAACGGCGCGACTCCACCGACTTCGCCTATGCGGTAGAGGGCGTGGCGCGCTTTCGCGTCAACATATTCCGCCACGTGGCCGGCAGCGGGGCGATCTTCCGCGCCATTCCCTCGCAGGCGAAAACGCTCGAGCAGCTCGACATGCCGCCGGTGGTCACCCAGATGTGCCGTCAGCCCCAGGGCATGCTGCTGGTCACCGGCAAGACAGGTTCCGGCAAGTCGACCACCCTGGCGGCGATGATCGACCAGATCAACAGCACCATCAGCGGGCATATCCTGACCATCGAGGACCCGATCGAGTTCGTCCACAGGCGCAAGCGCTGCCTGATCAGCCAGCGCGAGGTCGGCATCCACAGCCCGAGCTTTGCTGCAGCCCTGCATTCCGCCCTGCGCGAAGACCCGGACGTCATCCTGGTCGGCGAAATGCGCGACCTCGAGACGGTGAGCATCGCGGTCACCGCTGCCGAGATGGGCATCCTCGTCATGGGCACGTTGCACACCAACGGCGCCGCACAGACCGTCGACCGCATCGTCAATTCCTTCCCCACCGACAAGCAATCGCACGTGCGCACCATGCTGTCGACCTCCCTGCGCGGGGTCATTTCGCAGCAACTGATACCACGCAAGGGCCAGCCGGGGCTGGTCGCCGCGCTCGAGATCCTGGTCAATACCCCGGCGGTCTCCAACCTGATCCGCCAGGGGCGCCTCGACCAGCTCGAGAATGCCATGCAGGGTGGTGCCCGCACCGGCATGCGGACCATGGATTCAGCCATCAAGGACCTCCTCGACCGCGGCCAGGTCAGCGGCAGGTCGGCCTATGAGGCCGCCATCGAGAAGCGCCGCTTCGAAGACGTCCGCGAGATCGACTGAATAACCGCTAGAATGCTGCCAGCGGTCCACCGGCAGCCGCTGGATGACATGCCGGTCCAGCATTTCCAGCAACCATGCCCGAACAGCGAAACATTCTCGTCACCAGCGCCCTGCCCTACGCCAACGGCTCGATCCACATCGGGCACCTCGTCGAGTACGTGCAGACCGACATCTGGGTGCGTTTCCAGCGCCTGCGCGGCCACCATGTCACCTATGTGTGCGCCAGCGATGCCCACGGCACGCCGATCATGCTCAAGGCGCGCGAACTCGGCATCGCCCCCGAGGTGCTGGTCGAGCGCTTCCGCACCGAACACCAGCACGACTTCGCCCGCTTCCACGTCGACTTCGACAACTACCACTCGACCCACTCCGAGGAAAACCGCCGGCTGGTGGTCGAGCTGTTTCAGCGTCTGGACCAAAAGGGTCTCATCGAGCGGCGTGCCATCATGCAGGCCTACGACGCGGCCGAGGGCATGTTCCTGCCGGACCGTTTCGTGCGGGGCACCTGCCCGGTTTGCCAGGCGCCCGACCAGTACGGCGACAGTTGCGAGCAGTGCGGCGCCACCTATGCACCCGCGGAACTGATCGAGCCCCGTTCGGTGCTGTCGAACACGACGCCGGTGCAGAAGGAATCCACCCACCTGTTTTTCCGCCTCGGCGTCTTCGAGGACAGCCTGCGCCGCTGGCACGCCGCGGGCCACGTCGATGCCGGGGTGACCCGCAAGCTCGCCGAGTGGTTCGATGCCGGACTCAGGGACTGGGACATCTCGCGCGATGGGCCCTACTTCGGCTTCCACATTCCCGGCACCGACGACAAGTATTTCTACGTCTGGCTCGATGCCCCGGTCGGCTACATCGCCAGCTTTGCCCACCTGTGCGACAGCCCCGCCGGGCGCGAACGCGGCCTGCGCGTCGCCGACTACTGGCAGCCCGGCTCGACGGCCGAGCTCCATCATTTCATCGGCAAGGACATCCTGTACTTCCACACGCTGTTCTGGCCGGCGCTGCTCGAGGCCGGCGGCTTTCGCCTGCCGACAGCGGTCCATGTCCACGGCTTCCTCACGGTCAATGGCCAGAAGATGTCGAAATCGCGCGGCACCTTCATTTCCGCGGCGAGCTACCTCGACCACCTCGACCCGGAATACCTGCGCTACTACTACGCGGTCAAACTCGGGCCAGGCCTCGACGACATCGACCTCAACCTCGATGATTTCGTCACCCGCATCAATGCCGACCTCGTCGGCAAGTTCGTCAACCTCGCGAGCCGCTGCGCCGGCTTCATCCACCGGCTGGCCGATGGCCAACTGGCGGAACAGCTCGACGCACCGGCGCTGCAGGCAGCGGCCGTCGCGGCCGGCGAGCGCATCGCACAGCGCTACGAGGCGCGCGAGTACGGCAAGGCGATGCGCGAGGTCATGGCGCTGGCCGACCAGGCCAACCGCTACATCGACGAGCGCAAGCCGTGGGTCCTGGCGCGCGACGCGGTGCGCCACGGCGAAGTCCAGGCCATCTGCACCCAGGGCATCAACCTGTTCCGCCTGATGCTCATCTACCTCAAGCCCGTGCTGCCGCGGCTTGCCGCCGCCGGCGAGGACTTCCTCGGCAGCGGCGCGCTCGACTGGGGCGACAGCCGACAGGTCCTGCTCGGCTGCCGCATCGGGACATTCCAGCCGCTCATGCAGCGCATCGACCCGGCAGCGGTCGAACGCGTGGTGGCCTCGTCCCGGCAAGGCCCCACGCCACCACCACCGACATCACCGCCGGCCGACGACACACCACCCGAGATCGGTCTCGCCGACTTCCAGAAGCTCGACCTGCGCATCGTCACCGTCATCGGTGCCGAAGCCGTCGCCGGCGCCGACAAGCTCGTGCGCCTGACACTCGACACGGGCTCTGGACAGCGCACCGTGCTGTCGGGGATCCGTGCCGCCTACACGCCCGACGACCTCATCGGCCGGCAACTGATCCTGGTGGCGAACCTCAAGCCACGCAAGATGCGCTTCGGCGTCTCGGAAGGGATGGTGCTGGCGGCCAGCGACGGGCAAGGCCTGGTGCTCGTCGGCCCCGACAGCGGCGCCAGGCCGGGCATGCGGGTCAGCTGATGACCGAACTGCTGCTCATCGCCGTCGGTGCCGCGCTGGTCAACAACGTCGTGCTGGCGCGCTTCCTCGGCCTGTGCCCGGTGCTCGGCACCGGCAGGCGGCTCGACACCGCCGCGGGCATGGCACTGGCCACCACGGCGGTGCTGACGCTCAGCGCCGCGCTGGCCTGGCTCGTCGATCGCCAGGTGCTGGTGCCCCTCGACGCCGAATATCTGCGCATCACCCTGTTCATCGTCATCATCGCCGGCACGGTCCAGCTCGCCGGGATGATCATCCGGGCCACGAGCCCGATCCTCCACCGGGCGCTGGGCATGTACCTGCCGCTGATCACCACCAACTGCGCGGTGCTCGGCGTGGTGCTGCTCAACACGGCGGAGGCCAGTTCACTGGCCGGCGCCCTGGCGGCCGGCCTCGGCGCCGGTGCCGGGTTCAGCCTGGTGCTGGTGCTCTTCGCCGGACTCAACGAACGCCTCGACCAGGCCGAGGTGCCCGGCCCCTTCCGCGGGGCAGGGGTTGCACTGGTCACGGCCGGCATCCTGTCGCTGGCCTTCCTCGGCTTTGCCGGGCTGGGGCGCGGCTGACCGGGTCGCCCGGCACGCGCGCATGGGTACGGTGGCTGGCCACGACGGAACGACACGATGATCACCGGGGTGCTGCTGCTGACGATCGTCATCGCCGTGATCGGCCTGCTGCTGATGCTCGCCGACCGGCGCCTGGCCCACCGCGGCACGCGTGACCTCGAGCGGATCGAGGCCTTGCTGCCGCACACGCAGTGTGCGCAGTGCGGCTACCCCGGCTGTCGCCCCTATGCCGAGGCCCTGCTGGCCGGAGAAGCGGGCGTCAACCAGTGCCCGCCGGGCGGCGAGGCCACGGCACGCGCCCTCGCCGCGCTGCTCGGCGAGACAGCGGGCGGGCGCGTCACGCCGGCGCCACCGCCGGGCAGTGAGGTCGCCGTCATCGACGAGGGGCGCTGTGTCGGTTGCTTTCGCTGCCGCGAAGTCTGCCCGGTCGACGCCATCGTCGGCGGCCCGCGTTACCGGCACACGGTGATCGCTGCCGTGTGCACCGGCTGCGCCCTGTGCATCCCGGCCTGCCCGGTCGACTGCATCACGCTGGTACCGAATGCCGATGCGCGCAGCCACCCGCAGGGGGTGCCGTCATGACGGACGGTACGGTCGCCTTCAACGCCCGCCCGGCGCGCCCGCCATGGGGATTGTGGCTGGTGGCGCGCAAGTCGCGTTCGACCGGCACGCCGATACGCATCGCGCCGCTGCCGCCACGCGTGGTCATCGACCTCGAGCACGGCACGCAGGCAGCCCCCGTGCTGCGGGTGGCCGTCGGCGACCACGTGCAGACCGGCCAACCGCTCACGTCACCGGCCGATGCCGCTGACCCGTGCATCCATGCCAGCATCAGCGGGCGCGTCAGCGCCATTGCACCGTGCACCGTGGCCGGCCATGCCGGGCCGCGCCTGTGCGCCACGATCGACGGCGACGGGCAGGACAGCTGCTGGACACACCCGGAGGCTGGCGAAGACCCGGCCACCCTGCCTGCCGCGACCCTGCGCCGCTTGATCGGTGAAGGCGGTATCGTCGGCCTCGGCGGCGCGGGCTATTCCACGGCACGCAAACTCGCGGCCGGCACACCGGCCCTGCTGCTGGTCAACGGCGCGGAATGCGAACCGTACATCAGCTGCGACGACATGCTGCTGCGCGAGCGGGCCGCGCGCGTGGTTGCCGGCAGCCGCCTGCTGCTCGCCGCGAGCGGCGCACAGCAGGGCGTGATCGCCGTCAAGTCCGACATGGACGCGGCACGGGTGGCACTCTGGCAGGCCATCGACGCCGCAGCCGACCCGCGCCTCGCCATCACCGTCGTGACGGCCAAGTATCCGGTCGGCGGCGAACGCCAGCTCATCCAGCTTGTCACCGGGCGCGAAGTGCCCGCCGGCGGACTGCCCGCCGACATCGGCTGCCTGTGCCAGAACGTCGCGACGGTGGCGGCTGTCGCCGACTGGCTCATCGACCGGCGCCCGCTGATCTCGCGCATCGTCACCGTCACCGGCGGTGGCATCAGCACGCCCTGCAACGTCGAGGCACGCATCGGCACACCGGCCGCAGCGCTGGTGGCGCTGGCCGGCGGCTACCGCAACGACCCGCAGCGGCTGGTCATGGGCGGCCCGATGATGGGCGTGGCGCTGCCCGATGACGAACTGCCGATCACGCCGACCACCAACTGTCTGCTGGCCCTGACAGCGGCCGAGATCGGCACACCGGTCGAGCCGCTGCCGTGCATCCGCTGCGGCGCCTGCGTCGAGGCCTGCCCGGCCGCCCTGCTGCCCCACGAGTTGTTCGGTGCGGCTCGTCACGCGGATGGCAACGCACTGCATGCGCTGCACCTCGGCGCCTGCATCGAATGCGGGGCCTGCGACCAGGTTTGTCCGAGCCACCTGCCACTGACGCGTCGCTTCATCGACGCCAAAATACTGGTGGCACGACACGACGCCGCGGCCGCCCGCGCCGCCGAGGCGCGTCGGCGCCACACACAACGCAGCCGGCGACTTGAAGCCGAAGCCGAGGCCCAGGCGCGCGAACTCGACGCCCGCCTGCCCGCACATGACACGCTTGCGGCACTGCTCGACCGTGCCGCACGCAGCGATGGGGAAAACTGAGCCGGTGAAATTCCCCGTCACACCGGCCCCCCAGTGGCACACCCCGGTCGATACCGGCGCGATGATGCGCGCGGTGCTCTATGCCCTCCTGCCGGCGATCGCCGCCCACATCTGGTTCTACGGCATCGGCCTGCTGTGCAACCTCGTGGTGGCCAGCACGGTCGGCGTGCTGTGCGAAGCGAGCGCCTTGCGGTTGCGCAACCGCCCGCAGTTGCCGTTTCTTGCCGACGGCAGCACGCTCGTCACGGCCTGGCTCTATGCCCTGGCCCTGCCACCGCTGTGCCCCTGGTGGGTGACGGCGATCGGCATGGTCTTCGCCATCCTGCTGGTCAAGCACGCCTATGGCGGACTGGGCTACAACGTTTTCAACCCGGCGATGGCCGGCTTCGTCTTCGTCCTGGTCTCGTTCCCGGAAGCCATGGCCGTGTGGCCCTCGCCGGATATCGCCGACATCGATTACCGCGCACCCGATTTGCGGACGATCCTGCATTACGTGGCCACGGGCAACTTCCCGGCCGACCTTGGTGTCGATGCCATCAGCCGCGCCACGGTGCTCGACATGACCAAGGAAGGCCTTGGCCAGATGCGCACCATGGACGAGATCCGTACCCACCGCCTGTTCGGCGACTTCGGTGGCCAGGGCTGGGAGTGGATCGGCAACTTCACGGCCATCGGCGGGCTGGGTCTGCTGCTGGCTGGCGTGATCCGCTGGCAAACCCCGGCCGCCGTGCTCGGCGGCCTGCTGGTCCCGGCGACACTGTTCTGGATCATGGACCCCAACACCCACCCTTCGCCCGGCCTGCAGCTTTTCGGCGGCGGCGCGATCATCGGCGCCTTTTTCATCGCCACCGACCCCGTGTCCTCGCCCGTCGTGCCGCGGGCACGCGTGGTCTACGGCATCGGCATCGGTGTGCTCGCATGGCTGATCCGCAACTTCGGCAGCTATGCCGACGGCATCGCCTTTGGCGTCCTGTTGATGAATGCCGCCGCACCCCTGCTGGACCGCTGGTTCCGGCCGCAAAGCTACGGACAGACATCCCGATGACACCGGCACGACACGAACAGCCGCTGACCGATGCGACGCCGACACCGCGCAGCCGCCGTGCCGCACTCGGCGCACTGGTGCTGATGGCGGCAGTGGCCGGGCTGGTGATCGGGCTGGCACACACGCTGACCGCGGCGCGCATCGAGGACAACATCGCACGCCAGACACTGGCGGCACTGTCGGCCGTGCTGCCGCCTGCGCTCTACGACAACGAACCACATCGCGACGTGATCCTGCGCCAGATACCCGTCACGGCCCGCCCGCCCGTGGCTCTGCCGATCTACCGCGCCCGCCGCAGCGGCGAGCCGGTCGCCGCGGTGCTGACCCTCCAGGCACCCAACGGCTATGCCGGGCCGATACGCCTGCTGGTCGCGATGCACGTCGACGGCCATGTCATCGGCGTACGCGTCATCGAGCACCGCGAGACACCCGGCATCGGCGACGCCATCGATCACCGGCGTTCGGCGTGGACCCAGCGCCTCAACGGCCTCGCCATCAGCATGCCGCCCTTCGCCTGGCGGCTGCGCAAGGATGACGGCGCCGTCGACCAGATCAGTGGCGCGACGGTCTCCAGCCGGGCTGTGCTCAACGCAACGCGCGCCGCGGCGGAGTATTTCACCACCCACCGCCAGACGCTGTTCTCGGCGCCAGCCATGGAGCCGCGCCCATGAGCGCTGCGACACGCACCGACTACGCCGCCCTGCTGCGCGAAGGCCTCTGGTGGAACAATCCGGGGCTTGCCCAGTTGCTCGGCCTGTGCCCCCTGCTCGCCGTGTCGCGCACGCTCATCACCGGGCTGGCGCTCGGCCTGGCGACACTCGCGGTACTGGCCTCGACCAACGTGCTCCTGTCACTGCTGCGGCGCTGGATCGACCCGCGCGTCAGGCTGCCCGCCGGCATGCTGGTCATCGCCGCGTTCGTCACCGCCGTCGATCTCACCCTGCGTGCAGGGTGGTTTGAACTGCACGGCACCATCGGCCTGTTCGTGCCGCTGATCGTCACCAACTGCCTGATTCTGGCGCGCGCAGAGGCGTTCGCCCTGCGCCAGCCGGTGGGCGCCGCACTGATCGACGGCCTCGCCCACGGCACGGGATTTCTCGTCGTGCTGCTGCTCATGGGCACGATCCGTGAACTGCTGGCCCACGGCACCCTGCTGCGCGACGCACCGTTGCTGTTCGGCGCGCCGGCGCGGTCCTGGGTGCTCACCTTCCATGACGGCAACCTGCTCATCGCCGCATTGCCGCCCGGCGCCTTTTTCATCCTCGCCCTGCTGGTCGCCATCCGCAACCGCTGGCTGGCCGCACGGGCACCGGCACCACAGAAGGAACACGCGCCTTGATGACCCCCGCCCGCCGCGCCGCGATCTTCCGCCGACTCGCCAGGGAAATCCCCGCCCCCGCCACCGAACTGCGCCACCGGACGCCCTTCCAGCTGATGGTTGCGGTGATCCTCTCCGCCCAGGCCACCGACGTCAGCGTCAACAAGGCGACGAAGACGCTGTTCCCCATCGCCAGCACACCCGAGGCGCTGATCGCACTCGGTGAGCACGAACTCAAGCGCCACATCCGCCACATCGGTCTGGCCAACACCAAGGCGCGCAACATCATCAGGACGTGCCAGCTGCTCATCGAGCGCCATGGCGGCGAGGTTCCGCAGGAACGCGCGGCACTCGAGGCCCTGCCCGGCATTGGCCGCAAGTCCGCCGGCATCATCCTCAACGTCGCCTTCGGCGAAGCGACGATCGCCGTCGACACACACGTGTTCCGTCTCGCCAACCGCAGCGGGCTGGCGCCCGGCAAGACGCCGCGCGCCGTTGAGGAGGCACTCCTCGCGACAACGCCGGCACGTTACCGCCGTCACGCGCACCACTGGCTGATCCTCCACGGCCGGCATGTCTGCAAGGCGCGGCGCCCGGAGTGCTGGCGCTGCATCATCGCCGACCTGTGCCTCTACCCGGACAAGACACCGGCACCTTGAACCGCGGCGATTTTTTCCGGCTGATGGCGCAGCGCCAGGGCATGACGCCATTGTGAAGCTGACATGCGCCCTTGGGGTTGGGCTCCACGGCGATCGTCAAGCGGCATATCCCGGCGATCTGCCCCGATGGATGGGCTGGCTCGCGCAGCGCGAGTCGCCACGATGGCGGCATGCGCGCAAAACCGCCTTCACGCCTGCGGCCGCAGGGCGCCATTCATCACCTGGCGCTGCTGGTCAATAAGCCAAGTGAGCCAGATCCGTCACCTACGCCGCACTGGGCTCGGGGATTATGTTGATTGGGAAGACAGTATCCAGAGTTTTCCAGGTAGCTCAGGAAGCTCAGTCGCGACAGCACACAATCGTTTCGGGTAGACTGGCCTGCGCGCCTGCGGCATCGAGATTGGCATTCGTATCGGAGGGGACATGACCAAGAAGTTTTCGCAATCAGTTTTAGCGATCACCTTGCTAGGTATGTACGGGGTATCGAGCGGGGCGACCGTACAATTCGCGGCCCCTGGTATTGTGGATGCCATCGACGGGCTGGTTGTGAACGGCGTGACGTACGATGTCGATTTCACGCTACTAACAACGAGCCAGGACTGGGCAAACACGTTGGATTTCACCAACCATTCCGATGCACTGGCCGCAGCAGAGGCGGTTGCATTGGTGTTGACTGATGTGCAGGCGACCGCCGTTCGTATGTATTGGACTCCGCCCTACTATTTCCCTGATGATGTAACAAATGCGAGCACCTTTCATGGGACATATCTGGACACTCGTCTTCTGACGGTTCGAGTGACGAAGGAGGTGGGAACCACCTCATGGAGCGCGTCGACCATAGGCAACACCTCTGGCCCTCTCATCGGGAACGACACCTACCCCCAGGCAATGGATTTCACTGTCGTTTCATCGGTGCCGCTTCCCGCCACGGTCTGGATGTTGGGCTCCGGGTTGGTTGCATTGTGCGGCATGTACAAGCGTAGGCGTTTGGCCTGGCAAGGGCGGGCATAAACGCCCCTTCCCATACTGGTCAATGGGTAATTCACAAGTGCCAGCGCACCACATGTGACAGAACCCCACCTCCTCAACAACGCTTGCGCAAACTACCGAGCCAGGAGACCGTCTCCAAAGAATAATCAGCGCCATCGCCGTCAGCGGACCCGCTCCGGGGAGCCCTCGGCAACGCTTGATCCACTCGCCCCAGCCCAGCTCCAATGCCTGTTTGAGCAAAGCACGATCCAGCTCGCCGAGCATCCTCACCGAAGGAAGCGGGCCACCCGGGTCTTCGACGCTGGCGATGATCTTGGCCTTCCCTCCGCGGCGCTCACGCCGTTCGATGTCGATACAGAACACTCTTATCAACTGCTGCACTCAGCGATCACCCGATGTCGCTCCGCGGGGCTGCGCTCGACAGCGCCGGTGCTTCTCCCCCGACCCGCCGGCGTGACCTGAACGCGCAGGGTGCTGTGTGGGGCGAAGACACCGTGAAAGCGGGCAGATGCACACGCGGCTCCGCACCGCATTACAATGACCACGCATGGCGCGGGTCTACAACACGATCGATGACAGCCTGGCGGAATGGATCCGCCAGCAGCAGATGTTCTTTGTCGCGACTGCGCCGCTGTCGACGGATGGCAGCGTGAATTGCTCGCCCAAGGGACTGGATACGCTGCGCATCCTCGGCCCGCGTGAAGTGGCCTACCTGGACCTGGGTGGCAGCGGCATAGAGACCGTGGCCCACCTCAAGGAGAACGGCCGCATCGTGCTGATGTTCTGTGCCTTTGCCGGCAGTCCGCGCATCCTGCGCCTGCATGGGCACGGCGCCGTGATCGAACGTGGCCACCCGGACTTCAACACCCTGCTGGCCGGCTTTCCGCCACAGCCAGTCTGCCGCAACCTGATCCGCATCACGCTGCAGCGGATTTCCGATTCCTGCGGCTGGGGCGTGCCGCTCTACGACTATCGCGGACAGCGCGACGAGATCGCCCGCGCCGTGGCGGGCAAGACACCTGCGCAGTTGCGCGCCAAGGCGGCGAAGCAGAACCGTCACAGCATCGATGGACTCGACGGCCTGGACATCAACGCACTCGGCTGACCCGGAACACACGGCCATCTCTCCGATACCCGAAAACACGGCACCGCACGCACGGTTGCGAAACCCGGGATGGGCGCACGCAGCACGGCGGCCGACCGGGTGCGTGCCGGCCCCACCCCTCGACCGGAACATGTAAGGCGTCGCGCGGCTTGACAGCTCCGGGCACGGCTGGGAGCATCCGCGAAGGAAGGTCGACCGCAAAGGATCGCCCATGATGCTGCTTCGAATCGCCCTCGCCGCTGCCATGGTGGCGCTGCCGGCAAGCGCGTACGCCGAGGACGCGATGCCAACGCCATCCGGCACCGCGGTGCCGATCAGCACACCCGGGCAGCCGCCGTCGATGCAGGCGCCGGTCGCCTCCGGTGCGCAGCTGCCCGCGGTGCAGGGCGTGGCCTCGCCCGGTGCCGTCGCCCCGCTGGGTCGCGCCTACCAGATCGATCCACAGGCGGAAGCGGTGCGCTTCGGCGACGGCGTGCGCGGCGCCCGCCCGCCCGCCGGCGCGGCGCCGCGCGGCGGCTATCGCTACGGGAGCGGCGCGTCCACGAGCGTACCGGCGAACGCCCCACCGGGCGCACAGGACCCGCACTCACGGGACCGGCTGCGCGATCTGGAGTTGCAGAAGCAGATTCAGAAAAAGCCGCAGAGCGTCGAGCGGGCGTCCAACGCGGCGAAGAAACGCTCGGACACGCACTCCTCGACCATCGGCAACGTGAAGTAACCGGCCGCTGCTGGGCACGCGCGGCCTTCATGTCGGCAGCGTCGACGTCGCGACAGTGACTGGCCGTGAGGCGCAGCGCTGCGCGACGGCAGCCATGACGTTCTCAAGGTGGTGCCCGCGGGCTAGCGACGCCTCGCGCAAATCTCACGGCCCACGTCCGGCTGGTCCGTAAAAAAACCGCTCATGCCCCGGTCCAGGGCCGCCGCGATCTCACCCCCGAGTTCGCCGCGGGCCCCTGGCGCGCTACCCCGCTGGAACGACTCGGCCAGGTACTGGTTCTCCGCACGGAATGTCCAGCCGTGCACGAACAGCCCGGCCTTCCGCGCGGCCGACATCAGGGCCGGCTCGCCCATGACCAGCCCCTTGGGCGCACCCACCCCCTGGGCGTAGGCCGCGATGGCGGACAAGTCCGGCAGGGGCGCGGGATCGCCGCCTGGCGGGGCGCCCTCGATGAGTTGCACCAGCGCAAGCCCCGTGAGCGCCCGCAGGCGCTTCAGGCTGTCCGCATCGAAGGACTGGATGAGCACGGGCACGTCCTGACGTGGCAGTCCTGCCGAGGCCAGCGCGGCGAGCAAAGCGCGCTCCGGGTCGAGGCCGCGGGCGCGGAAGACCGCCGGTTCCTTGAGTTCCGGGTAGATGCCGGCGGACTGTCCGCTGCGGGCGGCTTCCTCGCGGAGCAGCCCGATGATCTCGGCCAGGGTCGGAATCGGGAAATGGTCATCAAAGGCCGTATTGCCCCTGCGCAGTTCGGGGCGCGTTTCGCGTGCGCGCAGCAGTTGCAGCTCCGCGATCGTGAAGTCCTCCACGAACCAGTCCGTCACCTCGGTACCTGCCACTGTCCGGGTGGAACGGTGCCCGGCGAACTGCGGCAGGGCACCCACGTTGGTGCTGGCTCCGAGCAGGCGCTCATGCCGCGCGACAAGCACCCCGTCGCGGGTCATCACCAGGTCGGGCTCGATGTAGTCGGCGCCGAGCTGGATGGCCAGGCGATAGGCGGGCAGGGTGTGCTCGGGAAGGTAGCCACTGGCGCCGCGGTGGGCAATCACCAGGCAATCTTGCCCGGCAGCACCCGCAAGCGCGGGTACGGCCGCGAGCAGGAGGGTGAAAGAAAGCTGTAACCTGCGGCAGGGCATCATTGCCTGTCATTCTGGAACGGGCCGATGAAGTTTTCATGGCATGAGAATTACTGGCGGCGGGTTGCCGTCATCATTGCCGTCGTGTCGGGCCTCTCCGGCTGCAACGCCGCGGACAACTGGCGCCCGGGCGCGGCCGCCCCGGGTCCGATGCTGGTTCCGGAACCGGGCACGGGATTCGCGGTGCAGGTGCTGCACACCACGGGCGACACGATCGGTGACCACCGCCCGCCGGGCGTGCTCGACGGCATGGTGGCCTTCGCGAACGACGACGATGCGGAGGTGGTGGAGCTGTTCGTCACCCACGAGCTCGGCGCCAGCGACGGTCCGGGCTATAGCCTGGCCAACGGCACTGCGCTGACCGGGTCCCGGATCACGCGCTTCACGCTGGACCGGCGCACCCGGCGCGTCACATCGGCAGGCCTCGCGTATCGCGAAGTGCGGGACCGCGCGGGCCGGGTCGTCACGGATGCCGCCCAGCTCAATGAAAAGGGTGGCAGGGGAGCGGCCGGCCTGGAGTCCTTCTGCTCCGCGGCCGGCTGGTCTGCGGGCGAGTACGGCTTCGTCGATCGCCTCGTGCTGGCCCACGAGGAAGTCACCCGGAGCGAAGGCCATCCCCACGGCGGCACGATCTTCGCCCTGGATGTGTCGGGCGGGGTCTTGTGGGCGTTGCCCGCGCTCGGCCGCGGGTCCTGGGAGAACAGCGCGGCCGTCAGCACGCCGGATGGTGACCGGCCCGATGGGCACGTGGCGCTGCTGATGGGCGACGATCTGGAGTTCGGTCGGGCACCGCTGTACCTGTGGATCGGCCGGAAGATCCCCGGTGGCAACTTCGTGGAACGCAACGGGCTCGCCGTCGGCCAGCTGCACGTCTGGGTGGCCGATGGTGGTGACCGCACGCCCCAGCAGTGGTCCGGTACAGGCACGTCACGACGTGGCCGGTTCGTGGCTGTTGCCGCGCGAACTGCCGATGGCCAGCACACGACAGTGACCGACGACCGCGGCTACTTCGACGATCCGGAACTGCGCCGACGCGCCGAGTTGCTCGGTGCGTTCATGTTTTCACGACCGGAAGATCTGCACACCAACCCGCGCAGTGGCACCCAGGTGGCGTTCGCGTCCACGGGTCATGGCGGCCAGTTCCCGGCAGACGACTGGGGTGATGTGTATGTCATCGACATGCTCTTTCGGGAGAACGCCGACGGTGATCTGGAGGCGGACGCAGAACTCAGGCTGCTCCATGACAGCGACGAGACCGCTGATTTCGGGCTTCGCAGTCCGGACAACCTCGTCTGGGCCGGCGACGGCGCCATCTACGTGCAGGAGGACCGGGCCACGAAGCTCGCCCGGTTTGGCGCCGGGTCCGGGCGCGAGGCATCCGTGTGGGCGCTCGACCCGGCCGGCGTGCAGCCGCCGGTCCGCATTGCCGTGATCGACCGTCGTGCCGTGCCCGCCGGGAGTACCGACAGCAAGGCCGGTGAGCGCGGAGCCTGGGAGTCGTCCGGTATCGTGGATGTGACCCAACTGTTCGGCGCCGCCCCCGGGGAAGTCCTGTTGCTCGCCAACGTACAGGCGCACGGGGTGACCGACGGCCCCATCGGTGGACGCCAGGGGCTCGTGGAAGCCGGCCAACTCCTCCTTCTCGTCAAGGGCGGTGAATAACCAGGGGCCCGGCACCTTTTCCGGTAACCGAGGTGGCCAGGGCGTCGAGCGGGGTCAAGCTGCGCGCCTGGCGATCCCCGCGGCGATGTCCGGACGGTCCGGATGCACCGTCACCTGCGGCGTCCGCGGGTGGACCACAAGATCCATGTTCCCCACGGGAATCGGCCCGTTTGCCAGGCCTGTTCAACGGCACCCCGCTCGAACCCGGGGCTGCACTCTCCATCTCTTCGACACGCCCACTCCACTGGCCCATGTATCCGGGTTTCTTTGAAGTGTCGGTGAAATCGGGGAGGACCCCAGTGATGTCACGGCGGGTTCCGGGATGCCTGTAGCGGGAAGTGCGGCTGGAGTTGACCCCACCAGGGCGCGCTGCCGCTCACCGTGGCACAGGCCGCACGCCTGCGGTCTCTGGAGTAAGGCGGGCCTGCCATTGCGCGAGATGCAGCAAGCGGTCTATTTCTTGGGACCGCTCAGCGTGTTATTGCCCTCGTTGCTCTCCACGACCTCGTAATAGACGTCGGCACGCGCCTTCCAGCTTGCGGCGGATCCTGCCTTTGGCGTCAGCCCTTTCAACTCGTGGCGCTGGCCGGGCTTCAGGCCGGGGACCTTGTATTCGATCAGGGCTTGCGGCTTCCACGGCTCACTGATGTGACCGCACACGACTTCCGGATTGCTCGTTTCACACTGGTAAACCGCCTTGCTCGGGGCTGCTGGCGCACTGCCGGCATTCCTGATCACCAGGACTCCGCCAGAGTCGGACAACTGGGATACGTCCAGTTCGAGGACCAGATCCGGCATCTGCGCCGTCTTGGTGATCATCTGCGTGGCGTTGTTGGAGGGGTTCGCGTCCCCGGCAGGACCGACGATTTCGGCACGGAAGCGGCACCCCTGACCCGCGTAAGTATCGGGCATCTTGTAGCGCCCCTGCGGCACCACCACCGATGCACCCGGCTGCAGCAAAGGCAACGGCATGGATTCCATGGGTTGCCAGGTCGTCGGCTGCGGACAGGGTTTGCCGACGCTGATGACCAGCTTGGCGGGGGCCATCGATGGCGACTTCGACCCACCCTTCAGATTGCTATACCAATCCGTACCGCCGGACGCTGTGGCGCCGCTGCCATCCGGTGCCATCTTCCCGTTGTTCACGATGCGGAAAGTCCACGACATGGCGGTGTTGTTGTACTCCTGCTGCGAATCGAGGCTGATCGCATAGTCGGGCTTGCCCAGCTGCAGGGTTGTTTTCAGACGCCCCTGTACAAGCGGCTCTGTTGGCCTGATCACGCGCTCGGCCGATGTCCGCGGCGGCAGCGCTCCGCGCACCGGAGACGGTGCGGTATCGGGCGGCTCAAGGCGGGTCGTGGCACCACCCGGGGGCGGCAGTGTCGCAGGCGCTGTGGTTACGGCAGCCGTGTCGGCAGCCGTCTGGCGCTCACCGGTCTGTGCGCCCTTGGCGGCCTGGACATCTGCCCAGCCGATGGCACATAGGAAACCCAGGAGCACTCCAGTCAATTGCGATCTGGTGTTCATCACGCAAGCCTCCTTGAATTTTTGAGAGTGCACTGCAATTGCTGAAAATGTGTCAGGAATTTCTTACACCACTGGCTCGACATAGTGGGCCAACTCAACCTTGTTGTCACACGATAGACGCGCAACTGTCACAGTTTGATCATTGCGAGCACAGGTCATTCAAACGCCGTACGGCAGGTCGAACGTGTTACCATCGGGCGAATTCAAGAATATCGGGAGCGACCGCCCATGAATGCTCCGCACGGACTTCCCCTGGATTCCTCACGTACAGCCGGCCTGCTCACGGCCTGTCTCGTGGCCAGCGGATTGTTGTTCACTCCCGCCCTGAACGCCGCGGTATTCCATGCCTACACCAACGTCTACGACGGTTCCAACCAGGTCACGGAGGCGCAAGTCAGATGCCTTCCCGTCGATGACGAGTGTCCGAACTCCCCATTCGGTGCGGGCACACTGGGGAGCGAAGCCTCCCTCAGCACCACGCAGGGCGCCATGCAGGGCTTTGCACAGGCCAGCAACCGGGGGGTACTCCGCGCTTCGGGGATTGGCAGCTGGGGGGATAGCCCCTACTTCGCGATATACCCGGCCGCCAGCGGGCAAGCCGAGATCCACGACCAATTCATGCTCGTTGATCCCTCGGGAACCCATAGCGAGGCGCAAATCTCGCTCAGCGTACTCCTCAGTGGCTCACTGAGCGAGAACCGGGGAGGTGCCGAATTCACTGCGAATGTAAGCCTTGTCGAACTCATGCCGGCGACCACAGGCCCGGCGGCACTGATCCTCCTCAGGCGTCAGGGTCAGATCAACAACGGTGTTTACAGTGGCGATCCGGCCAGCGGCCTGATGTCTTCGGGTCTGCATACGTTCAGATTCAATACGTTGCTCAACCTGCAATTCTCCCTGATCGCGGGTTGCGGTGCCCGCGACGCCTTCGGCAGCTGTGCGGCGCATATGGACCAGTCCGCCCACTGGGGCGGCATCACCGTACTCGACGACACCGGCCAGCCCATTCCTGGTGTGCAGCTGGTGTCGGCGAGCGGAATGAACTGGCTCGAGCCGTCACCCGTGCCGGCACCGGGTGCATTCCTGTTGATGGCCACGGGACTCTGGGCCTTGCTGGCGCGTACCCGAAAGCGCCCGTCATAGCGCGGACGGCGCGCTGCACTGGCTGACTCCCCGGGCTCACAGGAGATTCTTCATGAAGACACTCGTCGCGGTTTTCACGCTCACCGCCGCCTCTGCTGCCTGGGCTCAGCAGCCCGGCATGACTCCCGAGATGATGCAGAACATGCAAAAGAACATGGGCGAGATGCAGAAGTGCTTCGCCAGCATCGACCAGAAGGCGCTTGAGCGACTGCAGGTGCAGGCGAAAGAAATGGAAGCCGAGGTCAAGCGCCTGTGTGCCGCCGGTGACCGCACCGGCGCGCAGAACAAGGCGATCGCCTACGGCATCGAAATGAGCAAGGACCCCGAACTGCAGAAGATGCGCAAATGCGGCGAGGGCTTCCAGTCCATGACGATACCGGGGCAGTTCTTCCCGAAGAGCAAGGCGGAGCAGGAATCCCGCAAACACATCTGTGACTAGGCGTCACCGTACTGGCGGCGCGCTTTGATGCCGGCGCGAATGCCGTGCAGGCTGGACAGTCCGGTACCGGATCTTGTCCCGTCCAGGTGGTGCCGACTCAGGTTCCCTGCGATTCCGCTGCCATGCGTAGTTCTGCTTTGGCACGCCAGCGCGCCCGTCAACGCCCCGGCGGGAAATTTTTCTCACCAGACGTGACGTTTCTACCGCGTGCGACGGCGCATGGCCCCGCCGAGTCCGGCCATGGCCAAGGCGAGCAGGCCGAAAGTGCCAGGCAGCGGCACCGCGGTGGCCCCCTGCCAGAAGTTGTCGACCACGTTGAGTCCCGTCGAGTTTGCCAGGAAGCCGGACGAGTCAAACACGAAGGCGGCCTCACCGGACACGAGTGACACCGTGTTCAGGAAGTTCAGCAGTGCACTGGAGTCGGCGGTCCACGACTCGCAGGTGCTGGGCGGCCCACAACCACCTGCCTGGGCGCGCATCTGCCCAAGTACGGTGAGGAAGAAACTTTGCGGCGTATTGGTCGGCACGTTCGTGAACGGCAGTGCAATGACCGTGGAGCCGCCGGCGTAGCCGGTGAGAATGCCGGAAGAACTCTCCGAGGTCGGCTGGTCGTTGACCGTCCCACCACCAATGGTTTTGCCGATCCTCCGCCGGATCTCGCCCTGTCCCCAGGTGGAATTGATGTTCAGCAGCCAGTCGGCCGAGGTATTGGCGGCATTCTGCGAGCCGCTCAGGCTGGTCGCCAGGTCGAGGATCCCGTCAACCCGGATCAACAGCGCGCCGGATGCCGTCGCCGCGGAACCGGTAATGATGAGGTCATCGATGCTCAGCGACGCCCGGGCATTGGTTTGGGTAGTCGATGAACCGGCACCACCGGCAATCTCGCTCAGTGCAAAGATCCGCAGCTGCCCCGCCCCGGCAGCGTTCTGCGCCGTCGATGTGCAGGCCAGGCCACCGTTGCTGCCGGTATCGACCTGCGTGATGCCGATGGCCGAGGTCTCGGTGCGGGTACCGCAGGCGTTGGTGATCAGCAACCCGCTGTAGGTCGCCGCGGGAAATGCGGCGGGAGCAGCGAGCAGCAGTGCGATCGCGGGGAACAGGAAACGAGAGCGCATGGAACCCCCCAGTTTCAAAGGTGGCGGCGTCAGGCCACGCGGCGGCTGCGCCAATCTTCTTCCAATCAGTATCGACGGTACTCCCGATCGGCGGCGCCCGCAACCCAGGGCTCCGACCTGGCGGCATCCTGGACTCTGGACCCGGACGCCGCGGCAAGGCCGCGTTATGTGAAACCCGGCGGCGAGCGTCAGCGCCGGGTTTCGCTGACGAATCAAGGCTTGTCGGGCTGATGTTGAGGCAGCGTGAGCACGTGGTTGACCTTTGGCAACTCGGTGACTGCGGCCCGCAAGGTCAACTGCCGCGCATTGGCTGCAGCCAGAGGCCCGCGGGTCCGGACAGCACCATCGGCGCCACTCACTGCCTGGGCTGAATCGACACGCCCTGCGCCCTTGCTGACTGACAGTTCGACCTTTGTACTGCTCCGTGCATCGGTGCGAGATCAAACATCGTGTCGATCGCGTCCATCCTGGCTACCTTTCAATTGATCTTGCGATTCCTACGGCACGTAGGACACTTCCGGGCCAGGTAAGCATGTTCCGGTTCATGCCACGGTTCCTGACCACGCCGGCGACGGCCACCCAGTTCAGACCTGCGCATCCTGATCAGCCTGAACTGACAACACGCTGTGAGCTGCGTTCACGGCGACTTCACAAAATCCGCACGCGGCGATTCAGCCGGCTTATGACAGATGCTATACAGCGGCATGCGCAGGGGCGTGCTGGCAACTTGTGCCAGCGGAGGCATGTATCGCGGCGCTCCGACGGGTATGCGGGCGGAATCACAACGGGAGATTGCACTCATGAATGTGGCTCACAGGAGACTGTCACGATTGACAGGCTGGTTGCTGCTCATCGCCGCTGCGATGGCACTGACGGCCTGTGGCGGGGGCAGCAGCGGGAGTTCAGCCACCGACGACACGCCGGTGGCGCTGACCTGGGGTGAAAGCAACTGGGACGAAACGGTCTGGGAGTAAGGACATGAACATCATCAAACATTGCACCGGTTTTCTACTGACTGGCACTGCGGTGCTGGTCACGCTTCCGGCCCATGCCGGGAGCGTCACCATTCCTCATGCGTTCACTGCCGGGTCGCCTGCGGTGGCCGCCGAAGTCAATGCCAACTTCTCTGCCGTAGAGGTGGCGGTCGATGATAACGACACGCGTATCGCTGCCCTGGAAGCGGCACTCGCCACGCTGCAAACCACGGTGACTGCGCAGGCTGCGGCCATTGCCACGCTGCAGACCACAGCCACCGCGCAGGCTGCGACCATAGCGACGCTGCAAACAACCGCCACCACACAGGCCTCCACGATCGCGGCACTGGACGCCGAACTCACAGGCCTCAGTGAAAACGACGTTCTTGGCCTGAGCCCATACCTCGTATTGACCAGCGACAGCCGTGGACCGTTGGTGCGCTTCCAGGGCGTCAACCTGCAACTGGTCAATGGCACGGGCGAGACTGGCTCGATCAATGCGCTCGGCAACTTCGTCGTGGGCTACGACGCCGCGCGTGAGGGGAATGAGGTCTGCAGCGACGGTCAATACACGGGCGAGAATGATTGCCAGACTAACGGCGAGAGCTGGGAGGCGAGCCACAAGTCCGGCTCACACAACATCATTGTCGGTGTCCGGAACAGTTACTCTGGCTATGGCGCGCTGGTGGTCGGGGATTCGAATGTCAGCAATCGCGCCTTTGCCAGTGTAACGGGTGGATACGATAACCGGGCCCAAGGGGTAGGCAGCACCATCAGTGGCGGCAGCGCAAACTTCGCTGTCGGTCAGTACGCCAGCGTCAGTGGCGGCCAGGCGAACTCAGCCTATGGCAGCTACGGTAATGTCACCGGTGGCATGAACAACATTGCATGGGGTGCACGTAGCCATGTGAGCGGCGGAGGCTTCAATGAGGCCGCGGCAGAATTCAGCGCCGTCAGTGGTGGCCAATCCAACACCGCGAGTGGGGACAGCAGCAGCGTGAGCGGTGGATTCCAGAATCAAGCCAGCGGCGAATACGGCAGTGTTACTGGCGGTACCTACAATCGTGCCAGTGCCAGTTTCAGTGCTGTCAGCGGCGGCGGTGGTGTACTCATGGGGCAGGGCAACAACGCGGCTACTACCGGGTCCAGTATCCTCGGTGGTACCGGGCAGACGACCAGTACTGCATCGCAGACCATCCCGGCCCTGCCCTGATCTGCAGGGCGGCATCAGCTCATGCGGTACCCGGGCCGCCAGATCATGAGATCTGGCGGCCCGGGTACCGATCCGATACAGCCACCCCTACCGATACAACAACAGCAACAGCAGTCCCCCAAGCACACCCAGACGCTCGGGCCAGCGCGCTACCGGGCCGGTAGAGTCCGGACCCGCGTGGTCATGCGCATGGATCCCGTGCAGGAGCACGTGGAGCACAGTGCCGGCGACGAAGGCCTGGAACCAGGCGGCTGCCGCGCTGTCCATGACTGCCAGCAGTCTGCCGCCGCCGAGGTAGCCAGCAACGGTGGCCGTCACCAGTGCCAGCAGCACGCCGAGGGCGGCGCGGCGCCCGAAGGTGGGCGCCACCAGAAACCACAAGCCGATGCCCTTGGGCACATCGTGCAGGATGATGGCGAGCGCCGACTCGGGATGACCCTCGCCGGAATGATCGTGCAGGGCACCAGCGGCCACCTCACCCTGCAGCAGGATGATCCCGTCCAGCACGCAATGCAGGGCCAGGCCGACAACCCCGAGAGCCAGCAGCACGCGATGCGCCCGGTGAGCCAGGCGATGAAACATCGTTTCCGCGATCAGCGGAAGCGCAAAGCCGGCGGCGGTGAAGGCCAGGGTGGCCGCACCGCCCGCCGGAATGACGGCGGGCAGGATGCCGAACAGGAACAGCCCGCCGACGGTCACCAGCACAAAGCCTTCCAGAAAATGGCGGGTTCGCCGGCCCAGCCGGCCCAGCTCGAACAGAGCCGGGCCGGCCAGCAGCGCGAGGACAGCGGCGATCAGCAACCGGTGCTCACCCATGTCAGAAGCGGCTCCTGAAGCCCGCCTCGAGACCCCGCCCGGGCAAAGGTGCGTAGGCGGCCAGGAATGAGGCGGCACGTCGCGCATCGTCATCGGTCAAATTGGTACCCCTCACGAACAGGCTCCAGGTGAATGGACCGCCCGCGAACTCGTAAGTAGCACTGGCGTTGACCAACGTAAACGCATCGGTCTGGAAGGAGCTGATCCGATCCTGCTTCGCGTGCCACGTGGCATCCACGGCGAGGCCCCACGGCCCACGCTGCGTAGCCAGTTCGAGGCCCGTGCGCAGAGGCGGGATCCGGGGCAGGTCGCTGCCGTCGTCCAGCTCGGCGAACACGACATCGGCAAAGACCCGCGCCGTGGATTGCCAGGCGCGCTTTGCCGGAAGCGGCACGGTGAGTTCCGCCTCCGCTCCCCAGAACCGGGCGTCGGCCTGCACATGGGGCGCAACCGGAAGGCCGTCCACTTCCACATCGGTCACGGCCTGATAGATGTAGTCGTCAATGTCGTTATAGAAGAGCGTGACCAGCCACTCCAGGGACCCTGCCCGTCGCGCGAACCCCAGGTCGAGGTTGGTCGACACTTCCAGGTCGGCGGTACCGCCCGGCTCGGCCAGCAGGCCGATCTCGAACTGACGCGTCGCTATGTGCGCACCGTTGGCATACAGCTCCTCAGCAGCCGGGTGGCGTTCGGTGCGACTCAGGCTGCTGGTCAACTGGTACGGACCGGCGACATTCCAGGCCAGGCCGATGGCACCGGAAACGGCGGTCTCGTCATACGCCGGGAGGCTGGCCCCCGGACGGTGATCGAGCAGTTCGACGCGCACACCCGCCTCGACGTAACCCCAGGGCATGCCCCGCTGCTCGGTCAGGAACATGCCTTGCGTTCGGGTCCTCGTCTCGGGGATGAAGGCCTCCTCACCCACGGCGGCAAAGTCCCTGGAGTCCAGCTGGACCCCGAGCACACCGCGCCACCCGGAGCATGGTGCATGCACGGCTTCGATCCGGCCCTGCCAGGCATCATTGTCGAACACCGTCGCGGGCTCGCCGGAAGGCTCGATCTCGGTGTGGGTGTAGTCATTGGTCGCGAACAGGAAGTTCAGCGACTCCACGATCCCGCCAGTCCGGTACCGGCCACGCACATCGACACGCGTCTGCTCGAGGTCCAGGTACGGCCCGGGGAACAGGGCCTCCTCCTCGCCGCCTTCCTCCTCTTCCGGTCCAGGTAGCCCGTAGGTGCCATCCAGTGTACTGATGCCGAGGCCAACGAAGCCCTTGTCACCGATGAACGACAGGCCGGCATTGAACCCATCGCTCTCGCTGTAGCTGTTCCGCAAGCTGCCGCGCGGCTCATCGGGAAATCGCGCGGCGGGATCTGCCGTGGCGAATCCGGGAATCTCCAGGTCATCCGTTTCCCGGTCGAAGCCACTCACATGCCATCCGAAAGACCCGACCGCGCCGTCCAGACGCGCGACCGCTGCCCTTTCGTCGGCTGCCGTACCGCCGCGGATCTCGGCCTGGCCGGTCAGCGGCGCTTCCGGGAGCGTGCTCGGCACCCGGCCGTCGAGCACGTTGACCACACCACCCGCCGCGGCGCTGCCGAACTGCAGGGTGGCCGGACCCCGGATGATCTCGATGCTGTCCACGAGCAGTGGCTCCAGCGTCGCGGCGTGATCCGGGCTGATATCCGACACGTCCAGGGTCGAAATCCCGTTGGCCAGCACCGCGACCCGGGAGCCGCCGAGGCCGCGCACGACCGGGCGACTGGCAGCCGGGCCGAAGTAGCTGCTGCTCACACCGAGCTGGCGCTCGAGGGTCTCGCCGAGCGTAGGCGCCCGGCGCAGGAGCAGGTCGGCATTGTCGAGGACCTGGACGGGCTGCACGACGTCATCCAGCGGGGTCACGGTGACCAGGACTTCAGTCAGCGGGCGCGGTTTGGCACCCGGGGCTGGCGCCGGGGCAGCCAGCAGAAACACGAATAAAAGACCAAGGCAGTATGCAACGCGCATGAGGCGCCTCCGGGAAAGGACGATGGGGGACCGGGCCGGCACCACAGGGGCGCTGGCACCAGGCCAGGAACACGTCAGATCACGGAGACAATGGGTGGGCCACGAGCCCGGAGTACGGCGACACGCTGAACGGTGGGGAGGACGTCCGGACCAGGCCAGTCCCCAAGCGACACCGGCGGCGGGAGAGGGTGCTGGATACCGTTACCGACCGCCGCAGCGCCGAGGCCATGGACCGCAATGCACAAATGGCAGGCGGCATCATCGGCATGGGCCGGTTCAGCGTCATGCGCAAGGGCCAGCAACTGGGCAAGGACCAGCGCCAGGATGGCGATGACTGCACACAGGCGACTGGCTGTCCGGGGCATGGCGCTCATCCCGGGGAGGCTAGCACGGCTGTCAAGGGGGCTGGCCCGCTGGTTGCGGCCGGGCACTCCAGCCGCTGCCATCTACGCCCGCGGCAACGTCCAGGGCTGCATAAACTGCTGTACGTGGAATCGAGGCAAGGTCACTTTGGGGCAGGTCACAACCGCGATACGGATGACATGGGCTCCCCGTCAAGCCCTGTGTTGCTACACGATGTCATCTGCACTTAAATCGCCCCGGCAATACCGGCCTGCGCTGTTCCCGGTGCGTGGGCTGCGGGATCTTCCTGCCGTTCGACAGAGTCCGGGTTACAGGACCTGGGCGCCAAACCTGTAAGTGACGGTCGCGCCCGCGCGGCGGCCTTCGCCCTGCGTCCAGTCAATCGCGCGCGCCGTAAAGGTACGCGGCTGGAACGCGCCGGCCGTTACATACTCGTCGTCGAACAGGTTGGTAGCCCAGAGGGCGACCGTCCATGGGCCGCGCTCCACGGCGGCGCGGGTATTCACGAGACTGCGTCCACCGTACTCGATCGTGTTGATTGACTCGCGGTAAACATTGTCCATGTAGCTGTAGTCCACGCGCCACGACCACGTCCAATTGTTCACAAGCGCACCAGACACGGTGGCATTGGCACTGAACTGGTTTTCCGGCGACCGGGGCAGCCGCTTGCCGCTAACGTCCACACCGTCAGGCAGAATCGTGCAAATGTCAGGCGCGCAGGCAGAGAGCGCACCGCGGTCCAGGACGCCGCTGCCGAACTCTGCATTTGAATAGGTGTAGCCGAACCCCATGGATAGCCAGTCAGCGGGCGCAGCCATCAGTTGCAGGTCTACGCCCCAGTCATCGGCCTTGCCCGTATTGCGGATGATCGATGCGGGGAACGTCAGGTCCTGCGACCTGCCCGCAATCTGGAGATCTCTCCAGTCAACGTAAAAGACCGATGCATTCGCAATCAGGCTATCGTTCAGCCAGTTTGTCTTCGCGCCCAGTTCATAGGTCCAGTTGTCTTCTTCGTCGTAGAAAGCTTCGTCGGGGTACGCTAACGGGTACGAGGTGTTCGAGCCACCGGAATGCACGCCGCGTGAAGCACTGCCGAACACGAGAATCTGGTCCGATGCTTCATAGTCAATGGTCACACGCGGCGTCAGGAAGTCCCAGTT
The DNA here is from genome assembly GCA_964417725.1 of uncultured Chromatiaceae bacterium. Classification (GTDB taxonomy): domain Bacteria; phylum Pseudomonadota; class Gammaproteobacteria; order Steroidobacterales; genus SHZI01. The sequence continues at coordinate 168,593 of CAYQIV010000001.1, forward strand.
CCGCGAAACGGCGCCCATACCGGGAGCGAAGAAGTTAAGGATACTGTTGAAATCCTTCGTTTCATGTTCCCAGCGGAGTTCCAGGGTCGTGGTCAAACGGTCAGTCAGCTTGTAGCCGACGCTGCCGAAGATGGCATACGTTTCGACATCGCTGCCGAACTGGCTGAACAGCACAGGACGGTTCACCGGATCGGGCGTGGACGTCAGGAACGCCAGCGCGCCAACGAAGGATTCACCGGAGGCGAGACCGGAACTGTCCACACCGAACAGCAGATCCACGTCGGCCTTGCTGTCGAAATAGAACAGCCCCCCCAGCCAGTTCAGGCGGCCATCGCCGTTGGACTGGATACGCAATTCGACACTGCGGTCATCGTTCTCGAATGCACCGTGGGTGTAGGAATTGGCGGCCTGGGTCCGGGTCACCGTGGCAGAAGGACTAAAAGCGCAGCCAGGCGTGTTGCACACGGCCTGCAGCGCGCCGCCGGCAGTGTAATCAGCATCGTTCCGCAGCTTGGTATCGTTGTTCGCATACGAAAAGATACCCGTCACCGTGTAGTCGTCGAGCCGGTACTCGAGCCGCAGGTCTGTTTGCCAGGCGTCGGACTCCGAACCGAAGGCCTCGGGGGAGATAGCGACCGTATCGTGGTATTCGGGCTTGCCGCAGAAATACGTGAAACCGGTCGTCCCGGTGCCACAGTTCAGCGAGGTCTGCAGATACTGCCCGGAGTGCTCCGCATCGCGCGAACTCACAAAGCCCGTCACCGTGGCCGTGAGCCTGTCGGAGATGTCCCATGCGAGCGTACCGGTCGCGGTGGTCTGCTTGGCACCCTGCAGGTTATTGCCCGGATCTTCTACATTTTTGAAGGTGCCGTCGAAGTCCGACATGCCGACCGAGAGGCGCCCCCGCACGCTATCGCTTAAAGGGCCGCCAACCATGAAGCTGCCCCGGTAATCTTCGTCGGTGCCGACGGCGACCTGGACGCGCCCCTCGAACTCGTCAGAAGGTGGCCGCGTGACAAAGTTGATCGAGCCGCCAAAGGAACTCCGTCCGTAGAGCGCGCCGGCTGGGCCCTTGACGATCTCGATTCTCTGCAGTTCAAGGAGCTCGATATCGGCGTTGTTGCGGCTGGTCTGGTAGATGCCGTCGATGAACCGGCCGACGTTGTTATTGACTTGCGGGTCGAAGCCGCCGGTGTTCTGCGCGGAGAGGCCACGGATCGTCACCTGACTGGCCTGGCCTGCATTGAACGACTCGATATACAAACCAGGGGTTGCATTGGCAAGGTCCTGCAGGCGCGTGATGTTGGCGGCCTCAAGCTCCTTGGCCGAGTAGGCCTGGATGGTGATCGGGACTCCCTGGATTGCCTCGGCGCGACGCCTGGCTGTGACTATCACCTCAGAAATCCCGGCCGCTGCGACAAGTCCGTCCACGCCGAGTATGCCGAAAACGGCGAGACTGCCTAGCACAAACCTGAATAGCTTTGACATTGTCGACACCCCCATGACTCTGACAACTTGACCGGCCGGGAAACGACTCGGCCACTGCTGGCACAGCCAGTGTCGACGCGCGGGGAATCAATGCCAAACAATTTGCGCTCCGGAACAACAAAACAGAATTGTTATTGCCTGCTCGACAGCCAAACCGGCATTGAAGGTTATGCGCTGCGGACAGGTCAGCAGCGCGGCCGTTGATGCGTAGCTGAGCCAGGTCGGTCTCAGCAGATTGACGCAGCACGAACATGAAGAACGTTCACCAGTATGCCAACGCGCGAGCGTCTCGCGCGGTCGCTGATTGAGCCACAGAACCACTGCGCTGAGGTGCGCCCGGGAGTGGCGTGACAGGTCGCAGCCCTTGGGGACGTACGGTCGCAGCAGTCCATTGGTGTTCTCGTTCAAGCCCCGCTGCCACGGACTTTGCGGATTGCAGAAGTACGCATGGATCTCGCTGACGATGCTGAATCGCTTGTGATCAGCCGTCTCGAGCCCCGCTTCCATGTGAGCGAACGACGCAACTGCCTGGGGAGTTTCTTCACCTGCCGGGTGGGCGCGCTCGCCACGGTCAGACTGTCTTTGCTTGGCAGCTCCACCAGCATGAAAAAGCGGGAGCGCCGCTCCACCAAGGTGGCAATCTGGGTGTCGGGCGTACCGCACAGCAGGTCGCCTTCCCGATGACCGAAGACGGCGCGATCCCCGGCCTGCGCGGGGCGCTCGCCTATCGAGACTGCATCGACGATTTGGCCGCCGCCCGAGCCGGGCATGCCGCGATAGTTACGGCCATAGCGCATAGTGCGCCACGACGCAGGTGTGCGAGGATCTCCTTTTTCAGCACACCGCGGGTTTGGATGAACAGCGCTCGGTAAATCGTCTCGTGCGACACGTGCCCAGTGTCATTGTTGCCACGCTCTCTGGCAAACCAGGCTGCGATCTGCTGCGGCGACCAGTTCAGATGCAGCTTTTGGGCGACCAGCAGGGCCAGCGCCGGCTGCGGCGCCAGGCGGCAGGCTTGGGACACTGCGCATTGTGCCAGGCCCGCCGATCAGCATCGAGGGCGCGATAGCGGGCTTTACCGCCGTGGCTGGCGATCTCCCGACAGATGCTTGAGGGCACCCGGCCTATCCGTCGTACCATCGCTCCAATGGAATCACCTGCGCAAATGCCTCACAAGATCTCTTCGCGCTCGGCCAGCGACAGCGATCGAGCGGGCCGGCATCGCAACTGAGCCACGCCACCACGGTGCCTGAGCAGCCTGTACAGGGGGCCAGATACGTCCCCAGCGCTCGGGCAACGTCGGCACAGTTCTCACCATCTCGCCAGCGTCGCCACACCTCAGTTTTGAATGCGGCTGTAAACCAGGGACCTCGACTCATGATGCGACCTCCTATCCATCGCAATGTCAAGGTGTTGCACCGACTGGTTGAGACCGCCCAGGCGACTGAGAATGGCCACCGCCGCCTGTTCACCGGACTCCATCGCGCCTTCCATTCCAAGCATCGTGGGCGCCGTGTGTTCGCCGGCAAAGTGAATGTGCCCATGCGGCTCGGCGACGACGTTGCCGAAGCGCCTGATCTCACCCGGCCCGCGCGAGGAAAGGTGCCCGAGAGTCCACGGGCTCGAGTTCCAGTTGACCACTGCCGTGGCCTCTATACGACCGACGGTGCTGGGCCGTGCCCGGTGCAGTTCCAGCGTGGTCAATCGTGCAATCTCGGCATCCGACCCGGCACCGCGAAGAGCGGCTCCGGCCAGGCCGGACTTGAAGAACCACAGATGCTGGCCCCGCGGCGTATTGCGCAGGTTGGCGCGACCGAATTCCGTACAACTGAAGGTTGATGGCGGGAGGCCGTCATGTTCCCAGAACGGCTCCTTGATGGCAAAGAAGATGCACGCCGCTGAACCATAGGGGGTTACCTGCACCGCCGCCGCCTGCCGTTCAGGCAGCGGCGGGTCGAACCGGAGCCGGCGCAGCACTGGCAGTGGCACCGTGCATACAACAAAACCGGCGCGCAGCACGGTACCGTCGGCAAGCTCGACCTCGGCGCCGTCGGGGCGGTCCCGCAGCCCGGTGGCGACCGAGCGCATGCGGATTGCACGTTTGAGCATCGCGGCCATGCCCTCGGGTACGCGGCTGGTTCCCTGGTCGAAGAGCCGCAGGCCATCGAGCGAACCCATGCCCTCCATGAAGCGCATCCAGCGCAGCACGAGCAGTGCCGAGATCGACGAAAGCGAGTCGGCCATGATCGAATTCGCAACGAAGCGCAGTGCCTCGTCGCTGGCACCACGATTGCGCAAGAACTGACCAAGCGGCACGTCCAGCGCGGCGACATCATCATGGAGCCAGCTGTCGAGTCCGGTCAGCGGGTTGGGGTACGGCAGATAGGCCAGGGCGACCTCAAATGGACCTCGCGGGCCGATAAGCTGCTGTTCCTTTGCGCCAAACCGGTTGGCGGGCGACGCGCGCCATGCGTCCAGCGAGGTCAGTGTACCGCTGTCGTATATCGCAAACGAGCGGTCGGCGTTGAACTTCGCCCAGCTACTCAGCTTGATGCCACCGATACGCCTGATCATCTCGTGCATCCGCGCGTAGTCGGGGGCGATTTCCGCACCGCCCGCCTCGGGCTGTCCGGGGACGTGGTCGAGCGACCAGACGCGCCCGCCGACCCGGTCGTTGCCCTCGACGACGAGGGCATCAAGACCCTCGTCCTGCAGCATGACTGCGGCCTGCAGGCCAGCCAGCCCAGCTCCGATGACGATGACATCAGCGTCGCGACGCGGGCCGGCAACCGCGGCCAGTGTTCGCGACAGTGCCAGGCCCGAGGCACCGAGCCCAAGTGCGCCCAACGCGCTGCGGCGAGTCAGCCGGCGGGCCATCGGCCGTGGGCAGTTGCTGGCGTTATCGTTGTCGTTCAATGTCTTTCTCAGTAGCTGCGCAATTTATTGCAATGTGGCTGTCGGCCTGCCGGCTCAGCCGGTTTTCGCTGCTCCCAGCCATGCGGTGAGCAGGATCATCGCCCAGCCGAACGCGAGTGGGACCGGCAGTGACTGCATCGCCTTGACGAGTGGCTCGCGGCTGTCGTCTGTCGCCGACGCACTGCTGAGTTCCCGGCGCAAGTGAAAGGCCACCCGGCGCACTGGGATGCTCAGCAGCAGCAGTATGCCGTAGATGAAAATTTTTGCCGCCAGCCAGTGCGCTTCGACCATGTGGGTCATGTGGAAGAAGAGTACGGAAGCACCATCCCACAACTGGCCGGCCCCGATCACGGCGCGGACAATCACATCGATGTTTACCAGCCACATCCCGCTCCGCGGGCGCGAGGCCGCGAAATTGGCGGCAGCGGTCGTCACGATGAGAAGTGCCGGCAACAGGAACGGAACCGGGCGCCAGGCCGGGCTCGAGATGTGGTAGGCGTTGAGCGAGCTGGCCAGCAGGAAGCCGACAGGATAGATAATGATCAGCGCGATATCGGTCACCGTGCCCAGCGCCAGCACGCCACGTGCAGCGAGTACGCGCTCCTTGCGCGACAGGGCCGGCGCGGCGCCGGCCCGCGCGAGATACCAGCGGCCGAGATCAGTGCCCAGCAGGTACACGAAGATAAGCAGGTGCGCATAGAGGCTGAGCGTGTAACCGTTCATGAAGCCCGACCTGGACGGCGATCATCCTGCCATCCTGACAACGAGCAGAAGTTATTCATAAACACGTAGTCATACCAGCGTGAAACGAGGAGAAGCCTTTGGCAGGTACCATTCCCAGTCTATGAACGGGGTTGCTGGCTGACCAGCAATTGCTTTTCTTTTCTTACAACGGCAGATTGTTCTTCTGTATTTCACGGAGAGGTCCCCGATGGAGCTTAAGCAACTCCGGTACTTCCTCGCAGTCGTCAAGACTGGCAGTTTCTACAAGGCAGCGGAGCAGATGAACGTCACGCAGCAGGCTATCAGCCGGAGCATGCAGCAGCTCGAGAAGGAATGTGGCGGCCGGCTGCTGGTCCGGAAGAAGGGTGATCGGCGCCTCGTAAGCCCGACCTATTTCGGTACGATGCTGATCCCAAAGGCCGAGCGCGCGATCGCCGATCTCGACGACTTTCGTATCGAACTCGAGCACCTTGGCGGTACGGGGCACCTGCTGGTAAGGCTGGGGGTAACACCCACGGTGGCGCGCACGCTGATGCCCCGCGTCATCCACACCTTTTGCGCTCGCCACGCGGAGAGCAGGGTCCAGATCGTACAGCAGCCCAACCACGTGATCGTCGAGCAACTCTCGAGCGGACTGTACGATTTTGCGATATGCGACCAACCGGAGGAAAAGCTGGCCCCGAATCTCGTTGCGGAGGCCTTATATACCGACAGGAACGTATTCGTCGCCGACAAGGACCACCCGCTGGTAAAACGTGGCTCGCTCGCGCTCAAGGACCTGGAAGGCAGGCCGTGGGTGATGTTGGGGCCATTCTGCCGCCTGTGGAACGAGATCCGGGACCAGTATGTTGTCGAGGGCCTTTCTCCGCCGTGGTTCCAGCTCGAGACGAATTCCATCGAACTCGCGCTGCGTTACGTGGCGGAGCATGAATTTTTGTCGTTCCTGCCGCTGCGCCTGGTGCAGGACGACATCGCCAGCGGCCAGCTCATCCGGCTGCCGGTCCTGCAGCCCAAACCGCGCGAATGGCAGTGCCTGCTGGTCACCCGATCCGACCGTGACCTGAGTACTGTAGCCAGGGCATTCATCGACAGCGCGCGGGCTGCCGCCAAACAACTGGGTCCGCCCTGAACCGCCTGCCAGAGTGCGTGGGCGACGACGACACACCTGGATTTACTCAATACAGCGCCAGTCTCACCATGCTGGAAATCCTGCCTCGCAAAGCCGGTCTGCGGGATTCCGCATTTTTTCACGGCCAGCGCTTCTTGCGAAAACCCTGCGGGAGGACGGTGGCGATGGCGACCATCACGCCAAGCAGCACGAAGTAGCTTGTGCCGGACTTGAGTTCGGGCATGTACTCGAAATTCATGCATGCCGACCGCTGCCGTCAGCCTGACGGCGCGAGGATGGGTGCGACTCAGCGGCAGCAGTACGCTGGTCGCCGGGCGGGGGGCCTGCGGTCAACTCCACGGTAATCTCCGGCAGACCTTGCCTGGGTTTGACGTATATCAGAACGTTGATCGGCCATTCCGGCCGCGCTCATCCCGGGGCTCCTGGCGATCCTCATCATCGGCATCGTGGGCAGCAGCGGGCTACCGAGAAACAGTGCGGTGTACCGAGGCCTCGTGTCAGGCGTCTCGCGGAACCAGGCTTTTCAGAGCGATGACGAACCGGCTCTTTCAGAGTCGCGCAGCGCCACGAGCATCTGCAGCAGCGTGGGCGCCGGCTGGCCGGTGATGCGCGCATGGTCACCCGGCACGTCGAAGGCCCCGTTGCGGATGCACTGGAAACACCCGGTCAGCATGTGCGCCACCTCATCGCCACGCTCCGGCATGAGGGCGCGAAAGCGGGCGATCATCACCTCGTCATCGACCGGCGCGTAGCGCACATCGAGGCCGAAGACCTCGCCGACGGCCGCGACGATTTCTGCCTGGGTGAAACACTCGCCGCCGACGTTGCACACCTGGCCGTCGTGGCGGGCATCGACGGCCAGATGGGTCCATGCCCGCGCGATCCCGGCGATATCCATGTACGGTGCCCGTCCCTCGCCAGCGGGATTCGAGTACACCCCGCCGGCCGATGCTGCCGCGCGCACCTGGACGAGGTCGAGGTCGAGGTAGAGCGGGTTGCGCCCGATGCACCAGTCGAGCCCGCTGTCGCGCAGATCAGCCTCGGTCTGGCGGTTGACGCGCTGGGTCGGCGCGAACAGCGTCGCCGTTTCGCCGCCGTTGCCGATGATGCTGGTGTAAAGCAGACGACGCACCCCGGTACGGCGTGCCGCAGCGATGACGCTCCGGTGCAGCGCGACCCGATCGGTCCCCACCCTGACCGGTGCCGAGATCATCAGCACGCAGTCGACGCCTTCGAAAGCCGCCGCCATGCCGTCGCCCGCCGCGTAATCGCCCTGCCGCACCTCGACGCCCGGCCACGACAGGCCGTCCGGGTCGCGCACCACGGCCACGACATTACCCGCGCCGGCACGGGCCGGCAGCCTGGAAAGGATGGCGCGGCCGAGTCGGCCAGCAGCGGCGGTGACGGCGATCTTCATGCGGGCGCCTGTAACTGGCCAAGGCTGGCCGGCGATGATATCAGCCGGTATTGCCCTTGACCGTACACCCCGTTTGGATCATGGATCCTCTGCGCGCAGTGCGGTCACATAGCGTCTCAGCAACGCATGATCGCCCTGTGCAAGGGCCAGCGATGCGGCCAGTCGCAGTGTCGGCACGTTGCCCGGAAAGCGCTCGGCCGCCAAACGGGCAACAGCCAGCGCACGCCCCGACTGGCCGCCTTCATGCAGCGCCGTGGCGAGCGCTATCGCCACTGCCGGACTGCGTGGGTCCAGTTCGGCCGCTCGAGACAGCACCGCGATGGCGGCCTCACGCCGGCCGGCGCGCACCAGGCGCAGCCCATCGGCGTAATGCAGCATGGCCGATCCAGGGTGCCGCAACAGGCCCTCGCGCAGCAGCCGCACGCTTTCCGCCTCTCTGCCCTGCCGGCGCCTGACGTCGACGAGATTGATGCGCGCGGCAATGTGATCGGGCGCGATACGCAGGGCCCCGGTTAGCGAGGCCGCCGCATCATCCGTCTGGCCGACGGCAATCTGCAGGGCGGCGCGATCCAGCCATGCCTCGGGCCGATCGGCATCAAGCGCGTGCGCCTGTGCCAGTTCCCGGCGCGCCGCCGGCCACGCCGAAGAACTTTGCACCGCCCGACCCCCGGCCAGCAGGCGTGCCGCCTCGATGCGTACCGCACGGGTGGGATCGGCGAGCAAGGCCCATGCGTCCGGTATGTCATCGATCACATAGGGTGCAAGCGCGCGCAGCGCACCGAGCCTCACCAGCGGCGCCGGGTCGGCAAGCGATCGTCGTGCGACCGCCGCTGCCGACGCCCCGGGGTAGGCTGCCAGGGTCTGCAGCGCCGTCGCCCGCACGATCGGCGCCTGTTCCTCATCCCCGGCGAGACGTACCAGCTTGCGCGTCGCACCGCGGCCGTAGCGCCGGCCCGCGATCAGGGCTTCGACCACCGCACTGCTCCGCCGGCCGACATCCTTGCCCATCGACACCAGTGCCGCGGCGGCCCAGGCCGCATCGCGGTCGACATGGCAGGCAGTACACGGGTCCGGCAGGCCGTGGCGCAGGGCAAGGTCCGGCCGCGGCACCTTGAAACCATGGTCATGCCGCACATCAATGCGCATGTAGGTGCGTGCCGGCATATGACAGCCGGTACAGCGGGCACCGGGGCTGCGGGGCGAATGGCCATGGTGTCGCGAGGCCGCAAACCGACCCGCGTCGTGGCAACGCAGGCAAAGCGCGTCGCCGCTGGCCCGCAGCATCAGGCCGTGCGGCTCATGGCAATCCGTGCAGGTGACGCCGGCTGCATGCATGCGGCTCTGCGTGAAGGCGCCATATTCAAAAACCTCGCCGAGGGTCTGCCCGTCGGGGTGGTAATCAGCGGGTTCGAGCAGTGTCGGCATGTAGTTGTCCATGAAGGGGCTGCCCGGGCCAGCATCATCGCGGATCGCAACACGCCTCGAGTGGCATCGCGCGCAGGTCTCCAGTGCGGCGGTGTCGGCTGGAGGCCGAGGCCTGGCGCTGCCGGTTTGCGGATCGATCGACCAGTGACGCATTACCTGGGCCGGCCGCGGACCTGCGTAGACATGTCCATTTCCATCACTCGCCAACGGCCGCTCCTCATGGCAGGCCAGGCACCCCACGCCGGGCTCGGCATGGCGACTGTCGTAGCGACGCGTGGCCATGTCGTAACGCTTGCGATACCTGGTAACGTGGCAGGCTGCACACTGGTGGTTCCAGTTCTGTGCGGGCTCCCGCCAGTGCAGCTCCGAACCGGCCTCCGGCGGCGCGTCAGCATAAAGGTGGAACCAGTGCTGCCCGCCATCAGCTTCATCCCGCGTATCCCATGCCCACGGCAGCACCTGGCGCCGGCCTGTGCCGATGCCGACCACGTATTGCTGCAACGGCTCGACACCGAGCGCATGCATCACTTCGAGCGTTGTCGGGTCGTGCCCCTGCTCACCATGCGTGATGAAGTACCGGTCCCCATGGCGCGTGAAGCGCGCAGTGTAGGCCCCCTGAACGACCAACACGTTGTTGAAGTCGCCGAGCACCGCACCGGCAACTGGCGGCTGCATGGCCTTTGCATGGTGTGAAACCCGCCAGCGCTCGACTGCCCCGGGATGACATGAACCGCAGCTCTGCGACGAGCCGTCACCGGCCGCACATGCGACAGACATGGCGCACAGCACGCCAGACACGATCGCCGGCAGCTGCGCCAGCAGCGCGCAGCCCCGCTGGCCGTCAATCGCCACCACGGCATTGCCGGTTGATGGCGCGCTCGCGGGCCGGGTACCGTGGGTTGTCGATCGCCAGTTTGGCCAGCGCATTGGCCCGCAGGTGGTCGATGAGCGCGGGGGTATCCGTCGCCAGAACTCCCGAGCGGATGCGCTCGCACAACAGGGCATTTGCCCGGTCAAGTTCGGTGTCCGTGCCGAGCAGCCGGAACAGGCGCAGCTGCTCATCAGCCCGCAGCGACTGCCCGAGTTCGTGTTCACGCGCCACCAGTTCGAGAATGTGGGCAGCGATGCGGCGTTCATGGCGCCTGACATCATCGCCATCATCATCTGGCTGTCTTTGCAGAACCGCGTGCGCGGCCGCTTCGAGGCGCGAGACATCGGGTGGATTGACGGGCATCACTCGATCCCTTCGATGAGGTCCAGCAGGTCCAACTCGGTCTCGGAAACGCGCCGGCCGATGGCGGCCCGTTCCAGTGACGCCACCTCGCCGGTGATGAACTGGTGGCCGAACCACTGGCAGATCACACCCCACTTGAGGGTCCCCCAGACTTCCCAATAGCGCAGCCGCGCACGATCGACGGTGCCGCCACCGGCCGCAGCATAGGCACTGCACAGCGCTTCACGCGTGCCGAAGCCACCCACCGGCTGCTCGATGCGGCCGAATCGCCATGCATTCACGCACATCCATGCCAGATCCTCGACCGGGTCACCGAGGTGCGCTGCTTCCCAGTCGAGCACCGCGACAAGCCCGTGTACGGGGTCGACGATCAGGTTACCGTTACGGAAATCCCCATGCACGAGCCGGCGTCCGGTATCCGTCGGCATATGCTCCTTGAGCCAGCGAAAGGCCAGTTCGAAAACCGGCAGGCGCACCCCGAAGCTGTCGTGCGTATCACGCAGGTTGGCGTGCATGACGGCCGGTGACTCATCCGGCAGTGGCGGCAGGCCTGTGGTGTCCAGGTGATGAATGGCGGCCAGCGCCTGCGCACATTGCGCGGTCAGCAGGCGGCGCGCAGCGGCAAAATCCACATGGCGCGCAATGCGCTGACCAAGGGTTTCGCCGGCCACCCATGCCGATACAAACCCCTCTCCGAGTCCATCCTGCGGCTCGAAGACCAAATCGACGCGGGGCGTGCAGATCCCTGCATCGTGTGCATGACGCTGAACCAGCCCCTGGGTGCGCTTGTCGAGTGCGGCGGCAAACTGCCGATCACCCGCGAAGCGCTGGACGATCATTGGCATGGACATGCCGGAAGGGTCGACGAGGACAAAGCGCCAGGTTTCCGCCGATGCGCCGGCCGAGAGTCGCACCAGACCGTCGACCACGACCTGGCCACGGCCGCGGCTGCGATAGGCAGTCGCCAGGCGCACCGCCAGCACGGTGGCGTCCATCGCCTAGAGGCTGCTGTTCAGGTGGCCGCCATCGACCACCAGCAGACTGCCGGTCATGAAGCTGCCGGCATCGCCGGCGAGCAGCAGCAAGGGCCCATCGAGTTCATCCATCTCCCCTGGCCGACGCAACGGGATATGGCCGACAAGCTGTCTGCCTTCTGTGCTGTCGAGGAATGCCGTGGTGATGTCAGTGCGGAAATAGCCGGGTACCAGCGCGTTGACGCGGATGCCGTCGCGCGCCCATTCAAGCGCCAGAGCCCGCGTCAAGTGCAGCAGTCCGGCCTTGGAGGCCATGTAGGCGGCCACCGATTTCTGGGCCCTCAGACCGAGGATCGACGCCACGTTGATGATGCTCCCGGGGCGCCTCGCCGAGCGCAGCCGGGCGGCGAAGGCCCGGGCAGTGAAAAACGCGCCCCTGAGGTTGGTGTCGAGCACTGCATTCCAGTCGTCGTCGGTGATCTCGCTGGCGAAGGTCGGCCGGTTGACACCGGCGTTGTTGACCAGAATGGCCGGCATGCCCAGCGTCCCGACGACCTGGTCGAATGCGGCACTCACACTGCCCACGTCGCCCACGTCCATCGTGATGCACACCACCCTGCGCCCTGTGCCGTCAAGCAGCCGCGCGGTTTCGGCGAGCCGGTCGGCGCGGCGCGCGCACAGGGCGACATCGGCACCGGCCCGTGCCAGCACCCCGGCAAAGCGGCGCCCCAGGCCGCTGCCCGCGCCGGTGACGACCGCAACCCGGCCATCCAGTCGAAACCGCTGCATGTCGACGTCATTGCGCATGCTCACCACTCATCCCCCATGCAGGCGTTCTCTGGACTAGTAAACGGAACCTCGGCTAGTATGTCAATGTCATTGACTATTTCGGCCACCACGGCCATGGGGACAGCATTGCACGCCAACGCCGGTGGAGGTCGCGGTAGCCTGCGCTTCGACGGTCGCACGGTCATCGTCACTGGCGGGGGAACCGGCCTCGGGCGCGCCCATGCACACGAGTTCGCGCGTCGCGGCGCGTTTGTCATCGTCAACGACCCCGGCATGACGGTCGATGGCACAGCCAGCGGCGCGGCGGCCGCAGATGTCGTCGTTGAGGAAATCCGGGCCGGTGGCGGCCAGGCCATGGCGAGCCGTGACTCGGTGATCGACGGCCACCGGATCGTCGAACTCGCCATGGACAACCGTGGCCGCATTGATGCACTGATCAACAACGCCGGCATCCTGCGCGACCGGCGCTTTGCCCGGATGAGCGACGATGATTGGCAGGCCGTCTGCGACGTGCACCTCCTCGGCGCATGGCGAGTAACCCGTGCCGCATGGCCTCATCTGCTCGACAGCGGCCATGGCCGCGTCGTGTTCACGACATCTGCCGCAGGCCTGTACGGCAATTTCGGCCAGGCCAACTACGCAGCGGCCAAGCTCGCCTTGGTCGGCCTGATGCAGACCCTTGCCCGCGAGGGCGCATCAAGGAAGCTCTTCTGCAATGCCATCGCCCCTCTCGCCGCGACACGACTCAGTGCCGGGGTCATGCCCGATGAGGTCGCACAACGCCTGCAACCGGAATGCGTGGCGCCATTTGTCGCCGTACTGGCTCACGAGTCCTGCCATGAAAACGGCGCGGTGTTCGAGGTCGGCGCCGGCTGGGCTGCCAGATTACGCTGGCAGCGCAGCCCCGGCCTGCGTTTTGCTGGCCCCGCAGATGGCACGGCCGAGTACATCGCCGCCCACTGGGGCGAACTGACGGACTTCTCCACGGGCTGCGACTATCCCGCATCGGCGGAGGACACACTGCGTGTTGCGCTCGCAGGTGGTGACCGGTGAGTGATGCGGGAAGCACCGTGGCCCTGCATGTCGATGGTGCCGTGGCCCTGCTGAGCCTCGAGCGCGCCTCGGCCCGGAACGCAATGAACCACCGGATGAGGATGGCGCTGCACACGGCCCTGGCCACCATCGATGCAGAGGAAAGCATACGTGCCGTGGTGCTGACCGGCAGCGGCCCGGTGTTCTGCGCCGGGGCGGACCTGCGCGAATCCGGCAGCGGCAGCGTGGAACGCGAACTGCTCGACGAGTATCGGCCCTGCTTCGAGCTGATCGCAACGATGGACAAGCCTGTGATCGCCGCGGTCGCCGGATCCGCCTCGGGTGTCGGCATGTCGCTTGCGCTGCACTGCGACCTGCTGCTCATGGCTGAGGATGCCGTGCTCTCCGCTCCATTCATCGCCATGGGCCTGGTCCCCGACGGTGGTGCAGGCTGGATTCTGGTGCGCGAGCTCGGCTATCGGCGCGCCTTCGCACTGCTCCTCGACGGCGGGCAGATCCCTGCCCGACAGGCCCTGGCGCTCGGCCTGGCCAACGCGGTCATCGCAGCCGGCACGCTGCGCACCGCTGCGCTGGCGATGGCCGGACGCCTCGCCAGCCTGCCGCGGGCCGGTGTGGCCGGTACCAAACGCATCATGCGAGGGGCGGTCCATGCAACCTTCGACGAAACCTATGCGAAGGAGGCTGCCATGCAGGCGGACTGCGCGCAGGGCGAGTGGTTTCAGGCACGGCTGGCCGGGTTCCTCGGTCAGACGCCGCACCGCCCGTCACCCCCCGATTCACCCGGAGAACAATGATGGAACGGCTGCACTTCGACGATGAGCACGAGATGTTCAGGGATTCCGTGCGGCGCTTTTTCCGCGGTGAAATCGAACCGTTCCGGGAAAACTGGCACACTGCCGGGCAGGTCGACCCGGGCGCCTATGCCAAGGCAGGGCAGCAGGGACTGCTGTGCATGTTCGTCGCTCCGGCCTACGGCGGTGCCGGCATTGACGATTTTCGCTATGAGCAGATCATCATCGAGGAAAACCACCGCCACGGCGATCCGGGATTTTTCATCCACCTGCACAACCGGCTGGTGGCACCCTACATCAGCGAACTCGGCACGGAGGAGCAGAAGCGCCGCTTCCTGCCGGGCTGTGTTGCCGGCACGACCATCCTCGGCATCGCCATGACCGAGGCACATGCCGGCAGTGACCTCGCCGGCATGAAGTGCCGTGCCGAAGACCACGGCGACCACTTCGTGCTCAGCGGACAGAAGACATACATCTCGAACGGCATCATCGGCAACCTGTACGTGGTCGCCGCCCGGACCAGCGCGGACACACCACGCCAGATCGGCCTGTTCCTGGTCGAAGACGGGATGAGCGGTTTCTCGCGCGGCCGCAAGCTCAAGAAGATGGGACTTGAGTCACAGGACACCGCCGAACTGTACTTCGACAACGTCAGAATACCGAGAAGCCATGTACTTGGTGACCCGACACAGGGATTCGGTTACCTGATGCGCTTCCTCGCCGAGGAACGACTCATCGGTGCCTGCACCTACATCGCCAACGCGCAGGTGGCATTCGACATCACCCTCGACTATATCCGTGAACGGCGCCTGTTCGGCCAGGCGGTCGGCGACTTTCAGGTCAACCGCTTCAAGATGGCCGACATGCGCATGCGTATCGACATCGCGCAGTGCTATGTCGACCATTGCGTCATGCGGCACAACGAAGGCAAGCTCACCGGGGACATGGCGGCCCGCGCCAAACTCTTTACCAGCGAACTCGAGGGCCAGGTCATGGATGAATGCGTACAGCTGCACGGTGGCGCCGGCTACATGGACGAGTACCGTATCTCGCGCATGTACCGCAACGCGCGCGTTTCACGCATCTATGCCGGCTCGTCCGAGGTGATGCGCGAGATCATCGCCCGCTCGATCGGTCTCGACCCACGAAAAAATTCTGCCGCGGGCCAGGCGGGCTGACACATGGGCCCGCTGCACGGCTACCGCATCATCGAGCTGGCCGGCATCGGACCCGGACCGTTCTGCGGCATGATGCTCGGCGACATGGGCGCCGAAGTGATCCGCGTCGACCGGCCGGGCACGCCGCCCAGCGCCCAACGCCTCGATCCGCTGTGCCGAAACCGCCATTCGCTGGTCATCGACCTCAAGTCCAGCCAAGGCATCGACGTCCTGCTGCGACTCGTTGACCGCGCGCACGGCCTCTACGAAGGCTTTCGCCCCGGGGTGACCGAGCGTCTCGGCTGCGGGCCGCAGACATGCCTTGAACGCAACCCGAGGCTCGTCTACGGGCGGATCACCGGCTGGGGTCAGGAAGGCCCCATGGCGCATTTGGCCGGCCACGACATCAATTACATCGCCCTGGCCGGCGCATTGCACGGTATCGGCCGGCAGGGGCAAAAGCCGCTACCACCGCTCAACCTCGTCGGCGACTTCGGCGGCGGCGGCATGCTCCTCGCCTTCGGCATGGTCTGCGCACTCCTCGAGGCGCAGCGCTCCGGCAAGGGTCAGGTGATCGATGCCGCGATGATCGATGGCAGCAATGCCCTTATGGCCACCTTCCACGGCTTTCGCGCCATGGGGATTTACGACGACCGGCCCGGCACCCATTTCCTGTCCGGTGCCGCTCCCTATTACGACACCTACGAAACCCGCGATGGAAAGTACGTGGCGATCGGCGCACTTGAGCCACAGTTTTACGACCGGCTGGTCGAGATCACCGGCGTCGACCCGCAGCGCTTCCGGCAGGGCCGGTTCAGCATGGGCCCCGGGCAAGCCGAACGCGAGTGCTGGGCCGTGCTCAAGGTGGAGCTGGCCGCCGTGTTCCGCACGCGGACCCGGGATGAATGGTGCGAGGCATTTGCCGGCAGCGATGCATGCTTTGCCCCCGTGTTGACGGCCGATGAAGCCAGCCAGCACCCACACCATGTGGCACGCGGCACGTTCATCAGGCTCGATGGCGTCCTCCAGCACGCACCGGCGCCGCGTTTCAGCGCTACACCGGCCCCGGCTCCCCGTGTCCCGCCGGCACCTGGCGCCGACAGCCGCGCCATCCTCGGCGAGGCAGGTTTCGACGATGACGAGATCACTGCGCTGGCGGAAGGCGGCGTCATCGGCATTGACGCCGATTTGTCAACTCAGGTGACATGATGGCATGCTCCGGAGACCATCAGCCCGGCAGGACCCTCGCTGTGCGGCATCCGCTGATCCGTGTTTTCTGCGCCATCCTGGGCCTCACCCAACCCGGCCTTGCCGACGCGGACTCAACTCAGGTCAGGCCGCCGCCTGTCCGACCCAATTTCCTGCTCATCGTCGCAGACGACCTCGGCTACACGGACATCGGTGCATTCGGCAGCGAGATCAGCACACCGAACCTGGACGCCATCGCCCGCAACGGCGTGCGCCTTGGCAACTTCCATGCGGCACCAACCTGCGCGCCGACCCGCGCCATGCTTCTCAGCGGCACCGACGCTCACCTTGCCGGCGTCGGCTCACAGGAAAACCTGGTGACGGAGAATCAGCGCGGCCGGCCAGGCTACGAGATGTACATGACCGATCGCGTGGTGACTGTTGCAACGCTGTTGCGGGACGCCGGGTATCGCACGTACATGAGCGGTAAATGGCATCTGGGAACCATGCCGGAAGCACGGCCGGCAGCGCGCGGCTTTGAACGCTCCTGGGCATTGCTCGAAGGCGGTGGCAGCCACTTCGACAGATCGCCCATTTCACCACGCAACACCCGGACCACCTACCTCAGGGATGACCGCGAGCAATCGCTGCCCATCGACTTCTACTCTTCGGACCACTTCGCAAGTTCATTGCTCGAATTCCTTGCCACCGACGAGGGCGATGAGCGGCCATTCTTCGCCTACCTGGCCTTCACCGCACCACACTGGCCACTGCATGCACCGGACGAAGACATCGCACGCTATGCAGGCCGCTACGCCGATGGCTATGACACCCTGCGCCAACACCGCCTCGCCAAGGCCAGGCAGATCGGCATCATCCCGCCGGGAACCACAACCAGCCCGCCCCCTGCCGGACACCGCCGCTGGCAGGACCTGAACGACGGCGAGCGGCGCGAGGAAGCGCGGCGCATGGAAGTCTATGCCGCGATGATCGACCGCATGGACACCAATATTGGCCGGGTCATCGCCTACCTCGAGCGCACCCGCCGACTCGACGACACCGTCGTCATCTTCATGTCGGACAACGGCGCCGAAGGGCATCGCATGGAAGATTACCCGTCTTTCGGTCGCTGGCTCTCCCGACACTACGACAACCGCCTGGAAAACATCGGCCGGCGCGGCTCGTTCACTTCGCTCGGACCGGGCTGGGCACATGCCGCGACGGCACCGTTCCATGTCTACAAGGGCTGGCTTGCCGAAGGCGGCACGCGTGCCAGCGCCATCATCGCCTACCCCGGGTTCACGCGCCGGGGCGAAATCAGCCATGACTACGCCACAGTGATGGATGTGGCGCCGACACTGCTGGAATTGGCAGGCGTCGATCCGCCCACGACGAATTCCGACGGGAGGCAGGTACAACCCATGCGGGGACGCTCCATGGCGGCCTACCTGCGTGGTCAGCGTGCTGTCGTCCATACGGACGCCGAGGCGACGGGCTGGGCACTCTTCGGTCGGCGCGCCCTGCGTCAGGGGCGATGGAAGATCCGCTGGCTCGAGGCACCACATGGTCCCGGGAGGTGGCAGCTCTACGATATGGCGGTCGATTATGGCGAGACGCGTGACCTCGCCAGGGAACACCCCGCACTGCTGCGCTCGATGGTCGACAGATGGACGCGCTATGCGGGTGAGGTGGGCGTGATTCACCCGGACCGGCCGATCGCCTACTGATGATAACCCCTCCCGGTCCCGCAACAGGCACAGCTGACATGAGCGAACCACAGTGGATGGAATTGAGGCGCCGGGTCGAGGCGTTCATCGAAGCCCGCATCTACCCTGTCGAACACGAGCTGGACCACGGCACGCGGACACAGCGCAATCTGGTGATGGCCCGCCTCATCGACGAGGCGAAGGCGGCCGGGTTGTGGGCACTGGGGCACCCACGCGAAATCGGTGGCCAGGGCATGCCCTTCCTCGACTACGTCCATGTCAACGAGGTGATCGGCCGATCATTCCACGCGATGCAGGCCCTCGGTACGCTGTCGTTGCAGGACTGCCTGATGCTCCACCGCCATGCGGCGGAGAAGTGGCGCGATGTCTACCTGAAGCCACTGGTAGCGGGCGAGATCATCCCCAGCTTCGCCATGACCGAGCCCGATGTCGCCAGTTCGGATCCTACCCAGCTGCAGACCACGGCCGTGCTCGAGGACGGGCACTGGGTAATAAACGGACGCAAGTGGTTCACGACCGGCGCGGGCGATGCCGAGTACACCACCGTCATGTGTCGCACGGAACGCGATGCACCACGCCATGAATGCTTCAGCATGATCATCGTGCCCACAAGCACGCGCGGATACCGTATCGTGCGCGAGACCCCCGTGCTCGGCATCAATGGTGGCCACTGGGAAGTCGAATACCGCAACGTGCGCGTACCCGGTGACCACCTGCTCGGATCGCGCGGCAAGGGCTTTGCGATCGCACAGCAACGACTTGGACCAGGAAGAATATTCCACTGCATGCGTTGGCTCGGACAAGCCCAGCGGGCTTTCGACCTGATGTGCCGACGGCTGCATGAACGCGAGGCGTTTGGCGAGTCCCTGGCACACAAGCAATTGATGCAGGCACATGTCTTCGAAAGCGCAGCCGAGATACAGGCCTGCCGTCTGCTGACGCTGGAAGCCGCCCGGCAACTCGACGCCGGCAGCGAGGCCCGCGAGATGATCGGCATCATCAAGGTGACAGGCGCACGCATGTTGCACAACGTCATCGACCGCGCCATCCAGGTACACGGCGCTCTCGGGCTGACCGCCGACACGCCGCTTGACCGGATGTACCGACATGCCCGCGAAGCGCGCATCTACGACGGCCCGGACGAGGTGCACATCCAGTCCATCGCCAGGCGCTACCTGAAACGCTATCGGGACGGTGGCCCGGGAGTCGACTTCGGCGTCGAGGGCCAGCGCAGGGGCGCCCCGGCGGTGTCTTTAAAATAGGCACCTTTATTGACAAACAACGCAAGTCGTGACATGCTTCCGCCACCTCGGCGCCCGTGTGCCGGGACTCCACCTGACGATCACCCGAGGGGCATTGGACATGAACAGCACCGCACAAGCCGCACAGCCGGCGCCACTGAAGAGCATCCATCATGCGGCTTATCGTTGCCGCGACGCCGAGCAGACGCGGTGGTTCTACGAGGACGTCCTGGGATTGCCGCTGGTCGCGGCGATCATCAACGAGAAGGTCGCGGGGCTCGACAAGGACATCCCCTACCTGCACCTGTTCTTCCGTCTCGCGGATGGCAATACCATTGCATTCTTCGACGAGCCGGTCGGCGCCAGCCCGGCACAGTTCGAAAGAACAGCAGGATTCGACCGCCACGTGGCGTTCCTGGTCGACAGCGAAGAGCAGCTGCTGGCCTGGCACAGGCGCATCAATGAAGCGGGTGTCAGCTGTCACGGGCCCATCGACCACGGCATCGTCAAGTCACTCTACATGTACGATCCGAACGGTTTGCAGACCGAGATCTGTATTCGTTCCGCCATCTACGACCAGGCAATGGCCGAACAGCAGAAAGTTGCCGCCGGCAACATCCGCCAGTGGAATGCGCGGACACGGGCAGTGAAGGAAGCCAAGTTCGGAGCCGAAGCCCTCGACCGGCGCAGCGCCCAGCCGTCGAAGAAACAACGGACAGCCTGAAGACCGCGCAGCGCATGGTAAAGCCTTCTGCGGCGGGTTTGTGAGGGCCTCCTTCCAGCCGCGCGGATTCCATCGATGACCGGCAGCGCCTTGTGGCCCTGCCGGTTTTTTTTGCCCACCCCACCCTACCGGTGGTACCAGGAGCACATGGGAGTCGACCACGTGAAAAAGACCAGCCAACATCCTGCGTATGAGCGCATTCCCTACATCATCGTCTTCGACGAGCAGGCCACCTTCAAGGACACCTACGGTGGCGAAATCGGCCGCGTCACCCTCAAGGCCCATCTGCTGCGGCCCGTCGACCAGCCTTCGCGGAGCGTCATCATCTTCATGCACCCGATCGGCGGTGGCGAGTACCTGCCGATGCCGACGGCACTTGCCAGGGCAGGTTTCCACGTCATCTACTGCAACAGCCGCTATCCCGGCGTGGACCATGCCCTGATCATGGAGAAGGTTGCCATCGACCTCGGGGCCTGCATCAGGGACGCGAAGGTACGCCTCGGCTATGAGAAGGTCATCCTCGCCGGCTGGAGCGGCGGCGGGTCGCTCTCGGCCTTCTACCAGGCCGAGGCCAGCGACCCCACCGTGACGCGCACGCCCGCCGGCGACCCGCCCGACCTGACCCGCGCCGGGTTGATGCCTGCCGATGGGCTGATGCTGCTCGCGGCGCACGTCAGCCGCGCACGAACGCTGACCGAGTGGCTCGATGCCTCCATCCTCGACGAGACCAGGCCCGACCGGCGTGACCCCACCCTGGACCTCTACGCAGCCGACAACCTCAACCAGCCACCGTATACACCTGCCTTCCTGCACCGGTACCGCATGGCGCAGGAGAGCCGCAATCGGCGCATCACCACATGGGTCCGCGACAAGCTGGCGGCACTCGCCCGCGAAGGCCGCAAGGACGAAGAGTTCGGTTTCGTCGTCCACGGCACGATGGCCGACCCTCGCTTCCTTGACCCGACCATCGACCCCAACGAACGCAGGGCCGGGTGGTGCTATCTGGGTGACCCGCGCATCGTCAACATGAGTCCAGTCGGACTGGCCCGGTTCTGCACCCTGCGCAGCTGGCTGTCACAATGGAGCCTTGACGACTCCAACGCAGACGGTGAACGCTGCGCCAGGCGTGTGACAGTACCGTCACTCGTCATCGGCAACCTTGCCGACGACGCCTGTACGCCCAGCCACACCCACAGACTCCATGCGGCGCTGGGCTGCAAGGACAAGGAATTGGCGGAAATCCCTGCCGCCACGCATTACTATATAGGCCAGCCCGAGCAGCTCCGGCAGGCCATCGTGGTGATCACTGAATGGCTTCGGCAGCGGCAGCTCGCGTAATCCCGCCCACGACCCACAGGACACGAAGGCATGCCCGTACCCGACAAGTCACTGATGAGAGGCCTGCTCCATGCGTTCTACTGGTGCGACGAATACCTGCAGAAAAGCCTCGCAGCGGGCGGCTGGCCGTCACTGTCGCGAACCCAGTCGATGATCATGGTCAATCTGTCTGACGGCATCACCAGGCCTTCCGATCTGGCCCGCGCCATCGGCGTCAGCCGCCAGGCAATCCAGAGAACATTGCTCGAGATGGAAGAGGAAGGCCTCATCCATCTGGTCCCCGATCCACGCGATGGCCGCGCCAAGATCGTCCAGACCAGCACCGATGGCAAGGGCATCTACCTGACCGCGCTGCGCACCATCGCCCGCATGGAAGCCGAGCTGGAAAAGCGCCTCGGCAAACGCAGCGTCGCCGAGCTCCACCGGATCCTCTACGCCGACTGGGGCCCGGCCACCGTCGATCCACCTCGCAGCGCGGCGCGGGCACGGCGTGTTGGCGGTGGCGAAAAACCCAACGGCTCGGGTGCACGCTGGCGAAAAAGCAACCTGTAGGGCTCCCGGCAGCCATCCTGGCTCATTTCCGCATCTCCGCGCCGCCACCCCGCAACGTGCGCGGCCCCGGCGGGCCCCACGCACGACCAATCGCAACCACCGACCGGCAACGAGGCCCGGATGCGGATGGCCAGTACAAAGAACTCCCCGGAGACACCTCGCCTGTTGTTCGTCACGCCATGGCCGTCTCGCAGCAGTCAACGGCCGTCACGTCACGTTCGGCGAGGCATCCCGGGGAGGGGGGATACCGGTCCGGAGTGGCTGACTCCGGTCAGAAGTTGTAAATCACCTCGAGCCCCACCTCGCGGAAGCGCTCTGTACCGTCGACCCACGTCTCGCGACCAGCGACGACGTCGGCCGGAAACGGGAATACGAAGTTGTGCGCCTTGGTCTCCTCGTCTGTAAGGTTCTTGCCGTACAGTGCAACCACCCACCGATCATCTTCCGGGCCGAGGCCCAGTCGGCCGTCCACCCAGGTCGTCGAGTCCTGCTTGTTGTAGTCCGGCCCCGTATCACCGGCGGTGTCCAGCCAGACATCGTCCCTGTACTGAAGCGCCAGCGTCGCATTGAGCTTCATGCCGCTGAACAGTGGCCGTCGCCAGTTGACGCTCAGGTTGCCGCTCCACTCTGGCGCCCAGCCCAGCTGTGCACCGGCGAGGTTATTCGTCGTCGGGTCGCAACCAGGGTTGTCGAACGGGCACGGCGCACCGGGAAAGTCGTCGTACTCGGCGTCGAGGTAGGCAAGACCACCCTGGACGTTCCATTGATCATTGATCTGCCATGCACCATCGACTTCAAGACCGCGTGAAGTGGCTTTGGCAGCGTTCTTCACCGAGAAGGCCGTACCTGTCCACTGAGAGACCTGGAGGTCCTCGAACTCGGTATCGAAGACCGTTGCGGCAATAAATGCCTGGCCATCGAACAGCTGTGCCTTGATGCCGAGTTCGTAATTCTCGGACGACTCGCCCTTGAGCTCCCAGTTGGCCTCGGTCAGGTCGCGCGAATTGCCCTGCCAGCCACCGCTCTTGAAGCCTTCCGTGTAGGCCGCATAGACCATCAGGTCGCTGTTGGGCAGCCACTGCAGCTTGATTGCCGGGTCCAGCTCCGTGTCGCTCCGTCGACCCTCCAGACGCTGGTCATTCCATGTCGGCGGCAGGGTCCCGGACACGATACGGCGCTGCTGAACTGCATCCTTGTCGTCATCGCTGTAGCGCAGGTCACCGCTCAGACGCCAGTGGTCTGAAATGTTCCAGGTCAAGCTGCCGAACAGCGAGAACACCTGGCTGTCCTGACGATAGATGACCTCATGTTCGCCATTGAATGGCCCGGCTGTCGTCGGAAAGATGACCCGCGTGATCGCAACCAGCGGGTCGATCTCGTTGTAATGGAAATAGCCGCCGACGATGTAGTCAAAGGTGCCACCGGTCGCCGAGACGAAACGCAGCTCCTGGGAAAACTGCTGGAAGTCCTCCCTGAAATTCGTCACCCAGACGTCGTCCGGGCCCTGGTCTGCATTGATCCACTTGTCGTAGTTGAATTCGGAATAGCCGGTGATCCACGTCAGCGTACCGGCTTCCACCGCGTAGTCGACATTGAGCGTGAAGTTGGTCGCCTCACTTTTGTCGACGTCCTTTTGCCCGAATCCGGCCGACTCTTTTTTGTCATCGATCACGCTTTCCGGCGGCAGATAGCGCTGGTACATGCTGCCATAGGTGTCGAAATCGGAATGCTCGATCTTGGCAAGGAACGAAAGCGCATCGGCCGGTTGCCACGCCAAGGTACCGCGCACGAGGATGTTCTCCGACTCGGGCTCTTCGTCCCCGGTCACTGTGTTCTTGAGGTACCCGCCGCGGTCTTCATACTTGACGGCCAACCGTCCCTGCAGCTGACTGGTCAGAGGTCCGGACACCACACCGCCAACCTCGTAGCTGTCGTATTCAAACTCGTAGCCGGCGTTGACCCGCGCCATGAACTCCTCGGTGGGACGAGCCGTGACAATACTGATCGCCCCTGCGCTGGTATTGATGCCGAAGGTCGCTCCGCGCGGGCCACGCAATACCTCGACACGTTCGATATCGAGGAACGGCGCCATGAACTGCCTGGCGCGACCGCCGTAGACTCCGTCGACGAACAGCGCGACAGACTGTTCGACGGCAAGATTCCCGGCCGTCGAACCGATGCCGCGAACGAAGATGGCGTTATTGCCTGGTGTACCATTGATATAGAGATTGGGGGCGAGACGGTCGATATCGTCCAGCGCCGTGACCTTGAACTCCTCAAGGACATCGCCACCGACCACGGCCATGGATATCGGCACCTCGACCAGCCGCTCCTCACGCTTCTGCGCGGTGACGAAAATCTCCTCGAACTGCCGGGTCTGCGCGTGGGCAGTCGTGCCGCCAAATGCCACCGCCATGCACAGCGCTACCGTGGACTGCTGCCTGTTCCAACACACCATGATCGCTTCCCCTTGTGTCACGGCCCCCGCCGTGTTGATTTCTGCCCGGACCGGGATCGGCGCCGACGCTCCGCACGCAGTTATCCGAGCCCCATAATGTCAACCTAATTGATTAGATATCACTTGTCAATATGACTGACGGTCGCCGCGGTGACGACAAACACTTCGACAACCCGTGTTTTGTCCACCTTGCCCATCGCGTTGCGCGGCAGTGCCTCGACGACCTGCATCAGCCGTGGAACCTTGTAGTCCGCCAGGCGTTCACGGCAGTGGCCGGCAAGCTGCCCGATCGACGGCGCGCCGGCCGGATCCAGGACCAGCAGTGCCGCAACACGCTCGCCCCACCGGTCATCCGGCACCCCGACCACCGCGCATTCGCTGACACCGGGGTGTTCGCCGAGCACACGCTCGACCTCCATGGTGTAGACGTTCTCACCCCCGGTGATGATCATGTCCTTGGTCCGGTCGATGATCGACAGGCGGCCGTCGGCATCGAAGACGCCCACATCTCCCGACATGAGGTAGCCGCGGTGTAGCGCTGCCCCGCCGCCCGCCTTGCCGCCGAGATAACCGGCAAAGGCCACACCGCTGCGAACCCCCACCTCACCCGGGACGCCGGTTGGGCAGGGCTCGCCCGCGGCATCGAAAACGACGACATCTGCCCCTATGGCCGGCCAGCCGACGCAGTTGGCCCGCAACGTGGCCCGCTCCTTGACCTCGTACGTGACGAACGTGCCTTCTGTCCAGCCATACATTTCGGCGACGCGGGCATTGCTGAACATGTCCATCGCGGTGCGCAACAGACCGAGCGAGGCTGGTGCCCCCGCGCTGATGACGTGCCGGGCCGCCGGTACTGCTGGACGACCACGGGCCTGCCACTCATCTGCCAGCATGCGCAGCATGGTCGGCACGAGAAAGGCGAACGAGCAGTGCGTCGATAGCTCATCCAGCGCCACGGCCGGCGAGAACTCCGGCATCACGCGCACCCGCGCGCCCGCCATCAGGCCGGCCAGTGCGAAGCCGGCATAGGACAGGTGGAACATCGGCCCGGCGATGAGCATCACGTGCGCAGCGGTCAGACCGAACTCCCATCCCCAGCGGAAGTTGTTCATCGTGTAGTAGTCATGGGTGTAGATGACGCCCTTGGGGAAGCCAGTGGTCCCCGATGTGTAACCCACCACGCAGGGCTCACTGCCAATATCCCTCGTCCCGGTCACTGGCCGTGACACATGCGTTGGGGTCGGCACGCGGCCGGCGTCGACGACCTCAATGGGCAAGCCGTCGCAGGCGCGACGTGCACAGTCCACGTACCGGCCGGCAGCAAGGATCAGGCGACAGTCGGCATCAATGAGGACGTGGCGCATTTCCGGCAGGCTCAACCTGCCATTGACCGGTACCGCGACCACCCCGGCAACCTGGCAGGCGATGATGGCCAGGGCCGCATCGGCACCATTCGGCAACAGCAGGGCCACCATGCGCCCGTGGCACCCTGCGTCACAGTCTGCCAGCGCGGCGGCAAGACCGGCAGTGCGCCGCCAGACCCCGGCGTAGTCGAACCTTTCGCCAGTCTCGATGACATCGATCGCCGGGCGCTGCGGGAAGGCAAAGCAGCGCATGGCGATGCAGTCGGCAATGCTGAACCGCATGGTCATGCCCTCCCGGACTCGCCCATGCTGTCGCGCGTGACGATCAACGAGGCGTTCTGCCCCCCGAAACCGAAGGCATTGACGCCGATGATGCATGCATCAAGCGACCGCGGGCGATGGAGGGCGAGATCGAAATCGACTTCCGGGTCTGGATCTTGCGTGCCTGCGGTGTGGACCACGCAGCCGGCAGCCATGGCCTTCAGCGCCGCCACCAGTGACAATCCGCCCGATGCCGCAGCGGCATGGCCAAAGTGCCCCTTGATGGAGGTCACCACCAGCGGGCGGTCGCGCTGCGCGTATACCGCGTTGATGGCACGGATCTCGGGCGTATCGCCGACCGGCGTCCCGGTGGCGTGGGCGTACAGGGCGTCGACATCAGCAGGCGCCACTTTCGCATCGGTGAGCGCCAGTTCCATGGCCAAGGCCTCCCACCGGCCATCCGGTGCAGGCGCCGACGGATGGTAGGCGTCGGCGACAGACGCATAACCGGTGACGTGGCCAAGCACCGCCGCACCGCGTGCTGCAGCAAGGTCAGCTCGCTCGAGCACGAATGCCGCCGACCCTTCACTGGTGACGATCCCGGAACGACGTACATCGAAAGGCAGGCAGGCCAGGCGGGGATCTGTCGATGGCGACTGCATGCCGAACATCGCCGGGGCATAGACCATGGCGGGCACGAACTCGTCATCGGCGCCACCGGATACCATACTGTGTCCGGCTTCCGTCCCGCCGACGATTGCCGCATCCACGATCCCGGAGCGAATCAGGCGCATGGCTGTTCCCAGCGCATCGATGCATGATGCACAGGCAGTGGACAGCGTGAGACTCGGGCCATGGAGCCCATACATCAACGTCAGCTGTGCCGCGCCCATATTGCCCAGCACACGCATCATCGTCTTGCGGGGGAAGCCCGCCGGACCATGTCGGTCGACTTCATGCTGGGCACGCATCAGCGACTGAACGCCAGACATGCTGGTACCCTGCACGACGGCCGTGCGCAGCGGATCAGGTTGCAATCCGGACTGGCGGATGGCCTGGGTAGCCGCCGCGATCGTCCACTGCGCCATCACATCGGTGCCATCCCGCACCCGCTCATCGAACCATGTGGCGGGATCGAAGTCGCGAACCATCGACCACCACGCGGCGCGGCCCTGCGGGTCACCCGGCAGCGGCACGGCCTCGATCACCTGTCGTTCGTTGACGAGCCCCTGCCAGAAGGCGTCGACGCTGCAGCCGTAAGGCGATACGACGCCCATCCCCGTGATGGCCACCGCCGGATGTGCGACGGAAGGTCCTGCGCTCATCAGCCCCTGCCCCGGTTGCCGGCCAGCGACGCGCGTGGCCACCTGCAAACCCTACCCTCGCACGGTCGATATTGTCAATTTGGTTTACCAGCTGCTAGGCTGCGGCCAGCAGACGACATCTCGGTACCGGACACATCGATCACCATGACCATGATCATCAGCGGGAAAGAGATCGACGACTACATCGGCAGACCCCTTGTGTCCGCCACCTGGCACCCCGTAAACCAGCACATGATCGACGCCTTCGCCGAACTCACCGGTGACAGGCAGTTCATCCATGTCGATCCGCAGCGCGCCCGCTCTACACCCTTCGGGTCGACCATCGCCCATGGCTACCTGACGCTCTCGCTGCTGCCGGCCATGCTCGAGGATATCCAGCTGCAGCCGGCTGATGCCGGGTGGGGTCTCAACTACGGACTCGACCGCCTGCGATTCCTCAACCCCGTGCCGGCCGGTGCCGCGTTGCGCGCCACATCCACCCTGCTGGCCGCAGAGGCGCGTTCGCCCGGAACGCTGCTGTTGCGCTCGGCCGTGTCGGTCGAAATCCGCGATGTCGGGAAACCGGCACTGGCCGCACAAACGCTCGCCATGTGGGTCATGGCACCATGAGGGCCGCGATCTGCCGCCATCACGGCCGGCCGCAGACACTGGAAGTCGGCGAGGTGCCGACGCCGGTACCCGGACCCGGCGAAGTCCGCATCCGGGTCCGCGCATGCGGGATCAATTTCCCGGACCTGCTGCTCATCGCCGGCCGGTATCAGGACCAGCCCGCGCTGCCCTTCGTGCCGGGGGGCGAAGTCGCCGGCATCATCGACCAGGTCGGCGCAAACGTCAGCCACCTCGTGGTCGGTCAGCCAGTGATGGCCACTGTCTTCCTCGGCGGCCTGGCCGAGGCGGTCGTCGCCCGCATCGAAAGCGTCGATCCCCTGCCCCCCGGAATGTCGATGACCTGCGCGGCAGCATTCCCCGGCGCATACGGGACGTCATACCATGCCCTCCGGCAGCGGGCTGCCCTGCAACCCGGCGAGACGCTGCTGGTACTCGGCGCTGCCGGCGGTGTCGGCATCGCCGCGGTACAGATTGGCAAGGCCTTCGGTGCCCGCGTCATCGCCGCGGCCGGCAGTGACGACAAGCTGGCCTTTGCCAGGCGCCATGGCGCCGATGAGGGCATCAACTACACCACCACCCCGTTGCGTGATGCCGCCATGGCGCTGACCGGCGGCAGGGGCGTCGACGCGGTGTTTGATCCCGTTGGCGGCGCGCAATTCGACGCAGCAGTGCGCTGTACCGGCTGGAACGGACGGATCCTGGTGGTCGGCTTCGCCAGTGGCACCATCCCCACATTCCCGCTGAACCGCGCACTGCTCAAGGGCCTGTCCGTGGTCGGTGTCTATTACGGCCGGTTCCGTCAGATGCAACCGGATGACGCGGCAGCCAACATGGCCGCCCTGTACGCGCTGCATGGCGAGGGCAAGATCTCGCCACCCATTCATCGCACCTTCCCGCTCGAGGAAGTCGCTGCCGCGCTCGACTGCCTGGCCAGCCGCACGGTGATGGGCAAGGTCGTGGTCATGACAGGCGCATGATCATGGCAGCCACCGCGAGATACCACGAATGTCGATGACCATCCGGCGTCGGCCAGGGTCGGCCTTGCGCATCGGAAGCTTCCTGCTGCGCGAGCGACTGGCACGGCTGGTCGACCATTACGTGCACCGCCAGCGACGCGAAGAAGCCGTTCGCGAGTTCGTCCTTGGTCGCGCCACCCCGGGTTCACCGTCTTCGGTGCTGCGAACGATGGATGAATTCGCACGTGCGCGCGGCTGGCTACAGAATGTCGGGCCGGTGAAAGGCGCGATCCTGCTGGCTGCGCTGCGCGATGCGAATGCGCGCCGTGTCCTTGAGATCGGCAGCTATTGCGGCTATTCGGCAACCCTGATCGGGCAGCACCTGGCCAGGCACGAGGGCCATCTCACGACGATAGAGATCAGCCGACGGAATGCCGCCGTGGCGAGGGCGGTGATCCGGCACGCCAGGCTGGAGGACACAGTCACCTTGCGGCACGGCACACTGGAAAGTGAGGCGGCAACCCTTGGCCCACCCTTCGATGCGGTCTTCCTCGACCACTGGAAGGATGTCTATCTCAGCGACCTCCGGATGCTGGAAGACCATCGTCTGCTGCGGGCTGGTACGGTGGTCATTGCCGACAACGTCGGTTTCTTCGAGGTCCCTGACTACCTGGACCACGTGCGCCACTGCGGGCAATACCAAAGCCGCTACGTGCAGGCCAGCGTCGAGTACCGGGAAGACATCGAAGACGGGGTCGAGATATCGATTTTTCAGGGATGCAAGGACGTCACAACGCCCGCTGGTGTGCTTGCCAATAGGGAGCGCGAAGCTCGCGCTTGAGAACCTTGTTGGCGCCACTCAGCGGGAATGGCGCTTCGCGGAACTCGACGCTGCGAATGCATTTGTACGCCGCCATTCGCTTTCTGCACCAGGCGATGAGCTCTTCGGCGCTGACACTGGCGCCGTCTCTGACGCGTACCACGGCATGCACACGCTCACCCCACCGTTCATCGGGGATGCCGAAGACGGCGCATTCTGCCACGGCTGCATGGCCGCACAGCACACCCTCCACTTCCTGGCAGTAGACGTTCTCGCCACCGGTGATGATCATGTCCTTCACACGGTCGACGATGTACAGGAACCCCGACTCATCGAGGTATCCGGCATCACCGGTGTGCAGCCAGCCCCCCCGCATGACGCATGCCGTCTCTTCCGGCTGGTTCCAGTAACCCGGAGAAACCGTCAAACCCCGGACACAGATCTCTCCGACCTTTCCACAGGACACCTCGCGGTCCGACTCGTCGAGAATGACCACCTCGGTACCGACCATCGGCTGGCCGGCCGAAGCCAGCCGACCCGCATCGTCACCGGATGCACAGTGGTCCTCCGGCCTGAGCACCGAGATGCTCGGCCCACCCTCGGTCTGCCCGTAGACCTGATAGAGCCTGACTTGCGGCATCACCTTAAGCGTCCGCTGCAGCAGCCCAGCCGATATCGGCGAACCGCCGTAGGAAATTCGCGTGAGACTCGACAGATCGTGGTTCATGACATCGGGGCACGAGACGATGGCGTTGACCATGGTCGGTACCAGCGCCGCCTTGGTGACCCGTTCCCGCTCGATGGCCTGCAGCAAGGCACGCACGTCGAACCGCGGCAACACGCAGACACCGGCTGCCAGGACCGCAGCCGCCACGGAATTGAGACCGCCGACAAGATGAAACATCGGTGCAGCGATCAGCAGCAGATCATCGCGCCCCACACCGATCTCCAGGGCCCATTGCAGCGTGCTGGTGATCATCCCCCCATGCGTCAGCATCACGCCGCGTGCACGCCCGGTCGTGCCGCCCGTGTAGTAGATCGCCGCCAGGTCGGTGGCACGGCGACCGGCATCGGCAACCGGGCTGGCATGCGCCACGGCATCCTCCATGGCCGTGAAGCCCTCAGGACAGCCTCTGCAGCCGGTATAGATCAACGACTCGACGGTCCTCAGCCGGCCACGCAGGCCCTGGGCGATCGCCACAAAGGCATCGTCAACCAGCAGTACCCGGGCACCGGAATCGTCGAGGCAGTGGGCAATCTCCTCCGGGGACAGGCGGGTGTTTACCGGCACGATGATGCCCCCGGCCCATGGCACCGCAAACAGCCACTGGAAATAGCCGTCGCTGTTGGCGCCGAGAATCGCCACACGATCGTCCGCTACCAGACCGACAGCCTTGAGTACCCCGGCCATGCGCTGAACATGCGCCCGCGTTTCCGCCCAGGTCAATCGGCGGTCCTGAAAGCGGCTTGCGATTCCATCACCATTGACCCTCACCGCGCGATTGAGCATCTGTGCAAACGAATACATTGGCTACACCCCGTGCGCTGCAGGCCCTCGCAGATGTTTCGGCAACTTTCCTTGACACCCTCATTAAAGTCAATATGATTGACAAAATTGTCTGTGGACCACCTGCCCATGATCAACGTCATTCAGGGCGCGCTCAGCCCCTACTACCTGTACATCAAGTTCACGCACATCATCTTCGTCACGTTGTGGCTGTGGAGCACCGCCGTCGGCTATGCGTTCTACCTTGTCCCGGTCTTCAAAGCCTGGCGCAGGTATCCCGAAGACGAAAAGATCAAGGCATTGCGCGACTGGGTGATCGAACGCTTCGACCACGGCACGCTCTACGAGCATATCGCCTTTCCGATCGTGCTGATCAGCGGCCCGATGCTGTGGATCGCCGGCGGCTGGAACCTGGCGCCTGGCTGGTTCGCGCTGAAGATGCTGATCGTCGTGGGGATTTTCATCCCCATTGAGGTCTGTGACTACTACCTGGCACATCTGGGGGGCAACAAGCGGCGGCTGCGGGAGTCAGGCGATGCGGCCCTGCACGAGCGAGGCGTGCACCACCATTGGTGGTTCCTGCTGATCAGCAGCGCACCAGTGATGGCATTCGGTGTCTTCGTGGTATTTCTCGCCGTGACCAAACCCTTCTGAACAGACATTGACGGGCGGCGAGCACCGCTCCCGGCACATGGTGGATGATGGCTGACAGGATAACGCACTGATGAACATTCCATTTTCAGGGACACCAGCACGCTACCGGCGCATCGCCATCGGCACCACGGCAGCTCTGGTCGTATGGTTGTATGGCGGGCTTTCGGCCATCCAGTACCTGGGCTACGGCCAGACATGGATCTTCGGCTGGAGGCCACTCTTCGCCACGGCCGTGTTCTCGGTGTGGTTCCCGTGGTACTTCTACCGATCGATGATGCGACTCGATGCCCGCTACGGCGCCGGCGGCAGCTGGGAACTGGTCGAGAAGACCGTAAAGCTGCCGGAATTGCGCAGCCGGGCAGGTCGGCGCTGACACTCACCGCACGGCGCCCGGCTCAGGGGCAGCCTGAACTGCGCTCGTACTGGTACGCGCCGCCGGGACCCAGCGAACGCACCAGGGCACCATCTCGATGCAGATAGTTGAGGTGCGCGACGGCTTCACCCATGGCGAAGTGCAGCTGGTGAACGTTGAGCCTGCGCCGGAACAGCGCGTCGAGCAACTGTGCCGCATTCCGCGGCCTGCTGCAGGCTTTCATCACCGCATCGAAACGCTGCGCATGGTGCTGCGCCAGCACCACCAGCCGCTGGTGCATGCCCCTGAAAGGCAGCCCGTGGGCGGGGAGCACCAGCGTATCGGCCGGAAGATCCATGAATCGCTGCATCGAACCGAGGTAATCGCGCATCGGGTTGGCATCCGGGTCACGTGGCCAGACACTGACCCCCGGGGTAATGGTCGGCAGAATCTGATCGCCGGCGATCAGCACCCGGGCGGCCGCACAGTACAGGGTCGCATGATCAGGTGAGTGCCCGGCCGCTGTGATCAACCGCCAGTCATGCCGGCCGACGGCGAGAACCTGCCCATCGGCAAGAAAAACGCAACGCGCCGGCACGCCGGGCACACCCTGCCGGTACGACCCCCCCCACGCGGCGATGGCATCGAGCCGGTCATCATCAAGTCCGTGTCTGCGGAAAAAAGCCAGCCGCTGGGCATTGCTCTCGCCCTCGTCCGCGTTGCAGACATGGCGCGCCATCAGATATTCCGGCTTCGTCATCCACAGCTCGCAGTCTCCGCGATCGACCAGCCACGAGGCCATGCCCAGGTGGTCAGGATGAAAATGGGTGACGATGACACGCCGCAACGGCCTGCCGCCCATGAAACCGCCATGAAGCTGCAGCCACAGATGACGTGTCGCCACGGTCGACAACCCCGTATCGACCAACGTCCACCCATCGACATCATCGAGCAACCACACGTTGACATGATCGAGGATGAACGGCAGCGGCATGCGCACCCAGTACACCCCCGGCGCGATGGCGAACGCGGTACCGGGGGCCGGCACTGTCTGCAGGGGATAGTCGAGGTCTTGACTCACAGCGTGGGACACCGTTGTTGCCGAAATGCGCGGTGCGGTCATCGCGCGGCCGGTGCCGGGCGCGGCCAGCACGTGGATACTAGTCACGTAGGTTGACATTCTCAACCAGCCCGCGCACCCGTGCCAGCGCATCGCAACCCGGGCGCGGACCGCATGCCCTGCCACTGGACGTCTTCCACCGGTCGGGATATCCTGTCAACTCCGTTGACGTTTAATCCCCACCCCTGGACTGGGCTGCCTGCCCGGCTGGAGCACGCCACGATGCCAGATGCGTTCATCTACGATCATGTCCGCACCCCCCGCGGCAAAGGCAAGCCGAATGGGGCCCTGCACGAGATCACTTCCATTGAACTCGCCACACAGGTGCTGCGCGCCATACAAGTGCGCAATACGCTCGACACCAGCGCACTCGACGATGTAGTGCTCGGCTGCGTCACACCCATCGGTGAACAGGGGGCAAATATCGCCCGCGTCGCCGTCATCAATGCCGACTATGACACGGTGGTCCCGGGCAAGCAGGTCAACCGGTTCTGCGCCTCGGGGCTCGAGGCCGTCAACGCGGCAGCCGCACAGATCATGGCCGGGCAATCCGACCTGTGTGTCGGTGGCGGCGTCGAGGCCCTTTCACGCGTCGCCATGGGCAGCGATGGTGGTGCATGGGCCAGTGACCCACACGTGGCGCATCACGCGGGCTACATTCCGCAGGGTATCAGTGCCGACCTCCTCGCAACGCTCCATGGGATCTCGAGGGTCGACGCCGACAGCTATGCAGTCGAGAGCCAGCGGCGGGCTGCGGCGGCATGGCAGGACGGCCGCTTTACGCGATCGGTGGTGCCGGTTGCCGATATCCTCGGGCAGGTGGTGCTGGAGCATGACGAACACGTCCGCCCCGCAACGACGCTGGCCGAACTCGGCGGGCTCCGGCCGTCATTCGAGCGTGCCGGCGAGGAGTACGGCTTCGATGCCATAGGGATACAGCGTTATCCGGGCGTGGAACGCATCCGTCACATTCACCATGCAGGGAACTCGAGCGGCATCGTCGACGGCGCTGCCGCAACGCTGCTTGGCAGTCGCCAAGCCGGCATGGCGCTTGGGCTCAAGCCACGCGCCCGCATCCGCGGCTTCGCATCGGTCGGCACGGAGCCGACCATCATGCTGACAGGGCCAGCTCCGGCCGCAGAAAAAGCCCTCAAGCGCTGCGGGATGGTAGCCGGCGATATCGACCTTTTCGAGGTCAACGAGGCCTTTGCCGCCGTGGTCATCCATTTCATGCGCACCCTCGGCATTTCCCACGACAAGGTCAACGTCAACGGCGGCGCGATCGCCATGGGCCATCCGCTTGGCGCAACGGGGTCGATGATCCTCGGCACCGTACTCGATGAACTCGAGCGCCGTGGCCTCGGTACGGCACTCATCACGCTGTGTGTGGGCGCCGGCATGGGTACCGCAACGATCATCGAACGGACATGAGCAGCAGACGCGGAAAACACATGAAAGACGAAACGATACGATCAGAAATCGACACCGAAGGTTTCGCCCTGCTGACGTTCGACGTCGCCGACAGGCCCATGAACGTCATCGGGCCGGCACTCATCGAGCGGCTCTCGGCACTCGTCGAGGAGATCGCCACCGACGACGCGATCAAGGGGGTGATCCTCCACTCCGGCAAGGCCGACTTCCTCGCCGGTGCAGACCTCAAGTGGCTGCTCGGGGAAATGGACCAGGCGCGCCCCGCCGCTGAGTTGTACCCGGTGCACGCCGGCCTGAATCGCGTCTTGCGACGACTGGAAACCTGCGGCAAGCCTGTGGTCGCGGCGATCAACGGCACGGCACTCGGTGGCGGACTCGAGATCTGCCTGGCCTGCCATCACCGCATCGCCGCGCGCACACCGAAAACGCGGCTGGGGCTGCCCGAAGTCACCCTCGGCTTGCTGCCTGGCGGCGGCGGCACACAGCGCCTGCCACGCCTGATCGGTGTCGAAAAAGCACTGACGTTGATGACCCGTGGCAACCACCTGTCGGCAGACGAAGCACTGGCGCTCGGCGTGGTCGACGAGGTGGTCGGGCCGGGTGAACTGCTGGACGCGGCGCGCCGCTGGTTGCGCGATGACGCCGTCGCCGTGCAGCCGTGGGACCGGCGCGGCTTTCGTGTACCGGGCGGCACGGGCTTCGATAACGCCGCGGCGGCAAACCTCTTCATGGTGGCGACGGCGAAAGCCGGCAGAAGCGCGGGCGACAACTACCCTGCCCCGCTGGCGATCCTGTCGGCGGTCTACGAGGGCACGACGGTGCCGATCGACGCCGGTCTGCGCATCGAGTCGCGCTACTTCGCCAGCCTGCTTGCCCACCCCGTGGCGCGCAACATGACGCGCACGCTGTTCGTCAGCAAGCAGGCTGCCGACAAGCTGGTGCGCCGCCCGGCAGGCGTGCCGCGAAGCCGTGTCACACGGCTCGGCATTCTTGGTGCCGGAATGATGGGCGCCGGCATCGCCTGGTCGGCCGCCAAGGCGGGCATCGAAACGGTACTGCTCGACCGCAGCGACGAGGATGCGCGACGAGGCAAGGCCCATTCAGTCACCCTGGCACGCCGTGCAGTCGAGCAGGGACGCATGGACGATGCAGCGGCGCTGGCTTTGCTCGGCCGCATCCATCCCACGTGCCACCATGGCGATCTGGCCAACTGCGAACTGGTCGTCGAGGCCGTCTTCGAAGATCGCGAGGTCAAGCGCGATGCCATCGCCCGTACCGAGTCGGTGATTCCATCCGGCACCATACTGGCGTCCAATACCTCGACCCTGCCGATCTCCAGCCTCGCCACCCTGTCGCAGCGACCGGGCCTGTTCATCGGTCTGCACTTCTTCTCGCCCGTCGACCGCATGCCGCTGGTCGAGGTGATCCTCGGCAAACAGACCACTGACGAAGCGCTCGCCAGGGCTCTGGATTTCGTTCGGCAGATCGGCAAGACGCCGATCGTCGTACACGACAGCAGGGGGTTCTACACCAGCCGCGTCTTCGCCACCTATACCAACGAGGGCATGGCGCTGCTCAAGGACGGCGTCGCGCCGCCGCTGATCGAGAATGCGGCAGTCGGGGCAGGTATGGCGGTCGGGCCGCTGGCGGTCAGCGACGAGGTCACCATCGAACTCATCGGCAAGGTCGACCGGCAGTCGCGCCTCGACCTCGGCAATGACTATCGCGCACCCTCCGCGATCGACGTCGTGCACACGATGACGGACACACTCGGCAGGCTGGGGCGGCGCCACGGCGAGGGCTTCTATGCCTATCCTGCCGGAGAGAAGAAGCACCTCTGGCCGGGCCTGGCCGAAATCTGGCCGGTCGCCGTCGAGCAGCCGCCGGTGGACGAGGTCAGGCGCCGCCTGCTGTACATCCAGGCGCTCGAAACCGCCCGCTGTTTCGAAGAAGGCGTCATCACCACCGCCGAAGATGGCGACATCGGATCGCTGCTCGGCTGGGGCTACCCGTCATGGACCGGCGGCACGCTGTCCTTGATCGACACGGTCGGCGTGGCCTCGTTCGTTGCTGAATGCGAACGCATGGCTGCCGCTCATGGGCCGCGTTTCATGCCGACCGAAGGCCTGCGCCGCATGGCGTTGGGTAACCAACGATGGTACCCGTCGGCGACCCGGGGTCGCTGACCATGGCCAGACTGCTGCATATCGAAGCAAGCCCCCGCCGCGACAACG
Source organism: uncultured Chromatiaceae bacterium (assembly GCA_964417725.1). Classification (GTDB taxonomy): domain Bacteria; phylum Pseudomonadota; class Gammaproteobacteria; order Steroidobacterales; genus SHZI01. Next base: position 205,550 of record CAYQIV010000001.1, read on the forward strand.
CCTGTTCCAGCCAGGTCGCGGCGGCTTTCCTCGCGGGCTACCGGTCGGTGAACGCTGCCGACACGATAGACCATTTGCACCTTTTCGACCACGCCCTGCCTGCATTCGATGATGAAGCCGCACAGCAGAAGATGACGCACATCGCGGCACTCATGCGCGGTGAAAAGGGCATTGCACCGACGGGCAAGTGGGCAGCCGTCGTCGCCGAAATCGAGCGGCTCAAGGCCGCCGACCGCGTGCTGCTGTCGACACCCATGTGGAATTTCTCCCTGCCCTACCGGCTCAAACACTGGCTGGACATCATCATCCAGCCGGGCCTCACCTTCTACGTCAATCGGCAGGGAAACTATATCGGTCTGCTCCGTAACAAGGTGCTGCAGATCGTGATCGCCAGCGGCAGCGCCTATGCAGACGGCTTCCCACGCGCCGACACTGGCATCAAGACCGACTTTTTGCAGGCCTACCTGCTGCACGTCTTCCGCTGGATCGGCTTTGAGGACATCCGCATCATCCGAGTCCAGCCAACGGCAGATGCCGCAGCGGCCGACATCACCCGCATGCTGGATGCGCGGCGGGGAGAGGCATATCACGCCGGCCGGGCATTCGGCCTGCCCGCGCCCGGAATTGGCCACGACGGAGGGATGCAAGCATGACGATCAAGGTCATCCAGTGGGCGACGGGGGCGATCGGCAAGACCTGCCTGCGCCATGTCATCGACCACCCGGACCTGGAGCTGGCCGGACTGTGGGTCCATTCGGCACACAAGGAAGGGCAGGATGCCGGCGAGATCGCCCGGCGGCCGCACACCGGCATCCGCGCCACGCGGTCGATCGACGACATCCTGTCGACACCCGCCGACGTGGTGCTCTATACCCCACTCAATGCCGTCGACTCACTCGACGTGCACGACGACAACATCCTGCGCCTCCTGCGCCGGGGGAAGAACGTCATCACTACCACGGCGCACACCTATCCCCTTGCCCATGGCCGCGACTACGCGCACCGTTTCGAAGAGGCCTGCCGGGATGGAAACACCACACTCTTCGGCACTGGCATCAATCCCGGGTTCATGGCCGAGCGACTCGCTGTCACGCTGACCACAGCGTGCACCCAGGTCGACCGCATTGCCGTGACCGAAATTTATGATGTCTCCGAGGTCCGCTCTGCCGGCTTTCTGTTCGATCTGATGGGCATAGGAAAGCCCGTCGAAACCTTCAGGGTCGAGCGCGGCATCCAGCGGGTTTTCGCGCACATCTTCACCGAACTCGTCGGGTACGTCGGCCACGCGCTCCAGCTCGAATATGACGACATCGTGGCCGATCATGAATTCGGCATCGCCAACCGCGACGTGGAGCTTCCAGCAGGGATCGCGCCCAAAGGCGGGGTCATCAACTTCCGCTGGCGCTGGCACGGCCGGCGCGCCGGCCAGCCATTCTTCACCATCGAGATGCTGTGGATCGCCGACCGCGGCCTGCCGGGCTGGGACTACTCGGATGGCTGGAACATCAGGATCCGGGGTGCGCCGGGAATCGACGTGCGCGTTGACCTCGTCGAACCGGAAAACCTGCCTGACCGCTCCAAAGCCATGCAGTACGCGGTGGCCGGACCGGTGGTACGTGCCATCCCTGAGGTCGTCGCCGCGACGCCGGGGATACTGCTGCCGTCGGTCTTCGCGCCCTGGTCACCGCGCCTGTAGCCCGGACCTCACCCCAACCCATCGACCCCCGGCGCTCGAACCGAGCGCCGGCACGGGCACGCGCGGGGCGCGCCCGTGCCGGCCATTTCCCGCCTGCTCAGTCGGCGCTGACGAGCGGTACCGCGTCGAGCACCCAGTTGCCGCTGGTGCGGCGCGCCGGACAGGGAATCGCATAGGCGACCTTGCCCTTGTTGCGCTTTATCTGGTCGAGGTCCATGCGCCAGCCTTTCTTCTCGAAGCTGGTGAGCCACTCGCGGTAGGTGACGATGGCCCGATCGGACGGCACCAGCACTTCCTTGGTGGTCGTCTCCGGCGTCTGCACGGGATCCAGCTCGGAGAGGATGTCGATGTCTTCCTGGGCGACGACCAGATTGACCTTGCCGATGCGTTCATCATGCTGCGGGTCGAGCATGAAGGTGCGCATGTTGACGAAGAAGATCCGTGTGCGGCTCTCGTCGATCGGCGCCTCGAAGAAGTACTGGTGGAACATGTTGGTCTCGGAGAAGCGGATCCACGTAATCATCTGGTTGGGGCCAATATGGCCCGAACCGGCCGTGACCTCGTTGACCAGCGTCTGCTTCTCGGCCAGTCCCTTGGTCGCCTTGTGTTCTTCCTGGTTCTCGAAGCGCACGAGGAACTTGCTGCCCCAGGGGATGTTCTCGACATCAAGCGGCTTCTTGCGCAACGTTGGGTCCATGTTGGGTGACCCCTGCGCCGGGTGTACGAACTCATTGTGCGACGGGTCGAGCCCGTTCTCCATCGAACGCTCGTAGTAGGCGGGCACCTCGAACACCAGCAGGCGGTTGGCACGCCAGCCCGGCTGGTCGTATTCCTCGATATGGTGCAGAGGCGGGCGCTCCGACTCGGGCAGGTCGCCGAAGAAGGCGAAGACGATGCCGTATTTTTCCTGTACGGGATAGCTGTCGACCTTGGCGCGTGCCGGCGGCGTCTCGTCGGGCAGCGACGGGATCAGGGTGCACTTGCCATCACCGGCGAAACGCCAGCCGTGGTACGGGCAAACGACCGTGTTGTCGCGCACCCAGCCCTTGCCGAGCGAGCCGCCGCGGTGCGTGCACACGTCGTGCAGGACATGCGCCACGCCCTTGTCGTCACGGAAGGCGACGAAGCGCAGGCCGAGCATTTGCACACGGAAAGGCGCGTCATTCTTGACGTCCTCGCTGCGTGCGACCGGGTACCAGAAATTGATGAACATGACAGATTCCTTCTGTATTCGACCGAGCGGGCTGCACATGTGCCCGCGGCGTGAGTGAGTGCCTTACGGCGCCGAATCATAGAAGCCCGGACAGCGTTGACCAGCCGCGGCAAAGGCCCTGTCCACTGGGCGGCGGCAGCGTGGTGCGTGTGAAAAACCGGGCCGCGCACGGCACACCGTGCTCAATACGCGCGCATTAACCACATGGCGGTGGCTCGCTTCATCGGCCACCCGGCGCGGGCAGGGCCGTGGTAGCGGGCGCGACGAAAGCATGCCGTGCCGCCGAAGGCGTGCGCCCGGTCCATTGCCGGTAGGCGTGACAGAAGGAGCTGTGCTCCTGATAGCCGAGTCGCCCGGCGATTTCCTGCAGGCTGAGCGACGGATCCGCGAGGTAGCGGTGCGCGAGATCCATGCGCACACCTTGCAGCAGGCGATGGAACGTCAGGCCCCGGACCTGCAGGCGACGCTGCAGCGTGCGCGGCGTGACGTGCAGTTGCGCTGCCACCCCCGTGATCGTCACCTCGCCTGCGGGCAGCGCGTCGCCGATCCGCGCGCGCAAGCCGGCGACGAAGTCATCTTCGCGAAACATTGCCAGAAGGCGGGACGCCTGGGCCTCGAGCACGGGCACCAGCGATGCCTCTTCGGTGCGCAGCGGCGCCTCCAGCCACGTCCGGGACAGCGAGAAACCATCGCGCGGCGCGTCGAAGCGCGGCACCCGGCCGAAGACGGCCTCGTGTGCGCTGGTGTCGGCCGGACTGGCGTAGGAGAGCTGCACGCTGGCAAGCGGGGGTTCGCTGCCGAGCAGCCATGCCCCGAAACAGCGGACGCCAGCCATCAGCAGGTCGGTCAGCAGGCGTGCCGGACGCGCGCCCGCGTATTCAAACGCAAAGGCGATGCAGCAGCCGTCATTGGCGAAGCGCAACGACACGCCGTCCGCGACGAGCCGCTGGTAGCCGATGACCCGTGGCAGGGCGTCGATCAAGGTCGGGCCGGCCATCGCCAGGTAGCCGGCAACCCCGAATGCCGCAGGCCCGAGCAGGCGGCCGGTGCGCAGACCTATCGCCTCATCGCCGCTGTGCTGCTCCATGAGGCGAAGCTGCGCGACCAACGCATCGAGCGGCACACGATGTCCGGTGATGCCAGGCACGCACCGGGCCGGCTGTGCCAGCACCGGGTACCCCATGGCCATCGCCGTGCGCGTGACCTCACGGTACAGGGACAGCGAAACACTCGGCGCCATCGCCTCCTCCCTCCGGCCAGACCCCCATCCGGCCCCGGGGCGATGGCATAGCACGGCACCCGCGTCGAGTAAACTTCGACAGCGGCCAGGCCCCCATGAGGGATCGCGCAAATAGCAAATAAAAGCGCGGGAACCTGATGTTTTACACACAGATTCCCGCGCCATCAAAAGGAGACTCAGGGCGTGTCGCCGTCGACGAAGAGCTCTGTCGGGGTGGTCATCGACACCGTCAGGCTGGCCTTCGACCAGGTGCCGTAGAACGCCGCATTGACGAACTTCTGGACACTGTTGGCCACGTCGACGAAGAAATGGCTGGGCGTGCTCATGCAGTTCGTGCAGGCAGGACAGTGCCCATCGCAGAAGCTGCAATGGAAATATTTCGGCGAGTACCCGCACGGGCCAAACGAATACTTCTTCTTGACCCTTCCACGGCATCCCCATCCGCACCGCCCGCGCCGCCCTCGAACTCATCGCCGCAGCGACCCGCTGAGCCGACCAAAAGAGCGACGGCAAGATAGAAGGAGCGGCACGTTCGGCGCTGGACGCTGCGCCGCCCGTGCGTTCCATGCGGCACGCGCGCAGAGGCTCGACGTGCCGTGGGGGCGGGACGTGATTGAACACGCAGGCGTTACTGCGCGCGCTCTGCTATGGGGCGCGATGGTGCTTACCGCCACCCTCAGCGGTATATCGTGCCTTGCATCAACGGTCTGGACCTCGAACGATGGCAGCACCAAACCATCTCGTCTCGGTCAACGCCACTATGGCGATCGCGCCATAGAGCCACCCCAGCGAGACGGAAGGAAAGAAAAAAAGATCGAGGCCGCGTTCCTGAGCCTCGGAAAGGCCTCTAGGGTTCTACCCTGATTCTGCGGACACTTTCACCAAGGCTCATAATGAGCCAAAG
>CAYQIV010000002.1:0-152802 GCA_964417725.1 uncultured Chromatiaceae bacterium
GGCGCCCGGCTGTCCTGCCGGGCTGGCTTCACAGGCCCGCGGAAGCCGACAGGCCTCGCGGCGTTTGACGGCATCGGGGGTGTCCGGAGTGGTGTCCGGTGGCGGTGGGCCCCGCGGTGTGTGATGGCATGGGGGTGTCCGGACGGGGTCAGGGTGTGTGGTGCGGGCCGCCGGTTTGTCGCCAGGCGCGCCAGAGCAGCACCTGGTGGACGGCGAGCAGCAGGCAGAAATTCCACTCGATGGCGTTGGTGATCTGTTTTGCCGCGGGAAAGAAGTTGGATACGGGGATGCTGCCGATGCCGAGCGCCATCAGCACGATGGCGAGGGCCTGAAAGGCGTGCAAGGTGGCGGGGCGCAGTGGCCGGCCGGGGAGTGCATGGAGCCGTGCGAGCAGCTGGAGCTGGCCGAGGTAGCTGGCGCCGAAGAAGACGGTGACGCCGAATCGGCGCATGAAATTGTAGAAGTCGCCCCTGGAGCCGAGGAAGACCACGTAGAGGGCGAGAAACGCGGCCGCGATGATGCCGGTCCAGGCGAGCGTGCGCAGCCGCCCGTCATCGTCGTGGCCCAGCGCGCGCAGCCACGGCCGGCACAGCCACCAGCAATACCCGGTGAGCAGCGCCGCCGGCAGCATGCCGGCCTTGAACAGGCCGTAGCTGATGCCATACCGGCCGGCGGAACTGACCGAGGTACAGCCGTCGAGGTAGGGCACGCACATCGGGATCAGGTCGGCGCTCGCCGAGATGACGTAGCAGGTGTGTATCGTCAGCACCTGCAGCAGCGCCGTGACCAGCGGCAGCGCGGCATGGATGCGGGCTGGATGGGTGCTGGCCGATGCGGGGCGTGCCATGGCGCCAGAGCGTAGGGGCTCGTGTGTGCCGGGTCGAGTTTTTTGCCGGGCCCCGCGGCGAGCCCGGCGATGGGGCCGTGGCCCGGGTGCAGCAGTGTGGTGGGCCGCGAGGCCTGTCGACTTCTGCGGGACACTCGCTGCGGGCTCCTGCCCTTCGCTCGCTCCGGTTGCGCGGCGTCCGGCATCCTGCCGGGCTGGCTTCACGGGCCCGCGGAAGCCGACAGGCCCCGCGGCGTGTGACGGCATCGGGGGGGCGGGCCTTGCGGCCCGCCGTCGGGTCGGGGTGTGGTGGTCAGGCGCTGCGGGTGCTTCGCCGCCAGAGGGCGGCGCAGGCGCCGAGCAGCAGCCAGCCGCTGGCCGGCAGGGGCACGGTGGCGGCGGAGACGAGGAAGCCGGCCTGTGCCTGGATGAAGCCCGCGCCGTGGCCCCACGCCATCAGCGTCTGCTGCAGGGACACGGCAACGTCACTGGCGCCGTCGTCGAACACGCTGCCGGGCAGGAGGCCTGCCGTCAGCGTCCAGTGGCCGCGGTCGGTGCCCCAGGGGGTGAAGGCGGCGGCCCTGCGGCTGGCGGTGGCAGGCCAGCCGGCGGGGGCGCCGCTGCTGAAGGTGTCGTCGTCGACTGCAAATGCGCCGCTGGTGTTGCTGGCGACGAGCAACGACAGGTCGGCGCTCACGCCGGTCTGCCCGGCGGTGCGCCAGTGGCCCACGGTGGTGGCGCTGATCTCGCCGATGGTCGCGCCGGTCGGGCTCCAGATGCGGTCGATGATGACGGTGACGCTGCTGATGTCGGCATCGCCCCGCGCGAAGGTCGCTGCGGACCACCACGCGCTGCCGAAGGCATGGCCATGTCGGCGTCCGCCGGCCGCGCCGGGGCCACCGGTGGTCTGGGCCTGCTGTGCCATGGGCAGAAAGCGCAGGTCATCGCCGACGAGGGTTGGTGTGCCCCACAGCGCGAAGGCCGATTGCGCATCGTCGTACTGGTAGCAGACCGTTGGCCCGCAGGCGTCGACGGTGGCCGCGTGCAAAGGTGGGGTGGCCGCGATGAGCACGGCTGCCGCCGTGCCGACCGCGGAGTTCGCGTATCGGTTCATGGTCGTCTCCCTGTTGTGTCCGGCCGGGCGCGATTCATCGATCGCGCCTCTTGTCTGCGGAACAGCCTAGGCGGGCCGGGTGACGGTTTCGTGTCGGTGCGATGTCGTTTTTTTGTCAGGAATGCCGCAGGCGCACGTCGACGGTGCGGGGGTCGAGCCATGCGCCGTCGCGCCACACCCGCCTGGCGATCTGCGCGCGCGTTCCGGTCGGGTGGTGAAGGCGAGGAGTTCGCGGGTGCCGGTGTCGTCCTCGACGACGAGCATGCGTGGCATGCGTGCGTCCTGCGCCGCTGCGCCATCCCGGGGGAGCTCAGCCGAACCATATGAATGCGGCATGGCGCTTCCGTAACGGGCCCATCCGCGCTGCCGACTGTGGCCGGCAGCGGCCGATGCCGTACATCGCCGCGGGTGGTTCGACCGCGGCGATTGCGCCGGCCGCCGACATCAGGCCGTGACATGTCATCGCGCCGTAACACGGTTGTCTTATTTGCCTGCTGAACTGCCGCGCAGTCATTTCCGCGAGGTCGTCGTGGCAGCCCCTGCCGCGCGGCCCGCCCCTGAATCAGGATGTGGAGCACCGTGCAGCGACCGCGAACAACGGGCGGATGGGTGGTCATTGTCGCCTCGCTGGTGCTGGGTACCGCCGCCGTGGCCGCGGAGGACGGTGCGCCGGCCGCCGCGGATGAACGCGCCGGTTCGCCGGCCGGTGAAACGCCCCCGGCGAGCGCCGCGCCGCGCTTCGATGTCTGGGAGTTCGCCATCAGCGGCAACACGCGGCTCGACCGACAGGCCGTCGAGCGCACCGTGTATCCGTTCCTCGGGCCGTCGCGCAGCGTTGCCGATGTCGAGAACGCGCGCCGTGCGCTGGAGGCCGCCTATCGCGATGCCGGCTTCGGCACCGCGGTGGTGACGATCCCGGAGCAGGATGTCGACGAAGGGGTCGTCCGGCTCGAGGTCACGGAAGGCCGTATCGAGCGGCTCGTCGTCTCCGGGGCGCGCTGGTTTTCCCCCGAGCAGATCCGCAACGCGGTGCCGGCGCTCGACCGGGGCCGTATCCCCGAACTGCCGGTGGTGCAGCGGGAACTGATCGCGCTGAACGCCGCGAGCAGCGACCGGCGCATCACCCCGGTACTGCGCCCCGGCCGCTCGCCGGGCACCATCGAGGCGGAGCTCAAGGTCGAGGACCGCCTGCCGCTGCACGGCAGCCTGGAGTTGAGCAACCGCTATACCCGCGACACCACGCGTACCCGTGCCGGCGCCAGCCTCGGCTACGACAATCTCTGGCAGCGCCAGCATTCGCTGTCCCTCGGCTACCAGACGGCGCCGCAGGATCGCGATGACGTCACGGTGCTGTTCGGCACCTACAGCGCGCGCCTCGGTGCCTCGCCGTGGCTGCTGTCCGGCTACTACGTCGACAGCGACACCGCGGTCAGCACCGTCGGCACGCTGGGCGTCATCGGTACCGGCCAGATCGCCGGCGTGCGTTTCATCCGGCCGCTGCCGCCGCTGGCCGACGGCTACCAGCGCCTGACGTTCGGCATCGACCACAAGGATTTCGACGAAAGCATCGCCCTGTCGGGCAACCAGCCTGCGATCGAGACGCCGATCCGCTACACGACCCTCAGCGCGGGCTGGGCCGTGACCTTTCCCGGCGAGACGCGCAACAGCGAGCTCGGCCTCACGGCGGTATTCGCCACCAGCGGGCTGGGCAACGACCGCGCGGAGTTCGACAGCAAGCGCGTCGGCGCCAGCCCGAGCTTCGCCTACCTGACCTTCAACTGGATGCAGGAACGCGCGCTGTGGCGCGAGACGCGCCTGCGCGTCGCGTTGCAGGGCCAGGTCGCCGGAGGGCCGCTGGTCAGCAACGAGCAGTTCAGCTTCGGCGGCGCCACCAGCGTGCGCGGCTACCTCGAGTCGCAGCAGTTCGCCGACGACGGCCTGTCGGCGCAGCTCGAGTGGTCCACGCCGGACTGGGGTCGGGCGGTGCCCGGCGTCAGCGCTGGCCGCCTCTTCGGTTTCATCGATGCCGGCACCGGTCGCCTGCAGGATGCGCTGCCGGAACAGGATGATGATTTCTTCCTGTGGAGCGCCGGGCTCGGCCTGCGTGCCGCGCTGTGGCGCTCGCTCATCGCCCAGGTCGAGTGGGCCGTGCCGCTCGAGGACAGCGGCGACGAGGCTATCGAGGCCGGCGACGACCGCTGGCACTTCCACCTGCGCTGGGCGTTCTAGCCCGGCGGCCGCGGACTGTTACGCATTCTTCATCTTTGTATCACGGCCGGGTCACATGCCCGGCCCACCATTCGCCCCGGGTGCTGCCCATGGCGCGGCGCGATGCGCGGCAAGGTTCCGGGCACGGGCACCCGGCCGCAGGCCTGAGGGGCCGGGCGGTGACGACGTGACAAGGCAATGAAATACCACATCATCAGAGGGAGAGAGTAATGACGGCCAAAGGAAAAATGGTATCGCTGGCCTCGGCCATCGCGATGCTTGCAGGCGCCACGACCGCCAATGCGGCGCTCATCGATGGCTTCGACGGCAGCTTCAACACCAGCGTCTTCATCTCGGTCGTCGAGCGGGATGGCGCCAACAACGTACTGCGCAACCTGCTGGTCGACACCGGTGCGCGCGCGCTCGATGTCTTCGCCGGCACGCCCTGGTCGACGACGGCAGGCCAGGAAGCCGAGATCCTCGGTTTCATCAATAGTGCCCAGGCGGGCAGCCAGGTGCTGTTCAACGTCGCCGGTGCACTCAACCAGCAGGACTTCAGTTCGGACCGCTATGGCTTCCTGACCAGCGGTTTCTCGGATGGCCCTGGCCCGTTCGGCTATCCGGCCCAGGATACGGCCATCACCAAGATCAACGTCATGATCGGCAACACGATGCCCTCGCCGTGGAGCGCCAACGGCACCCTGGCGGCCAACAGCCCGGGCGATTGGGGTTGGCACGGCTTCAACTGGGGCAACGACCTCGGTGGCGGCATCTCCCCGAGCAATGAAGTGGTGTTCGGCGCCGTGTCGCAGCTCCAGGGCTGGCGCATCGACCTGACCGACGGCTCGCCGACGATCGGTGAACTGCTCCGTTACCAGTTCGGCCCGCTGACCAGCGATCTGGCGACCGGCGACATCAGCTTCAACGCCACTGTCGTGCCGGTTCCCGGTGCCATCTGGCTGCTCGGCTCCGGCCTCGGCCTGCTCGGCGTGTGGCGCCGTCGCGGCTGAGCCTGCCGATCGTTCATGACGACCATTCATCCATTACGGAGTAATTCAATGATCAAGCAATCCCTGAGCGTTCTGGGTGCTGCGCTGGCGATGCTGGGTGCGACCCAGGCGTCGGCCGGTGCACTCGGCGCGCCGAACGAGATCTTCATCGGCGGCGCGACCGCCGTGCAGGAGACCTTCCATCTCGACATCATGCTGCGCTTCTGCAACTACGACGGCAACGCCAACGACGGTGACGGCGTGATCACGCCGTCCGTGTTCGTCGACCAGGTCACCGTGACGCCGGGTGGCGGCGACGGCTCGACCGCGCTGCCGGCCCTCAATCACCGGAATCAGCAGGTCACGTACTGCAACTTCAAGGCGGGTCTGCCCGGCACCCTGCCGAATGCCCTGACTGCCGTCTACAAGTTCAACGGTGGTTCGGGCACCGGCGTGGCGCCGGTGGCTGATCCGGCCGTGGCACCGGCCGCCGACCAGCAGTACATAGACGCCTCGCCGGCCAACTGCACGCAGGTCATTCCGGCGACCAATCCCGGTCCCGGCGACACCTTCCTGTCGGTCGATGGCGCGACGCGCTTCAAGCTCTATTCCTGCCCGAGCGCGCCGATCCTGACCCAGGCCCCGGACGGCGGCATCTCCGACGTCGAGCCGAAGATGTTCGTCGGCGAGCTGGCCACCGGCTTCGGTGCCAGCGTGCCGGGTCTGCCCGACAAGCCGCAGAACAACTTCGTCGACAAGGGCAACCTGAACATCAAGGCCGGTCCGGGCATCGTCTTCGGCGTCGCCGTGACGCTGGCGATGTATGACGAACTTCTCGACGACCAGCAAGCCGCCGGTCTCCTGCCGGATTGCCCGGCAAGCCCGACGCGGGCCCAGCGCGACAGCCTGGACTGCATGCCGAGCATTCCCACGGCGATGGTGCAGTCGGTCGTGACCGGCGAGCTCCACAACTGGACGCAGCGCGCGCCCTACGGGCTGGCGCTGAATCCGGTGGGTGCAGGCGTGAATCAGGGCAACAAGGTCAACTTCTGCCGCCGTACGTCCGGCTCGGGTACGCATGCCCAGTTCATGGCCAACTTCCTGCGCACCAACTGCATCAACGGTTCGCCGGCGGTCAAGACCTTCGCCAACAACGTGCCGTCCTTCGTTCCTGCACCGCAGGTTTATGAGAACGCCGGTTCTTCCGGTGTCGACGCCTGCCTGCAGGCGCTGGCCACCGGCGGCGGCTACAACGGTGGCTTCACGGACGGCCTGACCGCCTTCCCGTCGGCACCGACCAGCGGCAATGGCCATTCGAGCGTGGTTCCGCTGGGCCGGACAGCCTATGGCATGGGCTACAACAGCCTGGAGCGCAACGCCAGCCTGACCCGCAACTTCCGCTTCGTGGCGATCGATGGCGCGGCACCCACGCTGGAAAACGCCTTCAACGGCACCTACAGCGACATCTACTACCTGAGCTACCAGAACCGCGTCGTTGCGGGCAATCCGGATCCGCGCCTTGGCGGCATCCGCACCGTCAATGCCGACCCGGGCGAAATCGCCATTCACAAGGATTTCTTCTCCTTGTGGAACAGCCCGACGGCGGCGGCAGTCGATGCCGTCAACGACGGCCTGCTGGTCGACCCGGACGGCATCGCCGGCAACGGCGACGAGTGGCAGGGTGGCCTGCTGTCGCCGAGCAAGACGGCCCCGCAGGTCTATTCCGGTGGTCCTGCCGCCGGCAATGACCCGCGCACGCCGTTCGCCCGCGAGACCTCGAGCGGTACCGCCGACAGCTGCCAGGAGCTGTCGCTGGTCAACTGACGCCGATCCGTCCGGCCGCTGCCCGGTGGCGAGTGCCACCGGGCAGTCACCGGAGACGACCCGGCCGGGCAGGACCTCGACAGAGGGCCTGCCCGGCTTTTTTCGTGGTGCCGGCGGGGTCCGCGCCATCACAAAACCGTCATGCACGGCCGCTAGGCTGCGCGGTGCCACCGTCGATGTCCCGGGATCCCATGAACGACCACGAACGCACGCGCCTTGCCACCTGCATCGCTGCCCTGTTCATCACCACGCATGGTGCGCTGCATGCCGCCGACCTGCCGCAGGTGCTGAGCGGGGTCAACGCGCGTTTCGACGGGGCCGCGATCCGCGTGCCGCTGCCCGGCGAGGTGGCCGACCCGACGCGCATGGTCATCGAACAGACGGCCGACAAGGCCACGTTGCACTGGCAGCAGTTTGATATCGGGGCCGGTCACGAGGTCGAGTTCGTCCAGCCGTCGACATCCTCGGTGGCCCTGAACCGCATCTTCGCTGAGGCGCCGAGCCGTATCGCCGGACGGCTCACGGCCAACGGACAGGTCTATCTCATCAATGCCAACGGCATCGTCTTCGCCGACGGGGCGCAGGTGAGCACGCAGAGCCTCGTCGCCTCGACGCTCGACATCGACGGGCAGGTCTTCGAACAGATCGGTTTCGTCAACGCGATCAACGCCAGTGCCGGTGCGCTGGCGGCCTTCGACAGCTTCGGCCAGCCGATGGGCGAGATCCACATCGAGTCCGGGGCGATGATCGAGGCGGCACGGACCGGCCGCGTGCTGATCTTCGCGCCGAAGATCCACAACGCCGGCACGATCGTGACGCCGGAGGGCCAGCAGGTGCTGGCCGCGGCGCAGGACCGCGTGCTGATCGCGGCCTCCGAATCGCCCGATTTGCGCGGACTGCTGGTCGAGGTCGGCACCGGTGGCGAGGTCGGCAACGTCGGCACGCTGATCGCCGAGCGGGGCAACATTTCGCTGCTCGGCCTTGCCGTCAACCAGGACGGCATTGCCCGGGCCACCACCAGCGTGTCGCTCAACGGCAGCATCCGCCTCGTCGCCCAGGACATGAACGGCACGCTGGCGCTGGCCAATGACCTCGTGCCGCGCCGGCCGAAGCCGGTGCGCGGCGGCACGCTGCACCTCGGTGAGGGCAGCATCACGGAAGTCATCCCCGACACCTCGCCCGATGCCGACGGCAATGCGGTCCTGGCGCTCGATGCGCAGGCCCAGGGACGCTCGCGCATCGACCTGGCCGGAACCCGGGTCGAACTGGCCGCGGGTGCGCGCGTCACCGCGACCGGCGGGCTCATCAATGTCACGGCGGCGGCTGACCCCGGCGCCCCCGACCTGCGTCAGCCCGGCGACCCGACGGCGCTGGCCAGCGAACTGCGCATCGCCGCGGGGGCCATTCTCGACGCCTCCGGTGATGACACCACCGAGGTGTCGGTGGCGCGCAACGTCGTCGAAGTCGAGGCGCGTGGCAACGAACTGGCGGATGCGCCGGTACAGCGCGATGGCCCGCTGCGCAACGAGACGCTGCGCGTCGACCTGCGCCGGGGCACGCCGCTGCTCAATACCGACGGTGCGGCGGCCGCCCTCCAGCGCTCGGCTGCCGAGCGCCAGTCGACCGGTGGCAGCATCACGTTGCGCTCGGAAGGTGCCGTCGTCATCGAGGAGGGGGCCCTGGTCGATGTCAGCGGCGGCCGCGTGACCTACACCGCCGGTGAGGTCCGTACCAGCCGCCTGCAGCAGGCCAACGGCCAGGTCGTCGGCATCGCCAATGCGGACCCCGACCAGACGTACGTGCGCATGGTCGACGATGCCGTGGTCCGCGAAGCGGGTTACGTCGAAGGCAAGGATGCCGGGACGCTGACCGTCGAGGGTCGCGGCATCACGCTGTCGGGTGACGTGGCGGCGGGCGCCGTGGCGGGCGCCCACCAACGCTGGCAGCCGCAGGACCTGACGGCGACGGGGTCGCCGGCCTGGGCGCGGCCATGGGACGAGGTGCCGCGGGCCGGCACCCTGGCGCTCAGCCTGTTGCGGGCCGGATTGCCCGAACTGCACATCGGGGGCCCCGGCGCATCCGCGGCATCCGGGGTGGCGCCGCTCGTCATTCCCGTGTCACAGCTCGTCGCTTCGGGGGCCGGTCAGCTGGCCTTCGTCAATGCCGGTGCCGTGTTCCTCGACGACGACCTGCAGCTGCCGGCGTGGGGTTCGCTGGGCCTCACCGGCACACAGGTCGTGGTCGGCGGCGCTGTGCGTGCCCCGGGCGGCCAGGTCACGCTGACGGCCAGCAACCAGCGCGTCGGTGCCCAGGTCGCCGACCAGTTGCGGATGGTCCGCATCGACTCGACCGTCGACCTGTCCGGCACCTGGGTCAATGACAATCCGCTGCTGGTCAGGGGACGCCCGACTGCCCCGGTGGTGCTCGACGGCGGTGCGCTGCGCATCGATTCCGGTGCGTCGATCGCGATCGGCGAGGCCGCGGTGCTCGATGTCGGCGCCGGCGCCTGGCGCGATGCCGACGGTCGCTTCAGCGGCGGTGATGGCGGCCTCCTGTCCTTCCTCACCGGCGAGACCGACAACCTGCTGTGGGGCGCGCGTCTCGATATCGGTGGCGAGCTGCGTGGCTACGGCTTCAGTGCCGGCGGCACGCTGGTCATCGACAGCGAGCGCCTGCGGGTGGTGACGTCGCCGCTGCCGGCCCCCGGCGATGACCCGCGGCTGTTTGGCCACCGCCAGTTCGGCCTGAGCGAAGTCGCGGACGGCGCCGGCAACGTGCAGTACGTCATCGAGATCGCCGACGACACCTTCCGTCAGGGCGGCTTCTCGAGCTATCGCCTCGCCTCGAGCCGTGCCGACCTTGCCATCGACGGTGCAGCGTCGCCGTCGCTGCGCGCCGCCCGGCTGCAACTCACGGGATCCAGCCCCGGGCGGCTGCCCGGCAGCAGCGCGATCAGCGCCGTTGCCGCGCCGGCCTACGTGCTGCCCTGGGAACGCCTGCCGCTGGAACTTTCGCTGGTCAGCACCGACCGGTTGTCGAACGCCATCGGTCCGGTGGCGGGCCTCGACATCGGCCGCGGTGCGCACCTCGTCGCCGACCCGGGCAGCATCATCCGCCTGCAGTCGACGGGCAGCATCTTCGTCGATGGCACCGTCGAGGCACCGGGCGGGACGATCACGCTCGATATCGGCGGCGGCCCCGGCGTGTTCCGTCCCGAGACGATGATCCGTCTCGGCGATGCCGCGCACCTGTCGGTCGATGGCACGGTGATCGTCGATGAGAGCGATCCGGTCGGCCTGCGCCGCGGTGTCGTGCAGGCGGGCGGCACGGTGCGCCTGCGGGCCGCCCAGGGGTCGGTGGTCGGTGCGCCCGGTGCGCGCATCGGTGCCGATGGCACGGTGGGCGATCTCGACATCGGTGACGGGATTCCCCGCCGCACATCGCTGGCCTCGGCGGCCGGTGTCATCGAACTGACGGCGGCCGAGTCCCTGCTCTGGCAGGGTGCGCTGAGCGCCGCGGCGCCGGCTGGCAGCCATGCGACGGGTGGCCGGCTGCTCGTCGGCCTCGATGCCAGCGCGCGTGGCATCGCGCCGCTGCTCGGTCCGGACGGCATCCCGCGCGGTCCGCACACGCTCGTCATGCAGGACTTCGATGGCGAGGTGCCGCTCGCCGGCGGCGCGGTCGATGCCGCATGGTATTCCACCGGCTTCCTGCCGCTGGCGGCGCTGCAGTCCGGCGGCTTCGATGCGCTCGATGTGTCCGTGCGCAGTTCGGCGGTCAATACCGACCGCAACACGGGCGCGCCAGTGCCGGACACCCCCGACTCACTGCCCGTCATCGCCTTTCGCCGCGACCTCGATCTGCAGCTCGAGCGCTCGATCGTCCTCGATGCGGCGGTCTTCGATGGTGACGGTGTCGACGTCCGGCTCGCCGCCCCGTACGTCGCCCTGGGTTACGACGACGCCCGCGTGGCGCTCGATGGCGCCTTGCCGGACAAGACCGGTGTCGTCAATCCGCGTGATGCGACGTTGCCGATCCGCCTGACGCCGACGGCGGGCAGTGCGCGGTTGTCGGTCGATGCCGAACTCATCGAACTCGTCGGCGAGTCGGTGACCCGCGGCTTCGGTGATGCGACGACCGGGCGTGTCGGTGTGGCGCTGCACTCGCGCGGCGACCTGCGCCTGCGCGGTGTGCGCAAGACCTTGCGCAGCGAATACGCCGGGCTGTTTCGCACCGCCGGTGATCTCGACGTCGAAGCGCTGCGGGTCTATCCGACGACGCTGAGTCGCTTTGAACTCGCCGTCGAGGGTGATGGCGGCACGCTGTCGCTGTCGGGCGGCGGCGGCACGGACGTGCCGTACTCGGTGGGTGCGGCGGTGCAGTTCGCGGCCGACCACATCGTCCAGGCCGGCACGCTCTACGCGCCGCTTGGCGAGCTGTCCCTCGTCGCCGGGTCATCGCTGCGCTTCACCGCAGGCAGCCTCACCTCGACATCCGCGGCTGGACTCAGCGCACCGTTCCTTCTGACAGAGCCCGGTGGGGCGCTGATCCTGCCGGCCCCGTCGGCGAGCGAAGACCAGCTGGTGTTCGTCGCCGCGGTCGACAACCCCGAATACGAACGGCTGCTGCCGGCCAAGCGCATCGCGCTCGACGCGCCGGACATCGAACTGGCGGCGGGCTCGCGCTTCGATGTCAGCGGGGGTGGCGACGTGCGGGCCACGGCCTTCGTGCCCGGCCCGGGCGGCTCGCGCGACATCCTGCGCGCCGACCAGGCCGGCGCATCGTTTGCCCTGTTGCCCGGCGTCGGCCCGTTCGCGCCCTGGGACCCGCTGGAAAGCCCGGTGGTCGCCGACGTGCAGGCGCGGCGCATCGGCGACACGCTGCTTCTCGAAGAGGGGTTGCCGGGACTGCCGGCCGGTGAATACGCCATCCTGCCGGCGCGCTACGCGTTGTTCGGCGGCTATCTGGTGACGCCGGCCGCCGGCACCGGGGACCTGCAGCCGGGCCAGGGCCTGCAGCAGGCCGATGGCGCACCGGTGCTCGCCGGCCGCTATGCGGTGGCTGGCAATGACCGCAGCGCCGGACGCACGCAGGGCTTCGTCGTCGAGGACGGGGCGCGGGTGCGCCGCCGTGCCGAGTACCTGGAAACGCCGCTCGATGAGTTCTACACAGGCGCGGCAGCGGGGGCTCCCCGCGATGGCGGCGATTTGGTCATCGAGGCGGGCGAGCGGCTCGACCTGCGTGCCGAGCTGGTGCGCGGTGCGCCAACCGGTGGGCTGGGCTCGGCGGTCGACATCGCCAGCCGCGCGGCGATGCGCGTCGTCGACGGGCTGACCGCGGGCGAGGGGATCGTGCTGCGTGCGGCCTACCTCGCCGCGCTCGGCGCCGACAGCCTGCTGCTCGGCGGGACGCGCACACGCGGGGTCGATGCCCTGACGCTCGAGGCCACGAGCAGCGAGGTCGTGATCGGTGATGGTGTCGCGCTGACCCTGTCGGAGCTGTTGCTGACGGGCACGCGCATCGTCATCGGTGATGCCGGCCTGGCGCCGGTCGTGCTGTCTGCCGATGCGGCGACCGGCGAAGGCCATGCGCTGCTGGCGCTGCATGGCGATGCCGCGGTGGTCGCGGTGTCGGGTCGTGAGTTGAGCGTGGAACGCCAGTCGGCGCCGACCGCGCTGTCGACCATAGACCTCGCCGCCACGGCGACGCTGTCGGCGCGTGGCAGCGTGGTGCTCGACGCAGCCGATACCGTCGAGGCGGCCGGGCTGCTCGACACCGGCGATGGGGTGCTGGCACTGGGTGCCCGCCGCATCACGCTCGGCGGCTCGGGCGACGCGGATGGCCTGCGTCTCGACGAGACGACGCTGGCGCGTCTCGCCGGCAGCGCCCTGCGCCTGCGCAGCAGCGAACTCATCGACCTTGTCGGCGGCCTCCAGGGCGGGGCGCCGGACGCGCCGCTGTCCTTCGCGCGCCTGACCTTCGACGCACCGGGCCTGCGCGGCCTCGACAATGCCGATGCCACGGCGTGGCTGCAGGCGGAGGTTCTCGAACTGCGCAACAGCGGCCCGGCCCTCACCGCACAACCGGTGGTTGCCGCCGCCGGCAGCGCGCTGCGGCTCGATGCCGGCACGCTCAGGCTCGGCGAGGGTGACGTGCAGCTGCGCGGCTACGCCGGGGTGACGCTCGCTGCCAGCGACAGCCTGTTGTTCAGCGGCGATCAGGCGCTGTCGGCCGGCGGCGACCTGAGGCTCGATGCGCCGGTCATCCTGGCGACCCAGGCGACGCGCAGCAGGGTGCAGGTCGATGGGACGTTGTCGGTGCGGGGTGGTGAGGCGGCGGCGACCGATGTGCCGCCCGGCGGGCCCGGCGCCGGCCTGTCCTTCACCGCCGCAGACATCGATTTCGACGGCCGCGTGCGCCTGCCGTCCGGCGCCTTCGCCCTGACCCGCGCCGACGACGGCGGCGACGGCAGCCTGCGTCTCGGCAGCCATGCACAGGTCGACGTTTCGGGCACGGCGCTGGTGTTCGGCCCGCAGACGGTGGCCACGCCGGGCGGAACGATCGCGTTGCGCGCCGAGGCCGGTGACCTGACGCTTGCGGAGGGTGTGCAGCTCGATGTCTCGGCGCCGCTCGAGGCCGGCACGGTCTCGCTGATGGCGCCCGGCGGCGCGGTGCATCTCGGCGACGGCGTGGCGCTGTCGGCACACGATGAGACGGGTCACGGTGGCCACTTTGTCCTCGATGCCGCCACGCTCGTCGATGGCGGCGGCGTCGCCGGTCACGCGCTGCAGGGGCTGGTCGCATTGCTCGAATCGACCGGCTTTGGCGCCAGCCGTGCGCTGCGCCTGCGCGACCAGGACCTCGTCATCGGGGCGGGGGACACGCTGACGGCGCACGATATTCGCCTGGTGAGCGACCGCGGCGACATCATCATCGACGGCCTGCTCGATGCCTCCGGCGACCGCGGCGGCCGGATCTGGCTCGCCGCCGGCGACCGCGTCGTGCTGTCCGGCACGCTGCGCGCGCGCGGCGAAGGCGCCGGCGCCGCAGGCGGGCGCATCGACCTGTATGCGCTCGATGCCGATGGCGACAGCCTGGTCGGAGCGGATGCCACCGTCGACTTGCTGGAAGGGTCACACATCGATGTCGCCGGTGGTGCCCTCGGCGAGGGCGGCGTGGTCGACATCCACGTGCGGCGCCTCGATACCGACGGCAACGGACAGACCGAGACCGTGGCGCATGGCGCGCTGGCGGCAACCGTCGACGGCGCGGCCCGGACACGGGTGATTGCCACACGCGTGCTGCGCGACCCTGCGGCGACGGCGGTCCTTGATCCCGCAACGGGCGGGCTCGTGACCCGCGTCACGGCCAGCCGGGCGCGCATCGACGGCTGGCGCGATGAAACGGCGGCGTTCATGGCCGGACGGCCGTCACCCGTCCTCGATGGCTTCGACGTCGTGGCGGGACTGCAGGTCGAGAGCAGCGGCGACCTCGTCGTCGCCGACCGCTGGGACCTCAACGACGGCTGGGATTTTGGTGCCCACGGTGAGGGCGCCGGGCTCATCACCCTGCGTGCGGCGCGCGATCTCGACCTCGATGCCGACCTCAGCGACGCGTTCACGCAGCGCGGCATCGTCTTCGGCTTTTTCACGGTCGATGCGCTCGACCCGGTGCCCGCCGCCGGCCCGGCGTCGGACTGGGGCTGGCGCCTCGCCGCCGGCGCGTCGCTCGACAGTGCCGACGTGCTGGCCACGCGGGCCGGTAGCGGTCTGCTCGACCTCGGCACCGGCGTCCGCGTGCGCACCGGCAGTGGCGACATCGACATCGCCGCGGGTGGCGACGTGCGCTTGCGCGATGGCGCGGCCATCTATGCCGCCGGCCGCGACCTCGGCACCTCGGCGTCGCTGCGCGCGCTGCTCGATGAGACGCTGGTCGCCCAGGGGCTGACCACCGATGAATTCTTCGCCTTGTTCCTCAACGCCGGGCAGTTCGCCACGGGCGGTGGCGACGTGCGCCTGCGCGCCGGTGGCCGCCTCCATGCCGACAGCAGCGCGGGGGGCGTCACGGCCTGGCTGACGCGCATCGGCTCGGGCGTCTTCGGCACCGACCTCTACGCCGACGGCGCCGGCTTCGGTGCCGTGCCGACGCACTGGTCGGTGGTCTTCGACCGGTTCCGCAACGGGGTCGGCGCCTTCGGTGGCGGCGACCTCGATGTCTCGGTGGCGGGCGACATCGACGATGTGCTGCTGGCACTGCCGACCACGGGCCGGGCGGACGAGGGGGTCACGGCGCTCACGGCAGGCGGCCAGGTGGTCTTCACGCCTTCGGCCCGTACCACCGAAACCCTCGGTGGCGGCGTGCTGCGGGTTCACGCGGGCGGCGACTTCACGGGCGGCCAGGTGGTGCTCGGGCGTGGCCAGGGCGTGCTGCGCACCGGCGGCACGGTCGGGCGCGGCGCGGCGCCGCGGGTGTACCTCGGTGGCGAAACCACTTTCGACTGGCAGGCCACCCAGGGCCTGACGATCGCCGGCCTGCTCGACCCGACGGTCGAGGCGCTGGATGACTCGCAGCTGGCGCTGATGCAGGCGCTGTTCTCGAACATCCGTGTCACCGCCGACATCGACAACCGTTTCTACACCTGGGGCAGCGGCATGCGGGTCGCGCTCGGCACGCTCGGCGGCGACGTGACCCTCGATGGCGAGGGCTTCGGAGGCTTCGTGCCGCCGAGCCTGTCGCTGGTCAGCGCCGGCGGCGACATCAATATCGTCGCCACGCCGCTGGTCTTCTTCCCCGCCGCCGACGGTCAGCTGGAACTGCTGGCGCGTGACGACATCACCGGCAATTTCTTCGGCTCGACGGAGACGCGACTCACGCAGTCCGATCAGGAGCGCTCAACACTGCCGTCGGTCGACCGGCCCGACATCGTCTCGGCGCCCGCCATTCCGGCGCGCGTGCCGGTTCATGCCGATGACCCGCGCCGCAACGTCATCGTCGCGCAGCAAGGCTCGGTGCAGTCGCTGCCCGGCCAGCCGGGCTACTGGACGCTCGAAATGGCCAAGCCGACGTGGCTCCAGGCCGGCACCGACCTCCGCAACCTGTCGCTGCGCATCCAGCACATCGCCACGACGGACCTCAGCTCGGTGCAGGCCGGGCGCGACATCGTGCAGGGCGACCTGCGCACCAATACCGGCCGCTTCGCCGCCAACGACCGGCGCATCTTCGAGGTCTGGGGGCCGGGTTCGGTCGAGTTCATCGCCGGGCGCGACATCGCGCTCGGCACCAGCGCCGGCATCGAAACCATCGGCAATGCGAAAAACCCGGCGCTGGACGAGACCGGGGCATCGCTGCGCCTGCTGGCGGGCCTCGGTGCCGGGGCCGACTGGGCGCGTTTCATCGAGGTTTACCTCTCCGATGAGCCGAGTGCCGCCCGCGAGGCGCTGAATGGTGCGCTGACACGCATCGATGCCGCACGTGCCGGGTTCGTCACCGCCGATCCGGCCCGCACGTTGCCGGTCGTGCCCGGTGCCTACCGTGAGGTGCTGCTGGCTTTCCTCTCCGCGCTCGGCATCGACGGCGGCGATGATCCCGTGGCGGCGTTGCGTGCGCTCGAGCCCCCCCTGCAGCGGGCGCTGGCCATGGCCGTGGCCTACAGGGAACTGCAGACCTGGGGGGCCGCGGCCGAGACACCCAACCGCGCCGACCGGCTCAACTATGTGCGCGCCTACGCGGCGCTCGACACCCTCTTCGGTGGCGAGATGCCGCTCGCCGCGCGCCTCGGCGACGCGCCGGGCGAGGGCCTCGAGCAGGCCATCGCCGACTGGCTGTCGCTGCGCGACCCGGCGGCCGCCAGCGCCGCACAGGTGGCGCTGCTCGGGCGGCTGTTCCCGCGGGATGAGCCGCAGGGCGACATCAGCCTGCTGCTCAGCCAGGTGCAGACGCTGGCCGGCGGCGACCTGATGATGATGGTGCCCGCCGGCTTGATCAACGCCGGTGCCGCCGATGCCGACATCATCGACAAGGCGCCCGCCGACCTCGGCATCGTCACGGCCCGCGAGGGCGACATCGCCATCGCGGTCGGCGACGACCTGAGGGTCAATTCGACGCGCGTCTTCGCCTTGCAGGGTGACCTGCTGGTCTGGTCGTCGAACGGCAACATCGATGCCGGCAAGGGGGCCAAGACCGTCACCTCGGTGCCGGATCCGGTGACGCGCATCGACCCGCAGACCGGCAACACGCTCATCGAGTTCCCGCCAGCCGTGGCCGGCAGCGGCCTGCAGGGCGAGAACGCCGCGCTGTTTGCGCCGCGGGGCGCGGTCAATGCCGGCGATGCCGGCATCCGCACCAGTGGCGACCTGACCATCGGTGCCGTCGAGATCGTCGGTGCCGACAACATCGACGTCGGTGGCGTCGAGATCGGTTTCTCGACTGCGGATGTCGCCGCGGTGGCGCCGCCGGGGGCATCGGGGGCCAGCTCGGCGGCCAGTCGCGGCATGGAATCGCAGGCCACCCTGCTCGGTGACGAGAACGCCGACGGCGAGCGCCTCATCGAGGGCACCCAGGTGCGTTTCATCTCGGTCGACGTGCTGTCCTTCGGCGAGAACTGCAGCCCGGACGACGAGGAGTGCCGCTGAGCGGCGGGCGGCTGCGGCGCGAGGGGCTCAGCCGCGCCCCTGATAGAACCAGGTGCAGCGGCCGGTGCCGACCTCACAGCTGCTGAGGTAGCGGCAGCCGGCCTCGCGGCGCAGCGCGTCGGCTTCCGGCTGGCCGCTGCCTGCTGGCAGGGTGGCCGGGCATTGCTGTGGTGCCGGGCCGAGGGGGCGTGGGCCGTCGCCGGCCAGTGTCGCCGGTGTGTCGTCCAGCGGATCGGGGATGGCGGCGTCCGGGGCATCGTCAATCGACATGCCCGCGGCGGCCGGCGTGTCACCGCCGGGGAAATCACTGCGCAGCTCTGGCGGCCGTTCGCCGACCTTGCCCCAGCGCACCCAGGTGCGCCCGCCGATGATCGTCAGGTAGAGCGTGCGGGGGGCGACGGTCGGCGTGGCGGCCGGCGCCGCTGACGGTGCGGCCAGCACCGGCAGGTGGAGCGACAGGGCGAGGGCGGCCGTGCAGAGCAACCTGCCGGGGCCGGACAATGTGGGGCGCATGGGCGGGCCTGTGTACCGCGACAAAGATCCACGGCCGATTCTCGCCGGCACATGTTGCGCCGGCATGACGGTCCGATGGCGGTTTTCCTGTCACGTTACTTACACATTACGGTGGAACAATCGCCGCGCTTCCCCCGTTGCTGGACCCGAGCTATGCGCTGGTTGATGGCCGTCATCGGCATCTGTTTTTCCCTGAGTGCCCACGCCTGGTGGAACGAGGCCTGGACGCAGCGCAAGCAGATCACCGTCGACACCACACCGGCCGGCGCCGCCACCACCGCGCCGCTGGCCGACATGCCGGTGCTGGTGCGGCTGCACTCGGGCAACTTTCCCCAGTTCCTGTCGCTGGCCGGTGACGGCGCCGATTTCCGCTTCGTCGCCGGCGACGACCAGACCCCGCTGAAATACCACGTCGAGCGCTTCGACCCGGTGGCGGAGATGGCGCTGGTCTGGGTGCGTTTGCCGGCCATCCCGGCCGGCAGCGCGGACACCGCGGTGTGGCTGTACTTCGCCAATGCCGCGGCACCGTCCGGCGGCGATGCCGCGGCGACCTTCGATGTCAACACGGTGGCGGCCTTCCACTTCGACGAGACCGCGGGCCTGCCCCTCGACAGCACCGCCTATGGCAGTGCCGTGACGGGCGGCAAGGTCTACCCGGCGCCGGCCTCGCTGATCGGCGGCGGCGCCACGCTGTCGGGCAGTGAGGCGCTGGTCATCGGCCCGGCCCCGCAACTCGCCATCGACCCGGCCAGCGGCTGGACCTTCGAGACCTGGCTGCGGCTGAACGGCATGCCGGCACAGGAGACCTGGCTGCTCGACGTCGGCGATGAAGCGGCCGGGGCGCGCCTGTCACTGGCCATGGCCCCCGATGGCACGCTGTCGGCGCGCAGCGGCAGCGACACGCTGACCGGCACGGTGCCGGTCGATGCCAGCGACTGGCACCACGTGGCCCTGGTGGTCGCCGCCGATCGTCTCGAACTGTACGTCGACGGCAACCCGGCCGGCACGCAGGCGATGCGCCCCGAGGTGATCTCCGGTGCGCTTCACATCGGCGGTTCGCTGACGGGCGAGGGCCTGCTGGCCGCCGACATCGACGAGCTGCGCATCTCCAACACGGCGCGCAGTGCCGACTGGCTGGCCTTCAATGCCCGCGCCCAGGGCCAGCGCGCCGAACAGGTGCTGCGCTATGGCCTCGATATGTCGACCGAGGGCGGGCCCAAGCAGATGGGCAGCTTCGGCATCATCTTCCAGAATGTCTTCGGCAAGCCCGAGGCGTGGGTCGAGCAGGCGGTGATCGTCGTCTGCGGCCTGATGATGCTGGCCGCGGCGGTGGTGATGTTCCTCAAGGCGCTGGCCCTGTCGCGCGCGGGCTCCGCCTCACGCCAGTTCCTGTCGGCCTACGGCGAACTGGGACAAAAACAGGACGAGGATGACCTCGGTGCGCTGTACGGTGCGCGCGCGCGGTTCCGCGAATCCCCGCTGTGGCGGGTCTACCACGTCGGCATCGACGAGATCCAGAAGCGCATCTCGCCGTCGGTCGGCGCCGGCTTCGCCGGGCTTGACGCCAAGGCGCTGGCGGCCGTACGCGCAGCGATGGACGCCACCATGGTTCGCGAAGGGCAGCGCCTCAACAGCCAGCTCGTGCTGCTGACCATCGCCATCTCGGGCGGGCCGTTCATCGGCCTGTTCGGCACGGTGATCGGCGTCATGGTGACCTTCGCCGCGATCGCCGCCACCGGCGACGTCAACATCGCGGCGATCGCGCCCGGCATGGCCGCGGCGCTGCTGGCCACGGTGGCCGGCCTCGGCGTCGCCATCCCCTCGCTGTTCGGCTACAACTGGCTCGGTTCGCGGGTCAAGGACCAGGTGGCCGACATGCGCGTCTTCGCGGACGAACTCGAAGCGCGTTTCAACGAGCGCTACGGCGCCTGACGCCGCCACCGGAGCGCAGTGATGGCCGCCGATATCAAGGACGACGCCGAGCCGTATGACGACATCAACATCACGCCGATGGTCGATCTGACGCTGGTGCTGCTGATCATCTTCATCATCATGACGACGGCAGCGATCCAGGGCGTCACCGTCAACCTGCCAAAGGCCAGCAGCCAGGCGAGTCTGGCCGAGTCGAAGACCAAGGCGATCACGATCACCGCGGACGGCACCATCTACCTCGACACCTACCCCGTGACGATCGGCGAACTCGAGACCCGGCTCGGTGGTTACTACGCCGCCGACCCGTCGCTGCCGGTCGTCATCCGCGGCGACTCGGTGGTGCAGTACCAGCGCGTCATGGACGTGCTCGACCTGGTCGGCCGCATCGGCATCAGCCAGGTGGGGCTGGTCACCCAGAAGCTCGTCAAGTAACGCATCGCCAGGAGTCCTTGCCGTGAAGCGCGACCGCAACTGGAAACATGAGGACATGGATGCCGCCGACCCGGCCGAGTCGACATGGCGGCGCTGGCTGCCGCTCGGCGGCGCGGCGCTGCTGGTGCTCGGGCTCGCCGGTGCGGCGCTGGCGCTCATCGACCGCATGTCGGGGACCTCGGCGCCGCAGCAACCCCGCGTGCAGCAGATCTCGCTGGTCGTGCCACCCCCCCCGCCGCCGCCGCCGCAGGTCAACGAGCCCGAGCCGGAACCCGAGATGGAGATGGACGAGCCCGAGCCGGAGCCGCTCGCCGACGACATGGCCGAGGCGCCCCCCGGCGACACGCTCGGCCTCGATGCCGATGGCGTGGCCGGCAGCGATGGTTTCGGCCTCGCGGCACGCAAGGGTGGCCGCGGCCTGCTCGGGGGTGGCGATGCCCATGCATGGTACGCCGGCATCCTGCAGCGTGAATTGCAGACCGTGCTGTCCAACGACGAGACGATCCGCAGCCTCGGCGAGTATGCGGTGATCGTCAGCATCCGTCTCAGCGACGACGGCTACATCGAGGACAGCCGCCTGCTCAGCGGTAGCAACAACCCGGCGCTCGATGCAGCGCTGCGCAGCGCGCTGACCGCCGGTGTGCGCCTCAGCCGTCAGCCGCCCGACGACCTGCCGCAGCCGATCCGGCTGCGCATCAGTTCGCGGGGCTGAACATCACCCCGTCCGATACCTCCCGACCCGAAGGCAGCCCTCACCCATGC
This sequence comes from uncultured Chromatiaceae bacterium, assembly GCA_964417725.1. GTDB lineage: Bacteria > Pseudomonadota > Gammaproteobacteria > Steroidobacterales > SHZI01. The sequence continues at coordinate 21,232 of CAYQIV010000002.1, forward strand.
GTTTCATCACCACGGCGCTCGTTCCGGTGCTCGTCCTCCTCGCCGCCGGCCTGCAGGCCCAGCCGGCAGTGGCCGCGGCCGACACCGAACTGCTCGAGCTGAAGAACACCGTCCTCAACCTCGTCGACGAACTGGTCGCCCAGGGCGTGATCAGCGCCGAACAGGCCGCGGCGATGAAGGCGCGCGCCGCGCTCCGGGCGCGCGAGCAGGTCGCCGAGCAGGCACTGGCTGCCGGCCGGGCCGCAGACGCGCCGGCGGAGGTGCCGGCGCCGGCGGGCAGCACGGCCGTGGTGCGGGTGCCCTACGTGCCGGAGTTCGTCAAGGCGCAGATCCGCGATGAGGTCCGCGAAGAGCTGCGGGCGGCGGTCACCGACGACGTCGTCGCCGTGGCCCGCGCGGAAAAGTGGGGGACGCGCGACGCACTGCCGGCCTGGATGTCGCGGCTCCGCCTGTCCGGCGACCTGCGGCTGCGTGCTGCCGGCCTTTGGCAGGACGAGGACAACAACCCCACGGTGCCGGATTTCCAGGCCATCAACGAGGCGGGTGGTCCGGTCGCAGCCGGCGAGGACGTGTTCCTCAACACCACCGAGGACCTGACCCGTGGCCAGGTGCGCCTGCGCCTCGGCGTCGAGGCCGCCCTGTCGGAGCAGTGGTCGGTGACGACGCGGCTGGCGACGGGTAACGGCGTCGACCCGACGACGCGCAACCAGCGCCTCGGCACCGACAACCGGCCTTTCGATGTCTACCTCGACCTGGCCTACCTCGAGTGGCGCGGCGGCCTGGTCGATGATTCGCCGGCGCTGGTTTTGCGCGGTGGCCGCGTCGCCAACCCGTTCCTCCATACCGGCCTGCTGTTCGACGACGACCTCACCTTCGATGGCATCAGCGCCGCGTGGCAGGGCCGGCCCTTCGACACCGGCCCGCGGGTCTTCGCCACGCTCGGCGGCTTCGCGCTACTCGCCGAGGAAGCCAACCCGATCGATGGCGGGACCCAGGACAAGTACTGGTGGGGTGCGCAGCTGGGCGTGGAATTCGATGTTCTCGACGACCTCGGCGTGATGCTCGCCGCATCCCGCCATGACTTCATGGATGTCGTCGGCCGGCGCAACGACTTCAACAGCACCAGCCGCGACTGGACGGCACCGGCCTTCATCGCCAAAGGCAACACCGTCTTCGACATCCGCAACGACCTCGATCCCGACACGCAGTTGTTCGCCCTGGCGTCGGATTTCGAATTGCTGAACCTGATGTTCGCGATCGATTACCGCGGCTTTGCCCCCGTCCACGTCGTCCTGCGCGGCGACTACGTCGAGAACACCGGCTTCGACGCCGGCGACGTGCAGGGGCGTGTCGGCGTGCCGGTCGGCGAGCGCAACCAGGGCTGGCTCGTCGACCTGACCGTCGGCCACCCGAAGGTCGGTGCGGCCGGGCAATGGAACATCTTTGCCGGCTACCGCTACCTGCAGCGCGACGCCATCCTCGACGCCTTCGCCGATTCCGACTTCCATGCCGGTGGCACCGACGCCGAAGGCTTCATCATCGGCGCTTCGTACGGCCTGGCCGACAACGTCTGGCTGCGCGCGCGCTGGCTGGCCGCCGACGAGATCGACGGCGCACCAGCCGGCTTCGGCGGGGCCTTCGCACCGCTCGCCATCGATGTCATGCAGGTGGACCTCAATGCGCGCTTCTAGGTGGCTCAGGACGGCGGGACTGGTCGTGCTGCTGGGGGCGACGGCGCTGGCCGGTGCCCAGGAAGATGCCGGCCAGGCCCTGGCGAGAGCGCAGGGCCTGCTGCGCCAGGTCTCGGCGCAGAAACAGGACCTCGAGGTGGCCAATGCGCGGCTCGATGCCGAAATCGATGCGCTCAGGACACAGCTTGCGCGTGCCGAGTCACGCCTGAAGAAGGTCGGGCTTGAACTCGAATCGGCGCAGCGTCAGGCGGCGCGGACGGACGGCACGCTGGCCAGCACGCGTGAGCGGCTGGCGGGTCGTGAGGACACCCTGCGCGAGGCCATCGCCCGGTTGCGCGACAGCAACGCCGCGCTCCAGCAGGCGCAGCGCGACAACGCCGCGCTGAACGGCGAGGTCGCGCGGCTGGTGGGCGAACTCGAAGACAGCGAGCGCAAGAACCTCGACCTGTACCGGCTCAACGTCGAACTGCTCGAGGCGTGGCACCGCAAGGGGCCGCTGACGGCGCTGCTGCAGCGTGAGCCGGTCACCGGCATCGGCAACGTCGCCCTCGAGAACGTCCTGCAGGAATACCGCCACAAGCTCGATGAGGCGCTGCGTGAGTCGAACCGCGCAGCGGCCGGTGATGACGCGGCAGACTGAAGGCGTGGATCGCGGGGCCATGGCGTGGCGGGCGGCGTTGACCCTGGCGGCATCGGCTGTCGCATCGTGTGCGACCACGGCCGTCGAGGTGCCGGTGTACCGGGGTGCGCTGGATGTGTTGCTGGAGCCGTGGGACCAGAAGAACCTGTGTGCCGTCACCGTCGGCCTCCGCAACGTCTCGGGTGTCCGTCAGGGCGAGGCCTGGCTCGAGATGGCGTGGTTCGACGAGGCGGGAGTGGAGCGGGCGCGCGAGACGCTGCGCATGGATCCCTTGCTCGTCGACCGCTATAGCGCCAAGAACCTGGCCTTGCCGCTGCGTTGCGCTGAAATCGGGCGGGTCCATGTGGTGCGCGCCGAATGGCTGCGCGGGGCTGACGAGGGGATGCCGGATGGCATCAGCGAGCGCCTGTCGATCGGTGATGTCAGCGGGGGTGTGTGGCGCTTCGGTCACGATGCCGCGCTCGGCGTGTATGTCGGCAGCCCCGACAGGCCGTCGGAGCCTGCCGATGGCACCCTCGAAGGTTCGGTGCCATGAGCGCTGCGGTGGCCCGACGGCATCGATCGGACACCCGTAAATTTCTTTTTAAAACATAACGATAAAGGCTGTCATTAAAGTTTCACCGGACCGTCAGCAAACCATCACCCCGACAGCCCAGGATGGCGCCATCCGCCCACCCCACGGGGTATACCGATGGCCAGGGACACCGCGATCGCCGCGGCCTTCACGCGGCTCGACAACCTCGAAGTCCGGCTCTGCCTGCCGGTCAACGCGATCGCCCGCTTTCGTGCGGTGCGCCACTACTTTGCTGTCGTCAGCCGCCTCGGCGATGGTGTGGCGTGGTACGTGCTGCTGGCGCTGATCGCCCTCGTTGCCGGTGTCGATGGCGTGCTCGCCAGCGTGCACATGGGCCTGACCAGCCTCGTCGGCGTGGCGCTCTACCGCGGGCTCAAGGCGCGACTGGTGCGCGAGCGGCCATTCCACTCGCACCGCGGCGTGCGCGCCCTGGTCAATCCGCTCGACCGCTACAGCTTTCCTTCGGGCCATACGCTGCACGCGGCCAGCTTCAGCGTCATGCTCTGGCACTACACGCCACCGCTCGGCTGGCCGGGGCTGATGGTGTTCGTCTGGCCTTTTGCGCTGAGCGTGGCGGTGTCGCGGGTCGTGCTCGGTCTGCACTATCCGAGCGATGTGCTGGCCGGCGCCCTGATCGGCGTGTCGCTGGCGCAGTTCAGCCTGATGCTGTTCGGCTGAAGCCGAACGCCCGGCCGCCTGCCGATCGCGACGCCTAGCCGCCCGCGAATCGCGACCAGCCGATCAGCGACCACGTCAGCATCGCCAGGCCGAGGCTCGTCAGCACGGCCGCCGAGCCGAGGTCCTTGGCCGTCCCGGACAGGGGATGGTGTTCGAGGCCGATGCGGTCGACCGTGGCCTCGACGGCCGTGTTGAGCAGTTCGACGATCATCACCAGCAACCACGAGCCGGCCAGCAGCACCACCTCGGCGGGGTCCCGCCCGAGCCAGAAGGCCGCTGGCAGCAGCGGCACGGCGAGCAGCACCTCCTGGCGGAAGGCCTCCTCGCTGCGCCATGCGGCAGCAAACCCTGTCATGGAGCAGGCCGTGGCCGCGCGCAGGCGGGCCAGGCCGCGTTTTCCCTTGCCGTTGATGGTGGTGCTTCCGGTGCTAGACTGCGGGGCCGCCACTATAAAACAAGCCCCGGGCGATCCGCGATCATGGCCTACCTGATTCGTGCCGGTTTTCCCGCTGCCGACGAGGTGCGTCGCGTACTGCGCGCGCAGAACGGCCACGCCCTGATGTTGCTCGACGCCTGGCACGATGATCCGGCGGCACACATCCATCGCACGCGGCGCACCTGCAAGAAGATCAGGGCGCTGCTCAGGCTCCTGCGCCGCGACTTTCCCTACGTGTGGTCCGTCGAGAATGCCTTCTACCGCGACCTGCAGCGCAGCCTGGCCTGGGCGCGTGACGCCGAGGCCAGCGTCGAGGCATTGGGCGCGCTGCGTGCCGAGGTCCATGAGCCGCGGGTCCTGGAGTCGCTGGACATGCTGCGCGAATCGCTGGCGGCGCGTGCCCGGCGCGAGGCCGGCGAGCATTGCGGGCTGCTGGCTTCGCGCATCGGCGAGGCCCGTACGGCGCTCGAAACAGCCGGGCGGCGCCTCGCCCGGCTGCCGCTCGATGGCCTGCGCCGGCGCGACCTTCGGCGTGGCGCACGACGGGAACTCAGGCTGTGTGCGCGCCGCTACGCACAGGCGGCAACGACCGAACCGACGGGAGACGCACTGCACGCGCTGCGCAAGGCGGTCAAGTACGCAGCCTTCCAGCAGCGCCTGCTCGGTGCTGCCGATGACGTAGACCGGGCCGCGGTGCTGGCCCGCCTCGATGCGCTGGCCACGCATCTCGGTCATGGCCAGGACAGGGTGGTGCTTGGCGCGGTGCTGCGCGCGCAGCCCGACTCGCTGTGCGTCGATACCCATTTGCAGCGCCTGCGCCGTCTCGTCGATGCCGCGCACGCGCGGTCGGTGGCCGAGGCGCTGGCGCTCGGTGCGACATTGTTCGCCGATGCCACGTCGCACGATCGAAATGGCCCTGTCACCGCGGCGTCAAGCCGCGAAGACAGCATCGCGCCGTCGGGTTGAGCCCTGTTGGCCTGACACTTGTGCCCCGCCGTCACGGCGGGGCACTTTTTTTCGGTGCAGTGGGCCGCATCGGCGGCCGGTCATCAAAAAGACATATTTCGGTAAAGACCATGTAACCGGATGTGCGGACCATCGGCCGTCACCATGGCCGCAGTGGCGCCTTTCATCGTGTCCAGGATTCTCGTCGTCGATACCGATCCGGGCGAACGTCGCCTGATCGAAGCCTGGCTGGCCGAGGCCGGCCACGAGACCTGCGGCGTGGCCGATTCGGCAGCGGCGATGGCGCGCATCGAGGGGGCCGTCTTCGACCTCATCCTCGCTGACTCGATGCTTCGCGACATGTCGGGCCTGGAACTGACGCAATACATGCGCCGGCACGCCAATGGCAGGGACAGCCGGACGATGATCGTTTCCGCACGCAACGATGCCCAGTTCGTCGCCACCGCCTTCGACAGCGGCGTTGACGATTACCTGTCGAAGCCGCTGCGCCGCGAGGAGCTGGTGGCGCGCGTCCATGCCGCCCTGCGCCGGCCGGTGGCCGTCCCCGGTGGCCAGGTGCTGGAGGTCGGGCCGGTTCGGCTCGACAAGGTCAGCCACAAGGTCACCGTCCGCGACAGCGAGCTGAGCCTTGCGCCGGTCGAGTTCCGCCTCATGGCTTGCCTCATGGAGAACCGTGGCCGGGTGATGCCGCGCCGGCAGCTGCTCGAACTCGTCTGGCGGCGGCGCAATGGCATCGGCGAACGCACCGTCGATGTCCACGTGCGGCGCCTGCGCGCCGCGCTCGAGCCCCACGCCTGCGAAGACCTCCTGCAGACGGTGCGCGGCTTCGGTTACCGTTTCGGCTGATTCCCCGCACCGCTGCACTCCGGGAGCCATGCCGCGGGGTGCCCCGCAGTTGAGTCGTTAACCGATTTGTAATAAAAGCCTGCTGCAATGGCTGGCCTTTACGGATCAGGTGAATAGAAATGGCCGGGCGCAGGATCCTCATCGTTGAAGACGAAGAAGCCATCCGCCAGATGATTGCTTTCAATCTGGCCCGGGCCGGCTTCGAGATCGATGAGGCGGAAGACTGCGCCAGTGCCCGGCAGCGCATCGCCGCGGCGCGCCCCGACCTGATCCTGGCCGACTGGATGCTGCCCGACGCCAGCGGGCTGGAGTTGACGCGTACCCTGCGGCGCGAGGACGCCAACCGCGACATCCCCATCATCATGCTCACGGCGCGCGCCGAGGAGCGCGACAAGCTCCAGGGGCTCGACAGCGGTGCCGACGACTACATCACCAAGCCGTTCTCGCCACGCGAGCTGCTGTCGCGCATCCGTGCCGTGATGCGCCGTGCCGCGCCGGATGCCGACGAGCCGCTGGTTGCGGGCGAACTGCGCCTCGACCCGGTGAGCCACCGCGTTTCGGTCGGCGGCAACCAGGTCACCCTCGGCCCGACCGAGTACCGCTTGCTCAAGTTCGTCATGGAGAACCGCGACCGGGTCTACAGCCGGACCCAGTTGCTCGATTTCGTCTGGGGCCAGAATGTCTACGTCGAGGAGCGCACCGTCGATGTCCACGTGCGCCGCCTGCGCAAGGCGCTGGAGCCCACCGGACTCGACCGCTACATCCAGACGGTGCGGGGTGCCGGCTATCGCTTCTCGACGCAGTAACATGCCGCGCCTGTGGGCTGCCACCCTGTCGCGTCTCGTCGTCGGGCTGCTCGCCGGGGCGCTGGTCGGCTGGCTGTACGGGCGGCCGTTTCCCGGCATGCTGGCCGTGGCGCTGGCCTTCCTTGGCTGGCACCTGTGGCACCTCTACCGCCTCGAGCGCTGGCTGCTCGGTGGTCGTGACGTCGAGATGCCGGAGGGCGGGGGCCCCTGGCCTGCGGTCTTCGCCAAGATCCAGTTCATGCGGGGCAAGGCCAAGCGGCGCGGCAAGCGTTTCCGGCGACTGGTCAAGGAACTTCGCGCGTCGACCGAGGCGTTCCCCGACGGCGGCGTGATCCTCAACTCGCAACATGAGATCCGCAACTTCAACCAGGCGGCACAGCAGCTCCTGGGCCTCAAGGGCCGTCGCGACCGTGGCCAGCGCATCGAACACCTGTTCCGTCACCCGGAGTTCATCGCCTACCTCGAAAATCCCGATGGCCGGATGTCCGTCGAGGTGCCGTCACCCGTGTCCGGTGACATCTGGCTGCTGTGCCGCCTGGTGCCCTACGGGCCGGACCAGAACCTGCTCCTGGTGCGCGACATCAGCCAGCGGGTCAAGATCGAGCGGGTACGGCGCGATTTCGTCGCCAACGCCTCGCACGAGTTGCGTTCGCCCCTGACGGTGATCAGCGGTTACCTCGATTCGATGGGTGATGAAGACGACCTGCCCGAACGCTGGCGCCAGCCGGTGGCGACGATGCAGCGCCAGGCGCAGCGCATGCAGCACCTCGTCGAGGACCTGCTCAAGCTGTCGCGACTCGAGTCCGGCGCTCCGGTGACCAAAGAGCGTGTCGTCGATGTCAATTCCCTGCTCGCGGCGGCGCGCAAGGAGGTGCTGGCGCTGCCATCGCACCCCGCGACAGTGAAGGTGGAACTCCTCAGCGACGCCAGGCTGCTCGGCGAAGAGGTCGAGCTGCAGTCCGTCGTCTCCAACCTGGTGAGCAATGCGGCGCGCTACACGCCGGCCGACGGCTCGATCACCATCCGCTGGCAGGTCGACGAGCGCGGCGGACACCTCAGCGTGACCGATACCGGTATCGGCATTCCGGCAGAAGACATTCCGCGGGTCACCGAGCGGTTCTACCGGGCCGATGGCGGGCGCGCGCGCGAGCGTGGCGGCACCGGGCTGGGGCTGGCCATCGTCAAACATGCGCTGCGCCGCCACGATGCCGAACTCAGCATCGACAGCCAGCCCGGCAAGGGCAGCACCTTTACCTGTCATTTCCCCCCCGACCGGCTGGCAGCGGCCTGATATGCTGTGCCGGCGGCGGGTTGCGTGACCGCCAGTGGCCCGTGGGCGGGCCGGGAGCAAGACGATGGAATCGGAAAGTTTCAGTCATCACATCTCCAAGCGCTTCAATGCCGAACTCGAGCATCTGCGCAGCGAGGTGCTGGGCATGGGCGGTGCGGTCGAGCAGCAGCTGGGCATCGCCGTCGAGGCGATCACCGCCGGTGACAGCGACCTCGGCCTCAGCGTCAGCAACGAGGACTACCGCATCAACCAGTTCGAGGTGGCGATCGACGACGAGTGCCGCAAGCTGCTCGCCACGCGCATGCCGGCGGCCACCGACCTGCGCCTGATCTTCACCGTCATCAAGACCATCACCGACCTGGAGCGGATCGGCGACGAGGCCGCGCGCCTCGGTTACCTGGCCTCGAACCTCGCCACCGACCGGGACCGGCACACGCATTACTCGGAGCTGCGCGCGCTCGGCGAGCATGTCCAGGAGATGCTCCACGACTCGCTCGATGCCTTCTCGCGCCTCGACGTCAACGATGCCCTGGCGGTCATCGAGGAGGACAAGTTCGTCGACGAGGAATACGACCAGATCACCCGCCAGTGCATCACGCTGATGATGGAGGATCCGCGCACGATCCGCCGCTTCATGGATGTCAGCTGGGCGGCCCGGGCGCTCGAGCGGATCGGCGACCACGCCAAGAACATCAGCGAGTACGTCATCTACCTGGTGCACGGCAAGGACATCCGCCACACCGAGCGGCAGACCGTCCTGGAGAAGATCGGCATCGCCGGGACCGATCCCCGGCCGCCTTTGAAATAATTCCTTAACATTGCGTTTCTACACTGGGCGCGTTCCAGGGATATTCCCCAGTGGAGGATCAAAGTGCCAATTTCTCGAAGACTCGCCGTGACCTGCCTCGTTGCCGCGGTGGCGGCCGGCACATCCATGCAGGCCGGTGCGCAGGCGGCGCGCGACTACATCAGCATCGTCGGCTCGTCGACGGTCTACCCGTTTTCCACCGTCGTCGCCGAGCGCTTCGGCAAGACCAGCGGCTTCAAGACGCCCAAGGTCGAGTCGACCGGTTCGGGTGGCGGCATCAAGCTGTTCTGTGCCGGCGTCGGTGTCCAGCATCCCGATATCGCCAACAGCTCGCGGGCCATCAAGGCCACCGAGGTCGAGGCCTGCGCCGCCAATGGCGTCAAGGACATCGTCGAGGTCAAGATCGGTTATGACGGCATCGTCATGGCGCAGTCGGTCAAGGCGGTGGCGATGCCACTGACGACCCGCGACATCTTCCTCGCGCTGGCCCGCGAGGTGCCGGACCCCAAGGGTGGCGAGGCACTGGTCGCCAACCCCTACCAGACCTGGAAGGACGTCAACCCGGCGTTGCCCGCCGAGGCCATCGAAGTACTCGGTCCGCCGCCGACCTCCGGCACGCGCGATGCCTTCGTCGAGCTGGCCATGGAGGGTGGTTGCGAGACCTTTGCGTGGATCGCCGCGATCAAGCGCAGCGATGAGGGCCGCTACAAGCAGATCTGCCATACCATCCGCGAGGACGGCCGCTTCGTCGAGGCGGGCGAGAACGACAACCTGATCGTGCAGAAGCTCGGCGCCAACCCGAAGGCGCTCGGCGTCTTTGGCTACAGCTTCCTCGAGCAGAACGAGGACGTCGTGGCCGGTGCGCCGGTCAATGGCATCCGGCCGACCTTCGAGAACATCGCCAGCGGTGAGTACCCGGTGTCCCGGCCGCTGTTCTTCTACGTCAAGAAGGCCCACGTGGACGCGATTCCGGGGATGCGTGAATTCGTCGCCGAGTACACCAGCCCGCGGGCGATGGGCGAGGACGGCTACCTGTCCGACAGGGGCCTGGTGCCGCTGCCCGCCGACGAGTACGCCGCCGTGTCGAAGCGTGTCGCGGCCCTCGAGTCCCTGACCGCGGCGAAATGACGGGTGCGATCACCGCTCATCACGGGCCGGTGATCGCGGTTGACAATGCCCGCAGCGGCCCGCCACACGGCGGGCCGCTGTCCTGTTTGCGGCACAGCGGGAAACATTCCGGATGCGTCTGACGACCCTCGTCCTGATCCTCTCCGCCATGGTCGTGGCCGCCTTCTGGCTGGGCCGCCGGCGGGCGCTGGTGCTGGCCGGCGGCCGGCGCGGCGTGCATGGCCTCCATTCGCTGCCGGGCTACTACGGCTACTACGCGGCGTTGTGCTGCCTGCTGCCGGCGCTGGCGGTGCTGCTGGCATGGCTGGCGCTGGGCGAGTCCTTCGTCACGGCCCGGGTCATGGATACGGTGCCGGCCTCCCTGCGTGCGCAGTGGACCGGCCGGGCCGACTTGCTGCTCAACGACATCCGCAACATCGCCGGCGGCCAGGTCGTCGACGATTCGCGTACGGCTGAACTGGGCGCGGCGGCACAAGCCTACACGGCGTTGCGCCAGGCTTCGCAACAGCTCATGGCCGGCCTGGTCATCCTTGCCGGGTTTACCGGCCTGGCCTTCGCCTGGCTGCGCATCCGGCCTGCGCTGCGGGCGCGCAACCGGGTCGAACAGGTGGTCAAGGCGGCGTTGATCGCCGCGTCCACCATCGCCATCTTCACGACCATCGGCATCCTGTTGTCCGTCACCTTCGAGGCCCTGCGCTTTTTCCAGCAGGTCTCGGCCACGGAGTTCCTCTTCGGCCTGAGATGGAGCCCGCAGATGGCCATCCGTGCCGACCAGGTCGGCTCGTCCGGGGCTTTCGGTGCAGTGCCGCTGTTCGTCGGCACGCTGCTGATCTCCGGCATCGCGCTGGTCGTCGCGGTGCCGCTCGGCCTGATGACGGCGATCTTCCTCTCCGAGTACGCTGCGCCCGGCGTGCGGCGGGTCATCAAGCCGGTGCTCGAGGTGCTGGCCGGCATACCGACGGTGGTCTACGGCTATTTCGCCGCGCTGACGGTGGCGCCGTTCCTGCGCGGCGTCGGCGAGTCCTTCGGTCTCGATGTCGCTTCCGAAAGCGCACTGGGGGCGGGCCTCGTCATGGGCGTGATGATCATTCCCTTCGTTTCCTCGCTGTCGGACGATGTCATCAACGCCGTGCCGCAGGCCATGCGCGACGGCTCCTACGGCCTCGGTGCGACGCGTTCCGAAACCATCCGCCGCGTGGTGGTGCCGGCGGCGCTGCCCGGCATCGTCGGTGGCGTGTTGCTGGCTGCCTCGCGCGCCATCGGCGAGACCATGATCGTGGTCATGGCGGCGGGACTTGCCGCCAACCTGACCATCAACCCGCTGGAGGCTGTGACCACGGTGACGGTGCAGATCGTCACGTTGCTGGTCGGTGACCAGGAGTTCGACACGCCGAAGACCCTGGCAGCGTTCGCCCTCGGCCTCATGCTCTTCGTCGTCACCCTGATCCTCAACGTCATCGCGCTGCAGGTGGTGCGGCGCTACCGGGAGCAATACGAGTGAGCGGCAGGGACAACCCGCTGCAGGAGAGCGCCCCCCCGGGCCTGGCACAGACGCGTGCCCGGGTCGAGGCCGGCCTGGCGCGCCGCTACCGCACCGAGAAGATCTTCCGCACCTGCGGGCTGCTCTCGGTGGCGGTTGGCCTGGCTTTCATCGTCATCCTGTTCGTGACCATCATCGGCAAAGGCTACGGCGCTTTCCGGCAGGCGTCGGTCCTCCTCGACGTGCATCTCGATGCGGAAACGATCGACCCGCAGGGCCAGCGCGATCCCGCGGTGCTGTCGGCCGCCAACTACGACCAGATCGTGCGCATGGCGCTGCTCGAGCGCTTTCCCGACGCCGGCGGCCGCTCGTTGCGTCGCCAGCTGTCGGGCCTGGTCAGCTCGGGGGCCGGCTACGAGCTGCGCCGCCGCGTGCTCGACGACCCGGGGCTCGTCGGTGAACGCCTCGCGCTGTGGCTGCCGGCCGACGATGAAGTCGACCTGTGGCTCAAGCGACGAAACGCCGGAGACGAAGCCGAATCGCTGCGCCTCGGTGACAAGCAGATCGCCTGGCTGACGGTGCTCGAGGCCGATGGCCGGCTGGCCCTGCGCTTCAACCGCACGTTCTTTTCCGCCGGTGACTCGCGCGATCCGGAGCTGGCCGGTATCTGGGGGGCGACCAAGGGCTCGTTCTTCATGCTGCTGGTGACGCTGCTGCTGTCCTTTCCGCTCGGCGTCGCCGCGGCGATCTACCTCGAGGAGTTCGCGCCGCGCAGCCGCTGGGTCGACCTCATCGAGGTCAACATCAACAACCTGGCGGCGGTGCCTTCCATCGTTTTCGGGCTGCTGGGCCTCGCGGTATTCATCAATTTCTTCGGGCTGCCGCGCTCGGCACCGCTGGTCGGCGGTCTGGTGCTGACGCTGATGACCCTGCCGGTGATCATCATCGCCTCGCGCGCGGCCATCAAGTCTGTACCGCCGTCGGTGCGCGAGGCGGCGCTGGGGGTTGGGGCATCCGAGATCCAGATGGTCTTCCACCATGTGCTGCCGCTGGCGCTGCCCGGCATGCTCACCGGGGCGATCATCGGCATGGCGCGGGCGCTGGGTGAGTCGGCACCGCTGCTGATGGTCGGCATGGTGGCGTTCATCGTCGAGCCGCCGGGCGGCCCGCTGTCGCCGGCCACCGCGCTGCCGGTGCAGATCTACCTCTGGGCCGACAGCCCGGAGCGGGCCTTCGTCGAGCGCACCTCGGCGGCGATCATGGTGTTGCTGGCCTTCCTGCTGGCCATGAACCTGCTGGCCGTCTGGTTGCGGAATCGTTTCGAAAAGCGCTGGTAGCGCCGGGGGGACCGCTTTGCGGATAATGCAGCGAATGGACAGGGAAAAGGGATTCATCGTGACCGGTCGTGCCGCCAGCGGAACAGCCGATGCCGCAGCGCCCGCCAGGGCGGCGGGGCGTGATACCGGTGCCGCCGGACTCGAGGCGCGTGCCGTCGATGGCCAGACCGTCGGCGACATCACGGCGGAGAACCCGATCATCGCCGTGCGTGGCGGCAACGTGTACTACGGCGAGACCCATGCCCTGCGCGACATTCACCTCGACATCGGGCGCAACGAGGTTGTCGCCCTGATCGGACCCTCGGGCTGCGGCAAGTCGACCTTCATCCGCTGCCTGAACCGCATGAACGACACCATCGAGTCGGCGCGGGTCGTCGGCGAGTTCACGCTCGACGGCCAGGACATCTACGCCCGCGACATGGACGTGGTCATGCTGCGTGCGCGCGTCGGCATGGTCTTCCAGAAGCCCAACCCGTTCCCCAAGTCGATCTACGAGAACGTCGCCTACGGGCCGCGCATCCACGGCCTGGCGCGCAACCGCGCCGAACTCGACGACATCGTCTACGGCAGCCTGGAACGCGCCGGCCTGCTCGACGAGGTCAAGGACCGGCTGGACGAGCCCGGGACCGGCCTGTCAGGCGGCCAGCAGCAGCGCCTGTGCATCGCGCGCACCATCGCCGTGAATCCGGAGGTGATCCTCATGGACGAGCCCTGTTCGGCGCTCGATCCGATCGCCACGGCGCGCATCGAGGACCTCATCGACGAGCTGACACAGAATTACGCCATCGCCATCGTCACGCATTCGATGCAGCAGGCGGCGCGCGTCTCGCAACGCACCGCCTATTTCCACCTCGGCCGTCTCGTCGAGGTCGGCCCGACCGACAAGATCTTCACCAACCCGTCACACAAGCTGACCGAAGACTACGTCACCGGCCGTTTCGGCTGAACATTGCCACAACGATCGTCCGTCACGGTCCGCCCCCAGACACCCGAGACCGCCGCACGCCTCTCCCCGAAGCCGGAAGTCCCGATCGTCGGGGGCGCCGCTGCCGTTCGCCCCGAAGTGATCCGTGCAGCGCACACCCTCAGCCCCCGACACGCCTGAAAGTCGCGAGGCCCACCACCCACGCCACCATCCGGGCAACGACAGCCCTCGCGGCCCACCGCCACCGGACACCACTCCGGACACCCCCGATGCCGTCACACGCCGCGAGGCCTGCCGGCTTCCGCGGGCCTGTGAAGCCAGCCCGGCAGGATGCCGGGCGCCGCGAAACCGGAGCGAGCGAAGGGCAGGAGCCCGCAGCGAGCGTCCCGCAGAAGTCGACAGGCCGCGCGGCCCACCACCGCAGCGACCATCCGGGCAACGACAGCCCTCACGGCCCACCACAAGTTGTCTTCAGAAGCCCGACCCGACTTCACATGACGGAAAGCTTTCCGTTCTGTTTTGTTTTCATTAAAACGTCACAAATGACAGCCAACATGCCGGCTCGCGAGGAGCGGCAATGGGCCGCTCCACTGCTTTCCGGACCGCAATGAGGGACAAGTGATGAAAAGACGATTGCTGCTGGGCGTTGGCCTGCTGCACCTGATGACGGCGCCGGCATTTGCCGGGGCCACCGAAGAAGCCATCGAGGCGCTCAAGGCACAGATCGACCAGATCAATGAACGGATCGCCGAACTCGAAGTCGCCGCACGGCGCGAGGCGGCAGAGGTGCCGGCGCCAGCCCCGGCGGTGGCTGCGGCCCGGCCGGCCGCGCCTGCGGCGGCGAGCTGGGCGGAGCGCATCCGCGTCAGCGGCGATTTCCGCTACCGCTACCAGAACCAGGATGACGAGACCGATGCCGACGAGCGCAACCGGCAGCGCATCCGTGCCCGCCCGCTGATCACCGCCGACGTGCCCGGCAACGTGCAGCTCGGTTTTGGTCTGGCCACCGGCAGCGACGACCCGGTGTCGACCAACCAGACGCTGGGCAACGGGGGCTCGTCGAAGGATGTCCGCGTCGACCTCGCCTACTTCGATTGGCAGGCCAGCGACGAGATCCACATCATGGGCGGCAAGTTCAGGAATGCCCTGTACAAGGCCGATGGCAACAGCCTGATGTGGGACGATGACTGGCGGCCGGAAGGCATCCAGTCGACCTTCGACAACGGCACCTTCTTCGGCACCGCACTCGGCACATGGCTGGAGAGCGACAGCAACAAGGAAGAAGAATTCGCCTGGGGCGCGCAGGTCGGTGCGCGGCAGCGTGTCGGTGAGGTGTCGCTGGTGGGCGGGCTCGGTTACTACAATGTCGATGCCGCCGGTTCATCCTGCTTCTTCGATGCCGACGATTGCTTCGGCAACAGCACCAACCCCGATGGCACCTATCGTCACGACTTCCGCCTCATCGAGGCCTTCCTCGAGGCGGGCGCGAGCGTCGGCGGTCTGCCCGTCATGGCCTTCGTCGACTACGTCACCAACAGTGACGCCGGCAGCGAGGACAGCGGGTTCTCGACCGGCGTGCGGCTGGGCAAGGCGAAGAAGGCCGGAACCTGGCAGGTGGCGTACACCTACCAGGACCTCGAGGCCGATGCGGTGCTGGGGTTGCTGACCAACTCCGATTTCGGCAAGGGTGGTACCGATGCCAAGGGGCACATCTTCAATGCCGGCTATGCGCTGACCGACCAGATCGCCCTGGGCCTGAGCTGGTTCCTGACCGAGCGCCAGGACAGCAACGGGCTGGAGAACGGTGGCACCAAATACGACTACGACGTGCTGCAGCTCGACCTCAAGTTCAAGTACGACTGAGGTGTGGCAGGGGTGCGGCGCTTCAGGCGCCGTACCCCCGCCCGTCGCCGCCCCAGCCCCTGGGCAGGCCGGCCTCGGGCGTGAAGCCGTAGAGGGCTTCGCCCGGCAATGCCTCCTGCAGGAGGCCGCGCACGGCGAGCAGCCGTTCGAGGTCGATGCCGGTGCGCAGGCCCATCGCCGCCAGCATGAACGCCAGGTCCTCGGTGACGATGTTGCCGCTGGCGCCCGGGGCGTAAGGGCAGCCGCCCAGCCCGCCCAGCGAGCTGTCGAGCGTCGTGATGCCTTCCTCGAGTGCAGCCAGCGCGTTGGCCAAACCCAGCCCGCGCGTGTTGTGCAGGTGGACGCTGGTGCACTTGTCCGCACCGACCTCGGCGCGCACGCGCCGCACCAGGCGCTTGACCTGGGCCGGGTTGGCATAGCCGGTGGTGTCCGACAGGCCGACCTCATCGACACCGGCGGCCATCAGTGCCGCAGCGAGTTCCACCACCTTGTCTTCCGGTACGACGCCCTCCAGCGTGCAGCCGAAAGCTGTCGAGATGTTGCCTTCGAAGCCCGGCCGCCTGTCTGCCGGCAAGGTGCGGATCAGCGCCGCGATCTGACGCACCTCGTCAAGCACCTGGGCATGGGTGCGGCGCAGGTTGGCCTGGCTGTGCGTCTCGCTGGCCGACAGCGGCAGGGCGATCTTGTGGGCGCCGGCATCGATGGCGTTCTCCGCGCCTCTGAAGTTCGGCACCAGGGCGAGCACCGTCAGTCCCGGGACGGTCAGTGCATGGGCGACGACCTCGGCGGCGTCCGCCATCTGCGGCAGAAGTTTCGCCGGGACAAACGAGCAGACCTCGATCTCGCGCACGCCGGCGGCGGCCTCGGCGCTGATCCAGGCCTTCTTGGCTGCCGTCGGCATGATGGCCTTGATGCTCTGCAGGCCGTCGCGCGGCCCGACCTCGCTCACCAGGATGTCGATCTGTTCGTCGTGTGGCATGCCCGTTCCCGCTGTTGACCCGGGGCCGGATGCCCCGGGCCGGGCCACTATTCTATATGCCCGTGCGGTCATGGATAATGCGCCGGCGCACCGGTTCCGGTCTGCGCCACGTTCCAGCCACAGGTAGCGTCATGTCAAACACACCCGCGTTGCCCCTCGCCGGGGTCAAGGTCGTCGAATTCACCCACATGGTCATGGGGCCGGCCGCCGGGCTGATGCTCGCCGACCTGGGCGCCGACGTGGTGCGCATCGAGCCGGTGGGTGGCGACAGCACGCGGCGGCTGCCCGGTTCCGGGGCCGGGTATTTCCCCATGTACAACCGCAACAAGCGCAGTTTCTGCGTCGATCTCAAGGCACCGGCCGGCCTGGCTGCCGTGCTGCGGCTCCTCGACGGCGCCGACGTCCTCATCGAGAACTTCCGTCCCGGCACCATGGACCGCCTCGGTCTGGGTCATGAGGCGCTGGCGCAGCGCAACCCGCGGCTCATCTACTGTTCGGAGAAGGGCTTTCTCAGCGGGCCCTACGAACACCGGACCGCGCTCGATGAAGTGGCGCAGATGATGGGCGGGCTGGCCTACATGACGGGGCCGCCGGGTCAGCCCTTGCGCGCCGGGACCTCGGTGATCGACGTCCAGGGCGGCATGTTCGGTGCGCTCGGCATCATCGCCGCCCTCTACCAGCGCCAGGCGACCGGCCGCGGCCAGCAGGTCGTCGCCTCGCTCTACGAGAGCACGGCCTTCCTGGTCGGCCAGCACATGGCGCAGTACGCGGTCACGGGCAAGCCGGCGGCGCCGATGCCGGCGCGCGTCTCGGCGTGGGCCATCTACCAGGTCTTCGAGACGGCCGACGACAGCCAGGTCTTTGTCGGCGTGGTCAGCGACAAGCAGTGGAAGATCTTCTGCGAGGCCTTCAACCTGCACGACTTCGCCGCCGACCGCTCGCTCGACACCAACAATGACCGCGTCGCACACAAGCAGCGCATCCTGCCGGTGATCAAGGACACTTTCCGCCGCTACACCAAGCAGCAGCTCATGGACAAGCTCGAGCGGACCGGGTTGCCCTTCGCGCCGATCACCCGCCCCGAAGATCTTTTCGAGGATCCGCATCTCGTGGCCGGTGGCGGGCTGCTGTCGATCACCGTCACCGACGGCGAGCGTGCCGGCCAGCAGACGCGCCTGCCGGCGCTGCCGCTGATGATGGATGGCGCGCGCTTCGGCATCCACCACGACGTGCCGCGTGCCGGCCAACACACCCGCGAGGTGCTCACCGCCATCGGCTATGCCGCCGGCGAGATCGAGGCATTGCTCGCCGACGGCGTCATCGGGGCCGGGTAACGCGCCAGGCCGTGCTGCAGCGGCTTGACCTTGCCGAGAAAGGCGCCCGCCAGCACGGTGAGGCAGGGCAGTACCGCCCCCGCCATGGTTCGGCGCAGGGCCTTTCCAGGTCACGCACCGGTCGACCTCGGCCTCGCCGTGCGCCGCCGTGCCGGGCCATGGTTTCGGCACCGCAGGGCTGCGTTTCAGGTGCGCGCGGTGAATGCCCGGTGTACGGCCAGCAGCGGATCGTCGCCGGCGGCGGCCAGCGCGGCGGGGCGATAGCCCGAGGCAATCCCGGTCACGGTGAGGTGGCGGCCCTCGACCACGAAGTGCGCCCGCCAGTCGCGCACCGCCAGCTGCCAGTGTTCACCGTCACGCCGGATGCGCCGGTAGGCGTGCGGCTGCGGACCGAGCGCCAGCGTTTCGGCGATCCGCGCGTGCAGCGGCAGCCCGGTCTGCGCTTCGACCCAGGCGGCCTGCTCGGCCGCGGCGGCCGTGAAGGTGACCGGCCAGGGCGGCAGGGGGTCGGTGGCCGTCGCCATGCCGCCGGCGCTGTCGCCCAGCCAGCCGCTGCGGGCCCCGGGCCAGGCGTCGGTGTAGGCGATGTACGGCTTGATGTCGAGCACCGGCGTGCCGTCCAGCAGGTCGACGTCGGCCACATCCAGGCGCAGGCCATCGATGTTGACCAACCGCAGGGCCGACAGGCCGATCGGGTTCGGCCGGTGTGGACTCCGCGTGGCGAATACGCCCTTGCGGCCACTGGTGCTGCGGGGTGGCAGCACTTTCGGCCGCCAGCCCCGGTTGCGATCGAACCAGAACAGCACCCAGATCCGGTCGAAGCCGGCCAGGTCGGCCAGCGCATCCTCGTGGTGATGGCCGGGGTAGAGCGCGATGGTGCCGGTCCGGCCGCTGGCCGCCGCCGGCTGGCGCGGGGCGGCGCCGCGTTCGGCCAGCGTCGTGTGGATCACGCCGATCGGGGTCAAGGTCAGCGCGGCAGGGGGTGGCTGGGGCGTCATGGGGCCATGCTATGCCAGGGCCGGGCCATCGCGCTGCCCGGCAGGCCAGTCCGGCAGGGCCTTGGGGCATCCGGGCATCGATCCACCTCAGTGGCGGCGCTGGCGACTGCCGCTGATATTGGCACCGGGCATGATGCCGGCAGACAGGAGGTCCGGGATGGGTCCAGTCAACCGCCAGTGGCGCGTCGCACGCCATCCGGCCCCCGGCGGGCCGGTCAGCACGCAGTGGTTCACGTGGATCGAAGACGCGCTTCCGGAACCGGGCGAGGGTGAAATCCTGGCCCGCACCCTGTGCCTCGCGCCCGTGCCTGTGCACCCCGGCCGATGCCGACTTGCGTATCGCCGCATGCGCACATCCATCGGTGTGCGTCGCATGGCCTGTGGCCAGCGTGGCTGTGGCGGCTGTCAGCCGTCCCGGGCCACCGGCGGCAGGTAGATCCATGGGCGGCGGCCGCGGTCGGCGGCCTGGAAGGCGCGGATGTCGGCGTCGCGTTTCATCGTCACGGCAATGCCGTCGAGGCCCTCGAGCAACATCTCGCGGTCACCGGCGTTGATGGTAAAAACGTGTGGTGTGCCGTCGGGGGCGGTGAGCGTGCAGGTGTGGAGGTCGAGCGTGACGAGGTGCTGCGCCGGGTCGGCCTCGACCTGGCGGGCGAGGTCGCCGATGGTGGCTTCGTCGAGGACCACCGGCAGGATGCCGTTGCGCACACAGTTGCCGTGGAAGATCGCGCCGAAGCTGGGTGCGACGACGCAGCGGATGCCCCATTCCGCCAGCGCCCAGACGGCGTGTTCGCGCGATGACCCGCAGCCGAAGTTGGCGCCGGCGAGCAGGATCCGCGCCTGCCGGTAGGGTGCGCGGTTGAGGATGAACTCGGGGTTTTCCTCGCGGCTGCCGGGCGCGGCGTAGCGCCAGCCGGCGAACAGCCCGCCGGCGAGGCCGGTCTTGCCGACGGTCTTCATCTCGCGGCTGGGGATGATGATGTCGGTGTCGATATTGATGCGCAGCAAGGGCGCGGCGATGGCCTTCAGCGTCGTGAACTTTTCCATGCGGTGGTCCTCAGCCGTCGATGCGGCGCACGTCGGCGAGCCGACCGGCGAGCGCCGAGGCGACCACCGTCGCCGGACTGGCGATGTGGGTGCGGGTGCGCGGGCCCTGGCGGTTCTCGAAGTTGCGGTTGGTGCTGCTGACGACGCGCTCCTCGAGGCCGAAGCTCTCGCCGCCGGCATAGAAACACATCGAGCAGCCCGACTCGCGCCACTCGAAGCCGGCGTCGCGGAAGACGCGGTCGAGGCCTTCGGCCTCGGCGGCCCGCTTGACCTGCGTCGACCCCGGCACGCAGATCGCCTTGACGTGGTGCGCCACGCGCCGGCCGCGCAACAGGCGGGCGGCCTCACGCAGGTCGCTGAGGCGGCTGTTGGTGCACGAGCCGATGAAGGCGGCGTCGATGGGGATGTCGGCCAGCGCCGTGCCCGGTGCGAGGCCCATGTAGGCGAGTGCACGCTCCATGGACTGACGGCGGCTGGCATCGGGTTCCGTGGCCGGGTCGGGGACGCGGCCATCGACGGCGGCGACGTGCTGCGGGCTGGTGCCCCACGTAACCTGCGGTGCGAGGCTGCTGCAATCGAGGTCGATCTCGCGGTCGTAGTGCGCATCCGTGTCGCTGGCCAGCGCGCGCCACGCCGCCACGGCCTGATCCCATTCGGTGCCGGTGGGGGCGAAGGGCCGGCCGC
This sequence comes from uncultured Chromatiaceae bacterium, assembly GCA_964417725.1. Lineage (GTDB taxonomy): Bacteria > Pseudomonadota > Gammaproteobacteria > Steroidobacterales > SHZI01. Next base: position 41,743 of record CAYQIV010000002.1, read on the forward strand.
GCACCCAGGCGAAGGTCTGCTCGTCGGGGGCGATGATGGCGGTGAAGGCGCCGAACTCGACGGCCATGTTGCACAGGGTCAGACGGGCCTCGACGCCGAGCGCGCCGACCGCTTCGCCGGTGAATTCGATGGCATGACCGGCGCCGCCCGAGGCGCCATGGCGGCCGATGAGGTGCAGCGCCACGTCCTTGGACTGGACGCCGGCCGCCAGGCTGCCGGTGCAGTGCACGCGCATCAGCCGCGGTTTTTTCATCACCAGGGTCTTGGTCGCCAGGGCATGTTCGCCCTCCGTCGAACCGATGCCCCAGGCCAGCGCGCCGATGCCACCCAGCGTGCAGGTGTGGCTGTCGGGGCAGACCAGCGTGACGCCGGGCAGGGCGATGCCCTGTTCGGGCGAGACGACGTGGACGATGCCCTGGCGCGCGTCGCCGAGGTCGAAGAGGTGGATGCCGGCGGCACGGGCCGCGGCACGGGTCTGGGTGATGAACTCGCGGCCGCCCGGCATGCGGGTGTCGTCGCCGCGCCCGGGGAAGGTGTCGACGATGTGGTCCATCGTGCAGAACACCTGCTCCGGGTTGCGCACTGCGCGCCCGGCCTCGGCGAGGCCCTTGAGGGCGACGCTGCCGGTGCGTTCGTGGAGGAAGATGCGGTCGATGTAGAGCAGCGAACTGCCGTCGTCGAGGCTCGCGACGGTGTGTTCGTCCCAGATTTTCTCGATGATGCTGCGGCCCATGCGTGCTGCCCGTGCGGCCCGTGGGCGCGCGTTGCGGTTGGAACGGTGGCGGAGGCACGAATGATAGCAGCCCGGGGCTATAATCCCGGCACCTTCCCCGCGGGTGCCGTGCCATGCTGAGTCATGTCGATGCCGACAACCAGCCAGCCATGGTCGATGTTGGTGACAAGGCCGTGACCCGGCGCAGCGCGACGGCACGCGTCACCGTGCGACTGCCGGCAGCGGTGCGTGCGGCGATCGCCGATGGCGACATCCGCTCGGCCAAGGGGCCGGTGTTCCATACCGCGATCGTCGCCGGCACGCAGGCCGCCAAGCGCACCCACGAGCTGATCCCGTTCTGTCACCCGCTCGGCATCGACGGCTGCCGCATCACCCTCGCCTTCGATGCCGCCGGCGACGTGGTCATCGACTGCACCGTCAAGGTCGAGCATCGCACCGGCGTCGAGATGGAAGCACTGACCGGCGCCGCGGTCGCCGCGCTGACGCTCTACGACATGTGCAAGGCGCTGGCGCACGACATCGTCATCACCGACCTGCACCTCGTGGCCAAGCACGGCGGCCGGCACGCGTACCGGGCCACCGGGCCGCGGTGAGCGGCCCCGTACCGCCGGCCCTGCACGGCCTGGTGCTGGCCGGGGGGCGCAGCCGGCGGCTGGGCACCGACAAGGCAGCGTTGCAGGTGGACGGCCAGTCCCTGCTGGCGCGCACCGTGGACCTGCTGTCGACGGTCGTCGACGAGGTCTTCGTGTCGGCGCATCCTGCCCAGCGCGACGACCCCCTGCGCCACACCTGGCGCGTGCTCCATGACCGGCACGCAGGCCTGGGGCCGGCGGCGGGCCTGCTCGCTGCATGGGTCCACGACCCGGCGGCGGCCTGGCTGGTGCTCGCCTGCGACATGCCGGGGCTTGACCGTGCAACACTCGATCGACTGTGCCGGGCGCGTGACGTCAGCCGGGCCGCCACGGCGCTGCGCAACCCTGCCGACGGCCTGCCCGAGCCGTTGTGCGCCATCTGGGAACCCGCTACCCTTGCCCGCCTTGCCGCCGAGTTGGCCGCCGGCCGGGTGCCCGGGCCGCGGGCCCTGCTTCGTGCGCTGGATACCCATCTGCTCGATGCCCCCTCGAGGGCGGCGACGAACAGCATCAACACGCCGGCGGATCTCGCCGCCCTGCGGGCGGGCGGGGCACGCGGCCGGAAACAGGATTGAACATGGCAGGACGAAGCAAGGGGGTGAGCCGCAAGGCGCCGGCCAGGCCGGACCGCGAGGCTGCCGAGGCCGCCGTGCGCACGCTGCTCGCCTGGATCGGCGAAGATCCGCAGCGGCAGGGCCTGCGCAAGACGCCGGCGCGATTCCTCGGCGCCTGGGATGACTGGTTCAACGGCTATCAGGTCGACCCGTACGCGCTGCTCGGCAGCTCGTTCCAGGAAGTCGATCGCCACGACCGCATCGTCGCCCTGACCGACATCGACTTCGAGTCGCATTGCGAGCACCACGTGGCGCCGGTTCTTGGCCGCGTCCACGTCGCCTATCTGCCCGACCGGCGGCTGGCCGGCATCAGCAAGATCGTGCGCGTCGTCGAGGCGCTGACCCGTCGCCTGATCGTCCAGGAGCGCCTCACGGCCGAGATCGCCGCCTGCATCGGTGAAGTGCTCCGTCCGCGCGGCGTGGCCGTCATCGTCGAAGCGCGCCACCATTGCCTGACGACGCGCGGCGTGCACCGCGACAACGCGCGCATGACGACCAGCGAGATGCACGGCGTGTTCGCCGACGACGAGCGCTTCCGTGGCGAGTTCCTCGCCCTGGTGGCCCGGTCGGGCAGTTGAGTGGTGCGGGCAGGGGAGCGCAGTCCATGACGATCACGAAAACCATCATCCGCTGCGCTGCCGACATCAAGGCCCTGGAGGGTCAGGAGGTCGGCGTGTCGGACTGGGTGATGGTCGATCAGCACCGCATCGACCGCTTCGCCGAAGCCACCGATGACCACCAGTGGATCCATGTCGACGTCGAGCGCGCGGCCCGCGAGCTGCCCATCGGCACGACCATCGCCCACGGCTACCTGCTGCTGGCGCTGATGCCGCACCTGCTCAACAGCTTCGTCGAGTTCCACAACATCAAGCGCATCATCAACTACGGACTCAACGAGGTGCGCTTCAAGAACATGGTGCCGGCGGGCAGGCGCCTGCGCATGCGCACGCGACTCAACTCGGTGCGCCAGCGTGCCGGTGGCACCCAGGTGCTGATGGAGAACACGCTCGAGATCGAGGGCGAGGCCAAGCCGGCCTGCATCGCCGAGACGATCGTTCTCTATTACTTCGACGAGTGAGCGGCGGGCAGCCCGGGCGTGGCCGCAGACGCCTCATGTCTTGACCCGGCCCATGTGTTGCTGGCCGGTGTCCGTGACGGTCGCTGGACGGCCTCGGCCCTCGTCGACATCCACCTCGAGCGCATCGCCACCTGCAATCCGGCGCTGAATGCCGTCGTCGCCCTCGATGCGTCGGGGGCACGGGCCACGGCGTCGCGCCTCGACGCCCACTGGCGCCGTCACGGTCCCGTCGGCCCGCTCCACGGCCTGCCGATGACGATCAAGGACTCGATCGCGGTGGCCGGGTTGCCCCTGGTGTGCGGTGCCCCGGCGCTGCGCGATCACAGGCCCCCTGTCGATGCCGTGGCGGTCGCGCGGCTGCGCGCCGCCGGGGCCGTCATCCTCGGCAAGAGCAACGTGCCGCTCTACGCCAGCGACTTCCAGACCTTCAACGAGGTGCATGGCCGCAGCAACAACCCCTGGGCGCCCGACCGGACCCCGGGCGGTTCGAGCGGGGGTGCCGCAGCGGCACTCGCCGCGGGCATGACGGCCGCCGAGCTCGGCTCTGACCTGGCGGGTTCGCTGCGCCTGCCGGCACATGCCTGTGGTGTCGCCTCGCTCAAGCCGAGCCACGGTGCGGTGCCGCTCGCGGGTTCGCTCGGCGGGCCGCCCGATGCGCCGCCGCCCCGCGACCTGTGGGTGCTCGGGCCGCTGGCCCGCACGGTGGCCGACCTGGTGCTGCTGTTCGAGGTCATCGCCGGGGGCGATCAGGCCGGTACCGTCGCCCCTCACAGCGCCCCGCCACCCGACAGCCCCTTGCGTCTCGCCGTGTGGATCGACGAACCCGGGTGCCCGCCGGCCCACGGCGTGCGTGCCGTGCTCGAGGCCGCTGTGCGCGCCATCGCTGCCCTGCCCGGGGTGACGTGCCGCGACGACCGTCCGGACTTTTCCGCCGAGGACGCCTTCGCCCTGCATTGCACGCTGATGTATGCCGAGATGTCGGGGGGGCTGCCGGATGACGTCATCCGCCACTTCGTCCGCCGTGCCGCGCGGGGTGTGCCGGCGGGAGACGAGGTCGCGGCGCTGCAGACGCGCGGGCTGACGCTCAGCCACCGCGACTGGTTGCGCCTGTCGGGCCGGCGCACGCTGATCGAACGCTGCTGGTCGGCCTTCTTCGCCGGCCATGATGCCCTGCTTTGTCCGGTGGCACCGACCGTTGCCGCACTCCACGACGAGACGCGGCTGGATCGCCGTCGGCAGTGCATCGATGACGTGGATTACCCGGCGCTGCGCCATTGCTTCTGGGCGTCGCTGGCCAGTCTGGCGGGCCTGCCGGCCGTGACGCTGCCGGCAGGTCTCGACATCCGGGGCCTGCCGGTCGGCCTGCAGCTCATCGGGCCGCGGTGGTCGGACCGTCGCCTGCTGGCCATCGCCGCGCGCCTCGAGGCCGTGCTGGGCGGCTTTCGCCCGCCACCGGCCTTTGCCGGCTGAACGGGCCCGGATGTGGCGCCGGGATCCGCTGCTGCCGGGTGGTTACAATGGCGGCCCGCCCGCAAGGTAGCCGACCATGGACCCCGCGCTCGCCGACCTCATCAGCCTGCTCGAGCTGGAGCCCATAGAGCGCAACATCTTCCGCGGCCAGAGCCAGGACAGCGGCTTCCCGCAGGTCTTCGGCGGCCAGGTGCTCGGCCAGGCGCTGGCTGCCGCCAGCCGCACGATCAACGGCCGCGTCGTGCACTCCCTGCACGCCTATTTTCTCCAGCGCGGCGATGTCGATGCGCCGATCGTCTATGAGGTCGACCGTGCGCGTGACGGTGGCAGCTTCAGCAGCCGGCGTGTCATCGCCATCCAGCATGGGGCCCAGATCTTCAACATGGCGGCCTCGTTCCAGGTGCCCGAGGAGGGCCTCGAGCACCAGATCGCGATGCCGGAAGTCACGCCGCCCGAGTCGCTCAAGGACATCGAGACGCTGGCCCGCGAGCATGCGTCCGACCTGCCGCGCCACATGCAGCGGTTTCTGTCGTACCGCCGGCCCTTCGAAGTGCGCCCGGTGGATCCGTCGCTGTTCCTCGCCGCCGACAACCGGGCGCCGTTCAAGTACGTGTGGATGCGGGCCGTCGACCGCCTGCCTGACAACGGGTTCCTGCACCACGCGTTGCTGGCCTACATCTCCGACTACGAACTGATCGGCACCGTGGCCCTGCCGCACAAGCTCCACGCCGCGCGCAGCGGCCTGCAGATGGCGAGCCTCGACCATGCGATGTGGTTTCATCGCAGCTACCGCGTCGATGACTGGCTGCTGTTCGCGCTCGACAGCCCGGCAGCGGCCGGCGCCCGCGGGCTGGCGCGCGGCCACGTCTACACGCGCGATGGTCGACTGGTCGCCTCGCTGGCCCAGGAAGGGCTGATCCGCCTGCGCCGCCGGCCGTCACCCTGACGGGTACCCGGTGATCCACGGGGGCAGGGTCCGTGCGGAGCGCCGCCGTGCCCTTCTCCTGCCGGCAAGGATGCCGGGCCGGCTGCGCGGCGCGAGCCCGGGCGGTCAGCGGGCCGACAGGTCGTGCAGCTGTGTGCGGTAGAGGCGCGCCCGCTCGACGTAGTGCCGGGCGCCATGGTGGATGCGGGCGATTTCGTCTTCGCCGAGTTCGCGGATGACCCGCGCCGGGGAACCGACGATGAGCACGCCGTCGGGGAAAGTCTTGCCCTCGGTGACCAGTGCGCCGGCACCGACCAGGCAGTTGCGGCCGATGCGCGCGTGGTTGAGGACGATGGCGCCGATGCCGACCAGCGAGCCGTCGCCGATCTGGCAGCCATGCAGTGTCACCATGTGGCCGACGGTGACGTATTCGCCGAGCACCAGCGGTGCGCCCGGGTCGGCATGGACGACCGCATTGTCCTGGATGTTGCTGCCGCGGCCGATCGTCAGCCGTTCGACGTCACCGCGCAGGACGGCACCGAACCAGATGCTGGTCTCGGCAGCCAGATGGACGTCGCCGACGACCACGGCGCCCGGCGCAACCCAGGCATCGGCGGCGACCGATGGCGTCAGCGGGCCGATGGCGCAGATCAACGCGCCTTCCCCTGGTTGGCCACCGCCTCGGCGGCCTTGCGCACGGCATCCGGGTCACCGATGTATTGGCGCCGCGGGTTGGTGAGGCCGTCGTCGAAACGGTAGACCATGGGGATGCCGGTCGGGATGTTGAACTCGACGATTTCCTCGCGCGACATGCCGTCGAGCATCATGACGATGGCGCGCAGGCTGTTGCCATGAGCGGCGACGAGGATGTTCTCGCCGCGCAGCAGGCGCGGTGCGACGTGGTCCTGCCAGAAGGGCTGGACGCGCAGCAGGGTGTCGTGCAGCGACTCGGTACCCGGCACGTCGGGGAGGTGGCGGTAGCGCACGTCATGGTGCGGGTGCCGGGCGTCATCGGCGGCCAGCGCCGGCGGCGGGACATCGTAGCTGCGCCGCCAGACCTTGACCTGGGCTTCGCCGTGCCGTGCGGCGGTCTCGGCCTTGTCGAGGCCCTGCAGGGCGCCGTAGTGGCGCTCGTTGAGGCGCCAGTGGCGTTCGACCGGCAGCCACATCAGGTCCATCTCGTCGAGGACCAGCCACAACGTGCGGATCGCCCGCTTGAGGACCGACGTGTAGGCGATGTCGAAGGAAAACCCCTGTTCGCGGAGCTGGCGCCCGGCATCCTGCGCTTCGCGGCGGCCCTGTTCGCTGAGGTCGACGTCGGTCCAGCCGGTAAAGCGGTTTTCAAGGTTCCAGGTGCTCTGGCCATGGCGGCAAAGCACGAGCTGTCCGGGCATCGGGGGCTCCTCGGGATGGTCGGTTGACGGGTCGTGGGCGGAATCCCCGCCCGGCGGCGGGTACCGGGGGAGACTGGCCGCCGACGGGTTGAGTAGTCTACTCAAGCGGGGTGAGGTCAACAAACCGCCGGCTTCCTCAAGGCAGGTGTCCGGCCGCCAGGTAGGCCCTCGACTGCATCTCGATGAGGCGGCTGCGGGTGCGCTCGAATTCCCGTGCCAGGCGCGTGCCGCGGTAGAGGGCCGGGATCGGTGCCGCGGCAGAGGCGATCAGCTTGACCCGCCGCTCGTAGAGTTCATCGATGAGGGCGATGAAGCGGCGCGCCTCGTTGTCGCGCAGCGCCGTCAGCAAGGGGATGCCGGACACGATCAGGGTCTGGAAACAGCGGCTGATCTCGATGTAGTCGTCCGCGCTGCGTGGTCCGCCGCACAGGTCGTCGAAACGGAACCAGGCGACCCCGTCGCTGCGCCGGCGGATCGGGATCAGGCGGCCGAGCACCTCGAGCGGGCGGTCGTGGCCGTCGCTGTCGGGGGCGATGCGGGCAAAGCGCTCCGTCAGTTGCCGGTCGCTGTCGCCATCGAGCGGGCAGTGCCACAGCGCGGCGCTTTCCAGGACGCGCAGGCGGTAATCCACGGCACCATCGACGTGGATGACCTCGGTGTGCCGCTCGATGAGGTCGATGGCCGGCAGGAAGCGCTGGCGCTGCAGTCCGCCCCGGTAGAGTTCGCGGGGCGCGGTGTTCGACGTGGCGACGAGGGCCATGCCATGGGCGAAGAGGGCGTCGAGCAGCCGGGCAAGGATCATCGCGTCGCCGATGTCGGTGACGTAGAACTCGTCGAAGCACAACACGCGCGCCTCGCCGGCCAGCCGGCCGGCGACCGTCGCCAGCGGGTCAGGAGCATCGTGCAGCGTGCGCAACTCGCCATGCACGCGGTTCATCAACCGGTGGAAGTGCTGGCGCAGGCACCAGCCCGGCGGCAGGGCGTGACAGAACAGGTCCATCATGAACGTCTTGCCGCGACCGACGCCGCCCCACAGGTAGACGCCCCGGGCCGGAGCCGGCGGCGCCTTCCCCATGAAGCGGCCGAGCCAGGCCGGTGCGGCACGCCGCAGCGGCCGGTGGCGAATGTCGGCGGCGACGCGGGCCAGCGCGCGCATGGCCTGCGCCTGCGCCGGGTCGGGGCACATGGCGCGTTCGGCAAGCGTCTTTTCGTAGAGGGCGAGGAGGTTCATCCGCTTCGGGCAATACGCTGGCGCCCGGGCGGGGCGCGGCGGGGACGATGCTACAATCCCGACCCGCCTTCCTGCCACGAAAAATCGCCATGACCGAACGCGAGTCGATGGAATTCGACGTGCTCATCGTCGGCGCCGGACCCTGTGGTCTTGCCGCGGCGTGCCGGCTGTTGCAGCTGGCTGGCGAATCGGGACGCGAACTGTCTGTGGCGGTGGTCGAGAAGGGGGGCGAGATCGGTGCCCATATCCTCTCCGGCGCAGTGTTCGAGACGCGGGCGCTCGATGAGCTGTTCCCCGACTGGGCCGCGCGTGGCGCGCCGTCCGGCACGGCGGTCAGCGGCGACGAACTCTACTGGCTCACCGGTGCGCAGGGCGCACGGCGCGTGCCGCACGCCTTCGTGCCGCGGGCGATGCGCAATGACGGCAACCGGATCGTCAGCCTCGGCCGCCTGTGCCAGTGGCTGGGCGAACAGGCCGAAGCGCTGGGGGCCAACCTGTTTCCGGGCTTCGCCGCTGCCGAAGTGCTCCACGAGGGGGACCGTGTCGCCGGCGTCATCACCGGCGACATGGGTCGTGCGGCCGATGGCCGCGAGAAGGACGGCTTCCAGGCGGGCTATGCCCTGCGCGCCCGCTGGACCATTTTTGCCGAGGGGTGCCGCGGGCATCTCGGCAAGGCGCTGATGGCGCATTTCCACCTGCGCGAGGGCCGTGACCCGCAACACTACGGCATCGGCCTCAAGGAGATCTGGACCATCGATCCGGCGAAGCACCGCGAGGGCCTCGTCGTCCACACCACCGGCTGGCCGCTCGACCCCGACAGCCGGGGTGGTGGTTTCATCTACCACGCGGCCGGCCACCAGCTCTACCTCGGCCTGATCGTCGCGCTCGATTACACCAACCCGCATCTCGATCCCTTCGGTGAATTCCAGCGCTGGAAGCATCACCCGCTGGTCTGCGAGCTGCTCGAGGGAGGCCAGCGCGTCGGCTATGGCGCACGGGCCGTCAACAAAGGCGGCCTGCAGTCGCTGCCGAAACTGACGTTCCCGGGCGGGCTGCTGGCCGGCTGCGATGCCGGTTTTCTCGACAACGCCAAGATCAAGGGTTCGCACACGGCGATGAAGACCGGCATGCTGGCGGCAGAGGCCGTGCATGCTGCGTTGCTGGCCGATGCACCGGATGTCGATGACTTCGAACGCCGCGTGCGCGAATCGTGGGTTTACGCCGATCTGCATGCGGCACGCAATGTCGGTCCCGCGCAGAAGCGGTTCGGCAACCTGGCCGGGGCCGCGTTCATCTGGCTCGACCAGAACGTGTTCCGCGGCCGCCTGCCCTTCACCCTGCATGCGCCCGACCCGGATCACGCGGGTCTGCGGCCGGCTGCCGCCGCACCGCGCATCACTTACCCGAAGCCGGACAGCCGTATCAGCTTCGACCGCCTGTCCTCCGTGTTCCTGTCCAGCACCCACCACGAAGAAGACCAGCCCTGCCACCTCCGGCTCGCCGATCCGCAGGTTCCCCTGCAGCGCAACCTGCCGCAGTGGAACGAGCCGGCGCAGCGTTACTGTCCGGCCGGCGTCTACGAGATCGTGTCCGATGCCGACGGCAGCCCGCAGTTCCGCATCAATGCGCAGAACTGCGTGCACTGCAAGACCTGCGACATCAAGGACCCTGCACAGAACATCAATTGGGTCCCACCGGAAGGTGGTGGTGGCCCGAACTACTCTGGAATGTAGCTTTCCCCCGGTGCGCCGATAGGTCATAGGGCCTACACGGCCGGCGCGCGCCCCGGTCTGGCGGCATGGGTCATCCGGTGAATGGATCACGCGGCGACGTGTCCCGATCATGACGCCCGGCACGACAGGCGTGCCGCAACCGATCGGAGATGCACATGGACAGACGACTCGTTTACGACCTGCCGACGCGGGCCTTCCACTGGGCCTTTGCCCTGCTGTTCTGCGCGGCTTTCGCCATCGCCAAAACCATCGACGATGATGCGGGCGCATTTTCCTGGCACATGATGGCCGGGCTCGGCGCCGGCTTCGCCGTGTCCCTGCGCGTCCTGTGGGGATTTGCCGGGACGCGGCATGCGCGCTTCGGCGACTTTGTGCTCGCACCGCGCGAGGTGCTGGGGTATTTCGTCGGCCTGTTTACCGGTGCCCGCCGTCGCTGGGCCGGCCATAATCCGGCGTCGAGCTGGGCGGCCGTGATGATGATGTCGCTGGCACTCGGGATGGGGCTGACGGGATGGCTGATGACGTCGGGCCCCGGGCGGGAATCTTTCGAGGACATCCATGAGCTGCTGGCCAATGCGTTCGTCATCGTCGTCGCCCTGCATGTTGCCGGCATCGTGCTGCACACGCTGCGCCACGGGGATGGCATTGCCCGCAGCATGGTCGATGGCCGCAAGGCCGGGGTGTCCGACGAGGCGGCGATCCGCAGCGGTTGCCATGCCATCGGCATGGTGTTCGCCGCGCTCGTGGCAGGGTTCCTGGTATTCCTGTGGAGCAATTTCGATGCCGGATCACGGGCCCTCGACTTGTTCGGCACGACGCTTCAGCTCGGTGAGGAAGGGCATGATGATCACGATGCGTCCGCGACGCGCCGGGAGAATGACGATGACGACGATTGAATCGGGATGTGTGCGGGCCAATCCGTGGGGCGGACATGGACTCACGTGAAAGGATCGTCATTGCCGCGGTGCTGGTGCTGGTCGCGGTATTCGTCGGCATCGATCTGACGACCGATTTCGGCGACGGCGTGGCCGGCTTCCACATCGTTGCCGAAGGGGTCATCGGCATCCTGGCGCTGGCCGGCGTGTATTACGTGCTCCGTGGTCACAGCGAGCTGCGTCGGCAACTGGCCGTGGAACGCCGCGATTTCTCGCGCTTCAGGTCGCAGGCCGAAGCGTGGCGCGCCGAGTCGCGCAAGTATGTCGATGGTCTCGCGCTGGCCATCGACCAACAACTGGTGCGCTGGGGACTCACGGCTGCCGAGAAGGAGGTGGCGTTCCTGCTCCTCAAGGGGCTCAGCCTCAGGGAGGTTGCGGCGGTGCGCGGCACGACGGAAAAGACGGCGCGCGTGCAGTCGATGGCGATCTATGCCAAGGCGGGTGTGGCCGGCCGCTCGGAGCTCTCGGCATTCTTCCTCGAGGACCTGCTCGTGCCGCGCCAGGGGCCTCCCGCCTGATCCTCCGGCCGGGGCGCGGGTCGACGGGTCTGGGCAGTGGGCCGTTGCCCGGCCGGGGCCGGGCGCACGCGGCACGCGCGACGATCGCGTTGCGGGGCGGCCCTCAGTCTGCTGGCGGGTTGTTCACGAGGGCGGCGATGCGGCGGACGAAGTCGGCGGTGTGCCCGGCGTGTTTGTCGAGTACGGCCCGGTCTGCCGGATTGTCGCGGCCGCCGGCCAGTGCGTCCCCGGCCAGCGCCAGCAGCGCCTCCGGTTGCAGGGTCGCGAGCGGGATATGTCGGTCGATGCGGCCGATGTCATGCATGAATGCCCGGTTTTTGTCGTCGTAACCGATGTTGATCACCGGCGTGCCGGCCGCAAACGCCATGATCGACGAATGCAGCATCATCGAGATGACGAGATCCAGCTGCCGGTAGGCGTGGGCCAGTCGGGGCGCAGCGCAGTGCAGGATCCGTGCACCGGGAATGGCCTGGCGCAGCCGCGCCTTCAGCTTCAGCTCGGCATCGCCGTGTACCAGGTAGACGATCCGGGCACTGTGCCGTGCCGCCAGACTGCGCAGGACACCGCCGCACGTTTCGATGACCTCTTCGAGATGTGCATCCTGGCCCCGCCAGCCGTGTGCCGCGACATTGAAGCCGAGGGTGGGCCGTTGCCACCGGCGCGGCAGCCAGGGCTGCCGTGGACGAAGAAAGAGTGCCGGGTCACCGCAGTGCTCGGTCTGGTGGCCGAGGCTGGCGAGCATGTCGCGCGTCCGTGCGTCGCGCACGCTGGCCAGCCGGGCCTGGGCGTGCAGCCGATGGATGCTGTCGATCTGGGCCGGCGACAGCGGTCCGTCGTCGAGATTGCGATTGAAGCCGGCGCCGAAGACGACCACGGGAATCCGGATGCCGGCCAGGGCCTCGGCATCGAGCGGCAACCCCCAGCGCGAGTACAGCCCACCGCCACCGATGATGGCGAGGTCGTGGCGGTTGACGTCATCGTGGAAGCGCCGGGCGGGGGGCGCCTGCAGGGCACGCAGGCGCACGCTGGTCCAGCGTGCCGCGCCGAGGGCCTCGTCCAGCAGTTCGCGAATGGCGAGCACCACCGCCTCGTCGCCGACGTTGTGCCGGGTCCTGAAGTGGAAATGGATGATGCGCGGACGGCGCATGTCAGGCCGGGGCGCGCCGGATGTCGGCGCGCCTGAGGCGCCCGCGGCGGGCGAGGGCGTCGAGCAGCGACCGTGCGTAGCCCTGCCAGGTGACGGCACGCGCCTGGGCTGCCTGCTCGCTGGCCACGGCGCTGCGGTAGGAGGGGTCCTCGAGCAGCCGCCGGACGCGTGGCACGAGGGCGGCGGCCTGCGGCAGGTGGGCGACGGGCTCGCGGGCCCGACCTGAAAACAGCTCCGCGGCACCGCTGCGTTCGGAGGTCACGACCGGGCAGCCGCAGGCGGCGGCCTCGCTGACCACCAGGCCGAAGGTCTCGAAGTGGGCCGGGTGCAGCAGCAGGTCGAGGGCCTGGAGGTAGGTCTCGATGTGGTGGGTCTTGGGCAGGCAGATCAGCTGCGTACCGCAGCCCTGCTGGTGGAATGCCTGGCGAAGCAGTGCTTCGTTGCGCTGGTTGCAGACCGCCAGCACCCGCAGGCGGTCGCCGTGGTCGGCCTGCAGCGCGGCCACGGTCTCGGTCAGGGTACCGATGCCCCGCAGGGCAAAATTCCCCGAAGTGATGTAGCCGGCCAGCAACTGGTCGGGGCGCAGGCCCAGGAGTTCGCGTAACCGCTGCCGGGCCAGCGGGTCGGGTGCGAAGCGCCGGGTGTCGACGCCCGGATGGAGCACGACGATGTCGTCGGTCGGAACCCCGTAGCGTGCGACGACTTCGCTGGCCATGAGGTTCGAATTGGCCACCAGCAGCCCGAAGCGGTGGTTGCGCAGGATGTGTTCCTGGTGGGCGATCATCCGTGTGTAGTGGGGGCCCGCTGCCTCGCCGAGCATCTCGGCCTCGCTGCGCACGACGTTGTGCAGGAGCAAGGCGTCCTGGGTCTCGATCTCGCCGTCGCCGATCATGGCATCGTGGCGGGCGGTCAGCGCCGGCCGCGGCGCGCGGCGACCGAACCCGCGGAACCAGCCGCTGGCCCGGCGCGGCAATACGTCGAGCCAGTCGCGGTGGGGGGTGCCTCCGGCGTCCCGGATGCCGTCACGGTCCATGCGCCGACCATAGAGATGTACGGCATGGCCGTCGTCGACCAGCGCGCGGGTCAACCCCAGCACGATGCGTGCGCTCCCGGAACAGGGCCTCAGCGAACGGGCATAGATGGCCAGGGAGTGGCCGGTGGCGGGTGTCACGGCGGGCTCGTCCCGCCGGGGAACGTGTGCCAGACTTCGCGGTTCATGGATCGCAGGGGGCATCGTGTGGACCAGCCTGCGGCGAGTATAGCCCTGGTGCCCATTGGCAGGTGGCCGTGATGCACATCGGTGTGCCCGAACTCGAAGAAAGCGACGGGCTGGTGCGCATTGCCGTCGGCATTTCCTCGGCCGAGGGTGACGCGCGCCTGTGGTTTGGCGTGGCGCCAGCACACGCCGGCGCCCTGATGCGCGATCGCGCCGATGGCTTCGTCGTGGCGATGCTGCTGCGGGCCATGCAGCTCGGCGAGCACCTGCGAGTGGCGGCACCGCTCTGCGCCCGGTTGCACTACAACCTCGTCCACCACTACCAGCCGCTGATGTGCGTGCTGCTGCCGGGCCTGCGCCCCGTGCGCATCGATGCCGAACTGGTCGACGTGGCACCGCCTTCCGGTGCGGCCCCGGGCGCGGTCGGCACCGGCTTTTCGGCGGGCATCGACTCCTTCACCGTCGTCCACGACCATTTCATCAACCCCATGCCAGCGGGGTTCCGGTTGACGCATTTCACCTTCAACAATGTCGGTTCGCACGGGGTGCGCGACCCGGCCCGCGCCCGGCACCTGTTCCACCAGCGCCATGCCGCGGTCCGCGGCTATCCCGAGCGCATCGGTCTGCCACTCATCGCCGTCGACTCGAACCTGGCCGAACTGCTGCCGATGGATTTCGAGCAGACGCACACGACGCGCAATCTGGCCGTGGCGCTGGTCCTGCAGGGACTTTTGTCCCGCTACTACTACGCCTCGACCTTCCGCTACCGTGACCTGCGCATCGCGCCGAGCTACGACAGCGCACTGGCCGATCCGGTTGCCGTGCCGCTGCTGTCGACGGGTTCGCTGGACATGGTGGCCTCGGGGAGCCAGTACACGCGTATCGAAAAGACCCGCCGGGTGGCCGAAGTGCCGGGTATCGAGCACTGGTTGAACATCTGTGCCACCGAAAGCCTCGACGGGCGCAATTGTGCCCGTTGCCCGAAGTGCTGCCGTACGCTCTACACGCTGGAACTCCTCGGGCTGCTGGACCGGTTTGCAGGGGTCTTCGACATGGACCGCTGGCGCCGCGAGCGCAACCGTTATGTCGTCACCCAGCTGCTCGCGCGCAGCGGGCACCTGCCGCTGACCGTCGAGGTCCTGGAGTATGTTCGCCAGCACGGCCACCGCTACACGCTTTACCAGCGACTGATGGCCCTGCTGCTGCGGCCGGTGCCCAGGCCGCTGTACCGCCTCGGGCGCTCGCTGCGCCGGCGATTGACTGGCTGATTTCGGAAAACCAGGGAGAGCCCATGGCTTTTGTCATCGACGGTGCTGCGCAGGGTGATCGCGAGGCAATCCTCGCCGTGATGCGCCCGTACAACATGCACCATGTCCCTTCGGTGGAGATGGAGGAACTCGACCTCGACTGCTTCTTCGTCGCGCGCCTCGACGGGCGTGTCGTCGGTGCCGCCGGCTACCGGCTGCTCGGCGAGGGCCGCGGCAAGACGACATTGCTCGGCGTGCTGCCGGAATGTGGCGGACTCGGCATCGGCAAGGCGCTGCAGCACCGGCGCATGGAGGTCATGCACCAGGCCGGCGTGCGGACGTTGATCACCAATGCCGACCGGCCCGACACGATTCTGTGGTATCGCAAGCACTACGGTTACCGGCCGGTCGGCACGCTGGCCAAGCAGTGCGCCTTCGGTCTCGAGGATGTCGATCACTGGACCACGCTGGAAACAGACCTCGACGACTATTTCGCCACCTGTGAAGAGGGAGAGCGCCGTCGCCTCGAATACATCGCGGCCAACGATGCCCATCCCCTGGCGCCCTATCCACCACTGGTCATCAACGTTTGTTTGACGGGCATGATTCCGACGCGGGCGCAGACGCCGCACGTGCCCCTCTCGGTCGACGAGATCATCGCCGATGCCGTGGCGGTCCACGATGCCGGCGCGCGCGTCGTCCACCTGCATGCGCGGGATGCCGACGGGCAGCCGACGCCGGACCCGGCACTCTACGAGAAGATCATCACCGGCATCCGCCGCGAGCGGCCGGGGCTGATCTGCGCGGCGACCACCTCCGGGCGCAACTGGAGCGATTTCGAACACCGGGCCGCGGTGCTCTACCTCGATGAGCCGGCGCGGCCGGACATGGCCAGCCTGACGCTCGGTTCACTCAACTTCCTCACCGGGGCGAGCCGCAATACGATCGAAATGATCGAGCGCCTGGCGCTGGCGATGAAGGACCAGGACGTTCGTCCCGAACTCGAGGTCTTCGACCTGGGCATGATCAACCTGGCGCGCTACCTCGAACGCAACGGCCTCGTCGGCGGCCGCAAATACTTCAACCTGCTGCTCGGCAACCTCAATACCGCGCCGGCGACCCTCTGCAGCCTGGCGGCGCTGGTCGCCGCGCTGCCCGGTGACTCGGCCTGGGGGGCCGCAGGCCTGGGTCAGTTCCAGTTGCCGATGAATACGGCCGCGCTGGTCGCCGGCGGCCATGTGCGTGTCGGCCTCGAGGATGCCATCCACTACGACTACGGGCGGACCCGGCTCGCCACCAACCGGGAACTGGTCGAGCGCGTGGTGCGCCTTGCCGGCGAGTTGCAGCGCCCGATCGCGACGGCGGCCGAGGCGCGCGAGATCTGCGGTGTCGTGAGACGCTCCCCGCGTTGACGGGGCCCGGGGGGCTCCGGGCCATGCGCCCCCGTGCTGCCGAAGTCCCGTTGAACCAGGGGTGCCCGGGCGACTTCTGCCTTGTCTAAACGATTTCGACCGCAGCGGTGATGGCTTCGCCGCCGCCGATGCAGGCTGCGGCGATGCCGCGGCGACCGCCGCGCTGCCGGAGGGCGTGGATCAGCGTCACCAGCAGGCGTGCGCCGGTGGCGCCGATGGGATGGCCGAGCGCACAGGCGCCGCCATGGACGTTGACCCGTGCGGGGTCGATGCCGACATCGCGCGTGGCGGCCATGGCGACGCAGGCGAACGCCTCGTTGATCTCGTAGAGGTCGACGTCCCCGGCTTGCCAGCCCAGCGATTGCAACAGCCGCTGGATGGCCGGGCCGGGCGCCGTGGTGAACCATTCCGGCTCATGGGCATGGCTGTTGTAGCCGACGATGCGTGCCAGCGGCTGCAGCCCGCGGCGCGAGGCCTCGGCGGCGCTCATCAGCAGCAGCGACGCGGCGCCGTCGGAGATCGATGAACTGGTGGCGGCGGTGACGGTGCCGTCGTTGCCGAACGCCGGACGCATGGTCGGGATTCGCGCCAGGTCGCAGCGGCCGGGTTCTTCGTCCCTGCCGACCTCCACTTCGCCTTTGCGGGTCTTGACGACCAGCGGTGCGATCTCGGCGTCGAAGGCACCGCTTTCGATCGTTGCCAGGGCGCGCTGTACGGAGGCTGTCGCCCATGCATCCTGGTCCGCGCGGGAAAATCCGTAGCGCCGTGCCGTGGCATCGGCGAAAAAACCCATCATCTGGCCATCGTAGGGGTTCTGCAGGCCGTCGAGGAACATGTGGTCGAGGACTTCCTTGTGCCCCATGCGCAGCCCTTCGCGAACCTTGGGCAGGAGGTAGGGCGCGTTGCTCATCGACTCCATGCCGCCCGCCAGTACAACCTCGGCCTGCCCGGTGCGGATCAGGTCGCAGGCGATGTGCACGCTCTTCATCCCGGAGCCGCAGACCTTGTTGACCGTCGTCGTGGGTACCGAGACCGGCAGTCCGGCGGCGATCGCCGCCTGGCGTGCGGGGGCCTGGCCGATGCCTGCCTGCAGGACGCAGCCCATCAGGAACTCGCCGATTTCGCCGCCTTCAATCCGGCCGTCAACCAGGCAGGCGCGTGTTGCGGCCGCCGACAGCAGGGGGGCGGTGAGCGGGGCGAGGGCGCCCTGGAAAGCCCCGATGGGCGTGCGGCGGGCGGCGATGACGACAGGTGCTTGGTTCACGGGTCTGGCTCCGGGTCAGGGCGGGGGCGTTGCCGTGGCCGGCGCAGGCCCGGCATGCGGCGGCCGATTATGCAGAGCAACGTCGCCGCAGCCAAGCTTCGGCCCGTCGCCGGCGGTGGTGATGCGTTTCCACGCGCGGGACCGCGCGGTCAGGGTGCCCGGTGAAAATGGCCCGGCACGGTGTTGATGAGGTCGGGTTCGCCGAGGTCCTCGAGGATGCAGCGCCGTGCCGCGTCGGCGAGCGCATGGCCGCGATCGCCAGGCGGCGTTTCGAGCGGCGGTTTGACGATGACCTCAAGGCGCCCCGGGCGCGGCAGCAACTGCCCGGCCGGCAGGACGTCGCGGGTGCCGCGGATGATGACCGGGATCACCGGCAGGCCATTGCGCGTGGCGGTCCGGAATGCGCCGTGGTGGAAGTGGCCGAGGCCGGGCTCACGGCGGAACGTGCCCTCGGGGAAGAAGGCCAGCGACATGCGCTCGCGGGCACGCAGCAGCAGGCGGCGCGCATCGACGGCGCTCTTCTGCGTGTCGTGGCGCTCGACGAACTCGGCTCCGATCCGGCGCAGCAGCAGGTGGGCGAGGGGAACGCGCGACATCTCCCGCTTGATGACGAAACTGAACCTTGGCGGGAGCACTGCGGTCAGAAGGATGCCATCCAGATAGCTGGCATGGTTGGCGACGACGATGCAGCCGGTTTCCGGGACGTGGTGCAACCCCGATACATCGATGGGGATGCCCGCCAGCCACAAGCAGCCTGTTGCTGCGCGGCGCGCAGCACGCCGCCGCCGCGACTGTTGCGGCAGTGCGGTGATGGCGGTGACGACCGGCAGGCAGACGACGATGAAACTGGTCACCGCCCAGAGGCCCCAGATCGAGCGGCCGATGCGCATGAACCACCCCTTCAAGGTGCCGCTTCTCCTGCAAAATGAGCAATGCGTTTGACGCTTATGTTATCCGTCATAAGTTGTGAGTATGGTCACGCCGTATCACTCATGCACTGCGCATACTCCGCTGCACAGAGCACTGCGCCGACCACCCGCTGCACAGCCCGGCACGTGACGACCCGGGACGTGCCGCCGCCGCAAGGCGGCAGGGTGGGGGGGCCGCGCCCGCAGCAGGGAACCTGATCCAAATGTCCGAAGCATCGCTCAATCACCTCTCGGGTGGCAGTGCCAGACCGGCCTCGACGGAGGGCATCATAGACAAGTTCCTGGATGCCATCTGGATGGAGAGGGGGTTGTCCGTGAACACGCTCGGCGCCTACCGTGCCGACCTGATGGCCCTGCAGCGCTGGCTGGCCCAGCGCGACACCAGCCTCATCTACGCCAGCCGTGCCGACCTGCTGGCTTTCATGGCGGCACGTGCAAGGCAGGGGTCCAAGCCGCGCTCGACGGCCCGCCAGCTGTCCAGCTTCCGGCGTTTCTACCGTTTCCTGCTCCGCGAGGGCACCATCCAGGAAGATCCGACCCAGCGCATCGACATGCCCAAGGTCGGCCGTGCGCTGCCCAAGTCGCTGACCGAGAGCGAGGTGGAGTCTTTGCTCGCCGCACCCGAGATCAGCGACCCGCTCGGCTACCGTGACCGCGCGATGCTCGAAGTGCTGTACGCCACGGGGCTGCGCGTCTCGGAACTCATCAACCTGCGCCAGAACCAGGTCAACCTCAACCAGGGCGTGCTGCGCATTCGCGGCAAGGGTGACCGTGAACGTCTCATCCCCATCGGTGAAGAAGCGCAGCGCTGGGTGCGGGAGTTCTGTGCCGGGCCGCGCGCCGAGATCCTGCTCGAGCGGCAGAGTGATTACCTGTTTCCGACCCGGCGCGGCGACCGCATGACGCGCCAGGCCTTCTGGCACATCATCAAGCGTTACGCGCGCAAGGCGTCGATCACCGGCAAGCTGTCCCCGCACACGTTGCGTCATGCCTTTGCAACACACCTGCTCAACAATGGCGCCGACCTGCGCGTCGTGCAGATGTTGCTGGGGCACAGCGACCTGTCGACGACGCAGATCTACACGCACGTGGCCCGCGAACGGCTCAAGGAACTGCACGCCCAGCATCATCCGCGCGGCTGATCCGTGGCCCGGCGGCCTCTGGCCTGCGTGCTAGTATGCCGCCGGTCCCGGCGTTGAGGCCGGGCGTATCACGGATGTACCCCGATGGAGATGACGCGCATGATGCCAGGCCGGTTTCCCCTGTATCGGGCGACCCTCGTTGCCATTCTCGGCTGCCTTGTCGGCCAGGTGCTGGCGGCAGACACCGCGCTGTCGAGCGATCCCCGTGCGCTGATCGCGGCGCGCTGGCCGGAGATACGTCCCGAGCACATCCAGCCATCGGTCGTCGCCGGGCTGTGGGAAGTGCGTGTCGGGTCGGAGATCGCCTACGTGTCGGCCGATGGGCGGCACCTGTTCCGCGGTGACGTCATCGATGCCGAAACCGATGCCAACCTCACCGAGCAGCGCCGCCATGGCCTGCGCCGGGATCTGCTCATGGAGGTTGCCGACGACCAGACAGTGATCTTCGCGCCGGCGGAATATACCTCGACGATCCATGTCTTCACGGATATCGACTGCGGCTACTGCCGCAAGCTGCATCGTGAAATCGCCGAATACAACGCACGGGGTATCCGCGTGCGCTACCTGTTTTTCCCGCGCAGCGGGCCGGGCACCGAGAGCTGGACCAAGGCCGAGCAGGTTTGGTGCGCCGCCGACCGGCCGCGCGCCCTGACGCGCTCGAAGATGGGCGAGGTGCTGAAGGAAAAAACCTGCAGCCCCAACCCGGTGGCCCGCCACTACGAGCTGGGCCGTGATGTCGGCCTGCTCGGCACGCCGGCGATCGTCCTCGAGTCGGGTGAACTGCTCGGCGGCTACGTGCCGCCGGCGGAACTGGCGAGGCACATCGCCGACAGCAACCGGCCCGTTGCCCCCGCCAACTAGAAGTATCCGTGGGGCGGGGTCGGTGCCCCGCGTGATCAGCGCTCGAGGTACTTGAGCTTGCCGTCGACCTTGGCCCACTGATCGGCGTCGGCCGGCGGCGTGCCGACCTCGGTGATCACCGGCCACTGTTTGGCGAGTTCGGCGTTGAGCTTGAGGAAGTCCTTCTGGTCGGCCGGCACTTCGTCGTCGGCGAAGATCGCCTCCACCGGGCATTCGGGTTCGCACAAGGTGCAGTCGATGCACTCGTCCGGGTCGATGACGAGCATGTTGGGGCCTTCATGGAAGCAGTCGACCGGGCAGACCTCGACGCAGTCCATGTACTTGCACTTGATGCACTTCTCAGTGACGACGAAAGTCATTTATCACACTCCTTGAGATCATCCGCCCGGCCCCCGTTTCCGGCGGATGGGAGCCGCGTACTTTAGAGGCTTCAGCCGTGAAATCCAATCCCGCGGGCGGCCTGCGGCGCGGGGCCGGACAATGCCCCATCCATGGCCGTGTGCGCTACTCCCCTGCGACAATCGGTCCCGTGCCGCCGGCGGGTGCCGGGCGACGCGGGGGTGCGCAGGAGAGTCGTGCCGGCGCATCGCGCCAGCGGCCGTCGAGCCGCAGGTATTCCTCCAGCGCGATGCGCACGCTGGCGAAAGCCAGGTCGTCCCACGGGATTGCGGCGATATTGAAAAGGCGTGCCTCGAGAGTTTCCTCGCCGGCGCCGAAGCGGGGTTCCGGCAGGCGGGCGGCGAAGAACACGTGGACCTGCGCGGCGTGGATGACATCGACGATCGCGAACAGCGCGCCGAGTTCGACCTCGGCGAGGGCTTCCTCGCGGGTCTCGCGCAGCGCGGCATGGGACAGGCTTTCACCGATCTCCATGAACCCGGCCGGTACGGTCCAGAAGCCATGCCGGGGTTCGATGGCGCGCCGGCAGAGCAGGATCTGCCCCTGGTATTCGGGTACACAGCCGGCGACGATCTTCGGGTTCTGGTAGTGGACGGTGCCGCAGGCGGTGCAGACCTGCCGGGGTCGGCTGTCACCGGAGGGGACCGTCGTGCGGAGTGGCTGGCCGCATTCGCTGCAGTATTTCACGGGTCTGCCTGCTGGGGGTGCGCCGGCATTGTAAATGGCCCATGCGCGGCGTGCATCGGCTACCATCTGCCCGTGCCCTGCGGTGCGGGCGTGGCTGGTGCAGAGAGAGAATCGGGCGATGAACAGGTTGCTGGTGGCCGCCGTGGCGTGGCTGGTGCTGGGTGGCTGTGCCGGCTCGCGCCCCGACCCGGCACGTTCCGAGGCGCTGGCCCAGTCGGCGGCCAGCGCGTCGACGGCGCCGGTGCCGCGCCTGGCCTCCGAAGAATCTGTCAAGCACCCGGCGCAGCGCGAGTCGTCGGCGCTCGACCGGGCGCTGCGTGCCGCGCTCGACAGCCCGGTGCGGCGTGGTGCCGACCGGGCCCGTGATGCAGATCGTCGTGCCTTCGAGGTGCTGCGCTTTTTCGGCGTGCGGCCCGGCATGGAGGTCCTCGACCTGTGGTCCGGGGGCGGCTACTACACCGAACTGCTTTCACTGGTCGTCGGCCGTGGCGGCCGCGTGGTCGCGCACAACAATGCCCCCTACCTGCGTGTTGCCGAGGCCGAACTCGCCGAGCGGTTTGCTCCGGGGCGCCTTGCCAACGTCGAGCGGCTGGTGGCCGAGAACAACCGGCTTGCGCTGCCCGAGGCGCGTTTCGACATGGTGCTGGTCATCAACGCCTGGCATGACATCTACCTCGATGACCGTGTGGCCGGCTGGGTACCGGTGGACGCACAGCGCCTGCTGGCTGAATTGCGTGCGGCGTTGAAGCCCGGCGGCGTGCTCGGCATCGTCGACCACGCGGCTTCGCCCGGCACCTCGCCCGAAGCCGGCATCGCCCTCCACCGTGTCGACCCGGCACGGGTCCGGCGCGAGGCCATCGCGGCCGGCTTCATCCCCGACGGCGAAAGTGACGTGCTGCGCAACCCGCTCGACAACCTCGACCGCAGCGTGTTCGACCCGGCGGTCCGCGGGCGCACCGACCAGTTCGTGCTGCGCTTCCGCAAGCCCGCCGATACCGGGGCACGATAGCCATGGCCGATGCGGGTGCGATCACGGTGCCGGGCGCCGGGCTGACGGCCGATGTGGCCCGACGGCGGACTTTCGCCATCATCTCGCACCCCGATGCCGGAAAGACCACGCTCACGGAAAAGCTGCTGCTCTATGGTGGCGCCATCCAGCTGGCGGGTGCCGTCAAGGCCCGCCGGGCAACCCGCCACGCGACATCGGACTGGATGGCCGTCGAGCAGCAGCGCGGCATCTCGGTGACGTCCTCCGTGATGCAGTTCAGCTATGCCGGCCACACCATCAACCTGCTCGACACACCCGGCCACGAGGATTTCTCTGAAGATACCTACCGCGTGCTGACCGCGGTCGACGCGGCGGTGATGGTCATCGATGCCGCCAAGGGCGTCGAGGCGCAGACCATCAAACTGCTCGAGGTCTGCCGGCTGCGCAATACGCCGATCATCACCTTCGTCAACAAGATGGACCGTGAGGTGCGTGACCCGGTGAGCCTGCTCGAGGAGATCGAGGGCACGCTGAAGATCGACTGCGCGCCGGTGACCTGGCCGATCGGCATGGGCAAGTGCTTCCGTGGTGTCTACCACCTGCTCGACGGCCGGTTGCTGCGCTTCACTGCCGGTGGCGAGCGGCGCCATGCCGATGTCGAGGTCATCGAGGGCCTCGACAGCCCGCGCCTCGATGCGCTGTATCCGGGCGAGATCGGCAATGCCCGGGCCGAGATCGGGCTGATCCGCGAGGCGAGCCTGCCTTTCGATGTGCCGCTGTTCCTCGCCGGGCAGCAGACCCCGGTGTTCTTCGGCTCGGGGATCAACAATTTCGGCGTCCAGGAAATCCTCAAGGCGCTGCTCGACTGGGCGCCGTCGCCACAGCCGCGTCATGGCGGCGCCCGTGCCGTCGGGCCGACGGAGCCGGCCTTTTCCGGGTTCGTCTTCAAGATCCAGGCCAACATGGATCCGCGGCACCGCGACCGCATCGCCTTCTTCCGCCTCTGCTCCGGGCGCTACCGGCCGGGGATGAAGGTCCGCCACCTCCGGCTCGGGCGCGAGATCAAGCTGGCCAACGTGCTGACCTTCATGGCCAACGAGCGCGTGCTGAGCGAGGATGCCGTGGCCGGCGACATCATCGGCATCCACAACCACGGCCAACTGCAGATCGGCGACACGCTGACTGAGGGGGAGGCCCTGGCCTACACCGGCATCCCGTATTTCGCCCCCGAGTTGTTCACAGCTGTCAGGCCGAAAGATCCTCTTAAAAACAAACAATTAAATAAAGGATTGAAGGAATTGGGTGAAGAGGGGGCGATCCAGGTCATCAGCGCACGGGGCGGGGCGCAGACCCTGCTCGGTGCCGTCGGCCGCTTGCAGTTCGAGATCGTCGCGCACCGCCTGGCCAGCGAATACGGCGTCGATGCGGTCTACGATGCCGTCGACATCTACACGGCGCGCTGGTTGCGCTTCTCCGACGAGGTGACGCGACGCCGCTTCATGCAGACCGAGGCTGCGTCCGTTGGCGTGGATGTCGAGGGCAATCCCGTGTTCCTCGCCACCAACCGCTACAACCTCAAGCTGACCGAAGAACGCTGGCCGGCCATCCGGTTCCACGCCACGCGCGAACACGGAGAGGTGCTCGACCAGGGTGTGGGCTGACCGGCTGCCGGGCCACGATACGGCCATGCGGCGATCGGACGCCCCCGCGGTCGGGGCGTCTTTGGCACACTGGCGGCAGGAGGTTCTCCATGTACATCAACTTCTGGTATCCGATGGCCCGCTCGGTCGATGTCGGCGCCGGCCGGCCGCTGCGCGCCCAGGTGCTCGGCCTGCCCTTCGTCGTCTTTCGCGATGGCGCCGGGCAGGCGCACGTGCTGTCCGACACCTGCGTGCACCGCGGCGGCTCCCTGTCGCGTGGCAAGGTCATCGGTGACCGCGTCGCCTGCCCCTACCACGGCTGGGAATTCGGCGGCGACGGGGTCTGTGGCAAGGTGCCCTCGCTGGGCGAAGGGCGCGTGCCGCCGCGCGCCAAGGTCGACGCCTACCCGGTCCAGGAGCGCTACGGCATCGTCTTTGCCTTCCTCGGCGACCTTCCCGAAGACGAGAGACCGCCGCTCTACGACATCGAGGAGTACGACACGCCGGGCTGGAAGGCACAACTCTACATCCTCGATGTCGACTGCTATTACGAACGCTCGATCGAGAATGGCCTCGACCCGATCCACAACGAGTTCGTGCACCCGATGCAGGGCGCTCCGATGCTGCCGCCGGAAAAGCAGCGGGAGCCCTTCCAGGTCACCGAGATCCCGTGGGGCAGCAAGTTCTACCTGGCCTTTGGCGGCAAGCGAGACGACAACACCACCCTGGCCGGCGACAAGACCGGTGCACGGCTCGGTGCCGCCGGTTCATGGCACCAGGGGCCCAACCAGCTCGTCACCTGGATCGACCTCACCGCCACCAACTCCTTTCACCAGTATCTGTTCGAGGCGCCCGTCGACGACAGCCATACGCGGATCTTCTTCGTCAACATGCGCAACTGGCTGCTCGAAGACCAGCATGACCAGCGTGTCGAAGAGCTGACGCTGAAGATCGTCCACGAGGACATCGCCGTGCTCGAGTCCCTCAACCCGGTGCGCACGCCCGACAGCAACATTCGGGAGATCCTCGTGCCCGGTGACCATGCGGTGGTGCGCTATCGCGAATGGCTGGAGAAATGGGATGCCGCCGGCTGGCGTATCGACATGCGGGCGATGAAGGACCGCCAGGGCGACGTCGCCATGGCGATCCCGTGTCCAGCCCGTCGGCAGTCGGGCAACTGGGTGCTCGAGCCGGTGCCGCTGCAGGCGCCCGGCTGAACACCCTGGATCTCAGAAACGCATTTTGATGCCGGCCATCACGGTCCGCGGTGCACCCGGTCGGTATCCGGCCGGACGCAGGGCCACGTTGTAGATTTCATCGGTGATGTTCTCCACCGTGGCCCAGAGGCTGACTGCGGGGTTCAGGTCGATCTCGCCCGACACATCGACGAGCATTCGCGACTCGATGCGTTGCGCGGCGGGAACGGGGCCATCGCCGGCCTGGGCGCGGGTCTCATCGACGTGGTTGGCGGTCACGTGCAAGCGGAAGTTGCCGGCTTCGATGCCGGCGTTGAGCGTCAACTGGTGGTCGGGTATGTACGGCAGTTCATCGCCTGAACTGACGGTGCCCCATTCGCCGAAGCTGCTCGAGAAGCTGTTCCTGAACTCGCTCCGGGTCCAGGTCCATGCGAGCGACATGGGCAGTGACCACGGGCTGTCGAACAGTGCTGCGGCGTCGTACCCCGCGCGAAACTCGAGGCCGTGGACCCGCGCCCGGCCGCCGTCGAACTGGTCACCGATGTTGCAGTCGCCGCCGGTGGATGCCGTGCAGGTGCCAACGAGGTTGCGGTAGTCGACGAGGAAGGCCGTGGCATCCGCCGTCAGCGCACCATGGGCGTAGCGCGTGCCGGCTTCGTAGTTCCATGATTTTTCGGCATCGGAGTCAGAGCCCGGCGCGGGGTTGATGAACCCGCGGTGCACGCCGCCGAAGAATGACCAGTGTTCGTCGAGGCGCCAGGTCGCACCGAGGCCTGGCAGCAGCACGTCGACGGTGTTGCGCCGCGTGGCCGGCGCGCCGTTGCGTCCCGGATCGCCGCTTCCCCAGTTGCGCTGCGTGAGCCGGATGCGCTCGTAACGTAGACCGGGGACGAGCGTCCAGCGGCCGAAAGCGATCTCGTCGCGCAGGTAGGCGGCCCAGGCTTCTGCCTCGCCGAGGCGATTGTCCTGGCTGCCGGGACTGCCGGCCTGCGTCAGCAACAGGCTGCCGTTGCTCATCTGGTAACGGTCATCGTTCTGGTAGCGGTCCTCTTCGTCTTCGTGGTAGCGCAGTGAGGCGTCGATGTCGTGGCTGAACGGACCATGCTGGACAGCGATACCGAGCACCGACTGGATGCCTTTGGCCTGATAGCTGCGATGGTTGTTGCGCACGCGCAGGGCCCCCGGCGCAGAACTGTCGCCCGGTGCGCCGACCAATGCCGCGTATTCGACCGGGAAGGCTGCCGTGTCGGCGAGGATGTTCTTGAGGCTGACCCAACCGGTGTCGGCGGCGTTGCGTACGTCGTTGAGCTTGTACCAGGTGCGTTCGGTGTCGGTCTGGTAGAGCACGGTCGTCAGGTCCATGTGCCTGCCGAGTTCGATGCGATGGCTGGCCTGCAGGGTCTGGTGCTTCACGTCAAGGTGGTCGTTCTGGCTGGCACGATAACGCCGGTAGGGTGTCGCGTCGAAGTCGGAGCGGCCAAGACCGAGGTAGGTTTCGTTGGAGTCCTCGTCGGAATGCTGGAACTTGAGTTCCAGCGACTGGGGCAGGCGCGCCCCGTCGGCGCTCTCGATGGCCAGCTTGACGACGTGGTCGTCGATGGCAAAACCGGTATCGCCGCCGTCGTCGAGTGTTTTGAAACCATCGGAGCGCTCGCGCAGCGTCTCCACGCCGAGGCCGATCCGCAGCCCTCGTGCCGTGGCCGTGTAACCACCGACCTGGCCGTGGACCCGGGTGCTGCCGAAGTTGCCGGCCAGCACATCGAGTCGGCCGCCGGGTCGGTCATCGCCCCCGTCGGGGATCGGCGTCGAATAGAAGCCGATCGCGCCGGCGACAGTCTGCGGGCCGTACTTGATGGCGGCCGGTCCCTTGCTGACCTCCACGCCCTGCATGCGTGTCACGCGCGGGAAATAGTAGGCGGCAGGTGCCGCATAGGGGGCAGGTGCGATGGCAATGCCGTCCTCGAGCACGGCTATCTTGCTGTTGCGGTTGGTGCCGCTGCCACGGATACCGATGTTCGGCCGGATGCCGAAGCCTTCTTCTTCGACGAGGTTGAGACCCGGTACCTGGCGCAAGACCCGGTTGATGTCGCCGTGGCCATGGCGTTCGAGCTGGTCCTCGTCGATGAACTGCACTGAGCCTTCCATGGTGCGGTGGCCGAGGGGGGTGGCCGTGACGACGATCCGCTCGAGGATCCCGCCCCCCGGTGCCGCCGTATCGTCTGCCGCCCGGGTGGTCAGCGGCAGGAGGGGGGCGAGTGCCAGGGTGGCCAGGAGCAGGCGGGCAAGCCCGCTGGATGACTGAGGCATTGTGCGTCTCCTGAAGAGGTGAATTCGACAGGGACGCGAGTATGGACAGCCGGCTCATTGTTGTAAATAGAAATCATTATCATTTTTATTCGTAAATATTGACTCAGGTCAATGACAGGCCGCATGGGGGCAGGCAACCGCCCGGACCGGCATTCCGGCCGCGCGCCGCGGCCGCCGTGACGCCCCGGGCCAGGGGCCTGGTGCCAGCCCGCCCGCCGGGCAGCGCCGGGACGGGCGCTGCTGATTCAAGGCGGCCGCTGCCGGCTCAGCGCCGGAACAGGCGCGGGTTGCGGTGGATGAACTTGCGGATCCAGCTCTCGATGAACGAGACCTCGCCGCGTTCCATGTACCACCAGCCGGTGGTGCTGATGATGAAGGCACCGAGGGTGTCGACGATCAGGTCCCACATGGTGTCGGTGAGTCCCGACGGGTCGCCGAGCATCGGTTTCTGCATGTTGAGGCCGAAGAACTGGTCCATGGCGAATTCGAAGATCTCCCACAGGACACCGACCGTAACCGCGAACTGGAAGGCGAAGAAGGCCACGAAGCGGGGCTTCATCTGTACCGCGGCCCTACGGTTTTCGTTGAGCACGTAGACGAGCAGGAAGCCGACCAGGCCGAGCAACAGGCCGGAAGCCCCGTGCAGCAGGATGTCCCACCACCAGTAGCGGTCGTAGTAGCGGCGGATCTCGCCGAGGAACAGTGCGGCGAAAACGAATGCCACCGCCATGATCTGGAATTCGGCCGGCACGCTCACCGGCAAACGGTCACGCAACAGCAGCGGGAGGAGCGCCATGGCCATGATGGCCAGGACGAGAAAGGCGCTGAACCATTGTCCGCGGACCAGCAGGACGGCCAATTCGAGGCCCATCACCGCCTGCAACAGGGCCACCATCACCCGGTGAATGCGACCGGCCAGACCGGTGTCGACAGCCTGTGCATCGGCCGACGCGGTCCTGTTGCCTGCGTGGGTCATGGCGGTGGTTGATCTCGTCGGGTGCGGGGAAAATACTAGCAGATGCCGGTCATCCGGCCCGACCGCGGAAACCGCCGACTCGCGAGGGAGCACATGCCGTTGCCCGATGACGCCGCACAGGCATGCGATGCGCCCCACAGCCGGGGGGGGCAGCCGGCGCCGTGGCATGCCCGTCCCGTGGATGAAATCCTCGCCTCGCTGTCGGTGACGCCCGCAGGGCTTGCCGCGGCCGAGGTGACACGCCGGCTCGCGGCCTTCGGTGCCAA
The DNA here is from genome assembly GCA_964417725.1 of uncultured Chromatiaceae bacterium. Classification (GTDB taxonomy): domain Bacteria; phylum Pseudomonadota; class Gammaproteobacteria; order Steroidobacterales; genus SHZI01. The sequence goes on from CAYQIV010000002.1 coordinate 70,683, forward strand.
CCGCCTCCCGCGTGCGCAACGGCGCGGCCCCGTCGTGCGGCTGCTTTTGCAGTTCCATAACCTGCTCATTTACGTACTGCTGGTGGCGGCCGTATTGGCTGCTGCGCTGGACCACGGGGTTGATGCGCTGGTCATCCTTGCCGTGGTGCTGCTCAACGCCGTCATCGGCTTTATCCAGGAGGGCCGTGCCGAGCGTGCGCTGGAAGCCATCCGCGGCATGATCGACCCGCGGGCTTCCGTCATCCGCGATGGCAGGCGCCAGACGATCCAGGCCGATCAGGTCGTGCCCGGCGATATCGTGCTCATTGAGGCGGGCGACCGCATCCCTGCCGACCTGCGATTGGTCCGCGTGCGCAACCTGCGTATCGACGAGTCGGCGCTGACCGGCGAGTCGGTGCCAGTCGACAAATCCGTCGATCCCGTGACGCCCGATGCGCCGCTCGGTGATCGCACATGCATGGCATGGTCCGGCACGTTCGTTGCGGCCGGGCAGGGCAGCGGGGTGGTGGTCACCACCGGTGCGGCGACGGAACTCGGCCGTATCAGTGCGCTGATCAGCGAGGTCGAGACGCTCAAGACACCGCTCATACGCCAGATGGATGGCCTGGCCAGCCGCCTGACGGTGATCATTCTGGTGCTGTCGCTGGCGGTGTTCGTCTTTGCCAGTTCGGTGCAGGGTTATGCGCCGGGTGATGCGCTGATGATCGTCATCGGGCTGGCCGTGGCGGCGATTCCGGAAGGGTTGCCGGCGGTGATGACCATCACGCTGGCGATCGGCGTGCAGCGCATGGCGGCGCGCAATGCCATCATCCGCCGCTTGCCGGCGGTCGAAACACTCGGCTCGGTATCGGTCATCTGCTCGGACAAGACGGGCACGCTGACACGCAACGAAATGACGGTGCGTGCGCTGGTGACAGCCGATGCCGTCTGGGCAGTGAGCGGCGTCGGCTACCAGCCGGACGGGGCGGTCGAACCGGTCGGCGAGGCCGTGCCGCGCGACGGGGATGTGCGCGTGATGGCCGAGCTGGTCCGTGCAGGACTGCTGTGCAACGACGCGGCACTGCACCGGGATGCGCAGCACTGGCGGATCGAGGGTGATCCGATGGAGGGGGCCTTGCTCACCCTCGCGGTGAAGGCCGGCATGGACCCTGCGGATGTGCGTCGGCAGATTCCGCGTGACGACGAGATTCCCTTCGATTCCGCCAGCCGCTTCATGGCGACCTTGCACCACAGCCACGACGACGGTGCGTTCATCCTCGTCAAGGGGGCGCCGGAGCGGATCGTGGCCATGTGCCGTGCCGAGCGCGGCGCAGCGGGTGATTGCCCGCTGCGTGCCGATCACTGGCAGCGCGCCGCCGAACAGCTGGCGGTGCAGGGGCAGCGCGTGCTGGGGATCGCGGTGCGGCCCCTGGCGACGGGCAGGCACGAGCTGTCGCACGCGTCGCTGGACGGCCATGTGGTCATGCTCGGACTCTGCGGCTTCATCGACCCGCCGCGCAGCGAGGCCATCGCTGCCGTGGCCGACTGCCGTTCGGCGGGAATCCGCGTCATCATGATCACCGGCGACCACGCGGTGACGGCCCGCGAGATCGCCCGGCAACTGGGCCTGGCCGCCGACCCGGGTGTCATGGCCGGGAGCGAACTCGATGCGCTGGATGCCGCCGGGCTGCGCCGTGTCGTTCGCGACACGTGCGTCTTTGCCCGGACCACGCCGGAGCACAAGCTGCGGCTCGTCGAGGCGCTGCAGGCGGGTGGCCTGACGGTGGCCATGACCGGCGACGGCGTCAACGATGCACCGGCCCTCAAGCGGGCCGATGTCGGCGTGGCGATGGGCGAGAAGGGCACGGAGGCAGCCAAGCAGGCGGCGGAAATGGTGCTCGCCGATGACAATTTCGCCTCGATCGTCGCGGCCGTGCGGGAAGGCCGTACGGTCTACGACAACCTGAGGAAAGTCATCGGCTGGACGCTGCCCACCAACGGTGGTGAGGCGCTGACCATCCTCACGGCGTTGGCCTTCGGCCTGGCGTTGCCGATCACGCCGGCGCAGATCCTGTGGATCAACATGGTCACGGCGGTGGCGCTGGGGCTGACCCTGGCCTTCGAGCCGGCCGAACCCGGCACCATGGCGCGCCGGCCCCGGCGCGGCGACCAGCCGCTGCTCGACGGGGCACTGCTGTGGCAGGTGGGGTTCGTCTCTGCACTGTTCGTCATCGGCGCCTTCGGGGCTTATGCCTGGGCCGGGGCGCAGGGGCTGCCGCTCGATCATGCGCGCACCGTGGTCGTCAATGCGCTGGTCGTCATGGAAATCGCCTACCTGATCAACGTGCGCTGCGTGCCCGGGATGTCGCTGCGAAGCCTCGTCCATGCACCGGCCGTGCTGGTCGGCGTCGCCGTGGTTTTCGTCGCCCAGCTGCTCTTCACCTATGCGCCGTTCATGCAGCGCGTGTTCGTCACGCAGGCCTTGTCACCGGCCGGTGTGCTGGTGGTGATGGCCGCCGGCACCGGTCTGTTCCTCTGTGCCGAGGCCGAGAAGTGGTTGCGGTCCCGCTTCGTGCTCTCCAGGGCGGTGCGGTCATGACGCTCGAGGGCGTCGTCATGGTGACACTGGTCGTCGAGCGGCTGGCGGCGGTCACCGGGGCCTACGTCGCGCATCTCGATTACCGCGAAGTGGCACGAGCGCCGGTGCCTGCGGCGCTCGCCGCCGCATGGGATGCGCCGGTGATGGCGGGCCGGATGAGCGTGGTGCTCGAGGCCGCGAGCGGCGAGCCGGTCTGGCTGCGCTTCATCGAGGCACCCGAGGGCCTGGTGCCTGCACCGGCGTTCATGACCCACGGCTGGAACGCCGTCGAGTTGCTCGTCGAGGACCCGGACAGGCTGGCCCGGCGCCTCGCCGGAACGCCGTTCCGTGTCATCGGCGAGCCTGCGGACCTCTACACCACACCGGATGCGCCGCGCGCCATGCAGGTTCTCGGACCGGCCGGCGAGGTGCTCTACCTGACGCGGATCATTCCGGCCGGCACCCGCTATGCGCTCGGCAGCGCCCGTGTGCCTGTCGATCGTGTGTTCATCGTCGTCGCCGCCGGGCCATCGCTCGACGCCCTGCGTGACCACTGGGGGGGCGTGCTCGGCCTGCCGCTCGGTGACGTGCTGCACTGGCCGATCGGCGTGCTGGCGCGGGCGCACGGTCTGGACGAATCGACCCGGTTCCCCCTCGCCGTGGCCCGCTTCCCCCGGCGCTTCCTCGTCGAACTCGACGAATACCCGCCGACAGCCGTACCACGGCCGCGGGGTACCGGCATGCTGCCGGGGGGGATTGCCATGGTGAGCTTCATGGTCGACCGGATCCACCACCCTGCGCTGCGCTGGCGTGCGCCCCCGCGACCGGTTGCGGGCATGCCCTACGGTGGTCGGCGCACGGCGGTGACCGTGGGCCCCGCCGGCGAATGGATCGAGCTGATCGAGCAGACGATGCCGGCGGCGCATCAGCCGCCTTGACGCGCCTCCGCCGGGCCGTGCAATGCCGGGTCCGGCTTGCGGGTGTCGATGCCGAGGGCATCGGCGGCCTCGCGCAGTTCGGCGCTGTCGACCTGACCCGCACCGGCCAGTGCGGCCAGCGCACTCCAGGCGATGTATTCCGCACTGACCTCGAACCAGCGCCGCAGGTCGGGACGTGATTCGCTGAGACCGTAGCCGTCGGTGCCGAGCACGACGTAAGGCCCGGGTACCCAGCGCGAGATCGACAGCGGCAAGGCCTTCATGTAGTCGCTGGCGGCGACGAATACGCCGGTTTCCCCGTCGAGGCATCGCGCGACATAGGGTTGCATGGCCGTCGCCGCCGCCGTCGCCGCGCCGAGGAGGTTTGCACGCTCGACGCGCAACCCTTCCCGGTACAGCTCGTTGTAGCTCGTCACGCTCCAGATGTCGGTGGCCACGCCATGCGCCTCGAGCAGCGTGGCGGCGCGCAGCACCTCAGTCATGATCGCACCGCTGCCGAACAAGTGTGCCCGACGCAGACTGGCCGCCGGCAGTGAGGACCGGCGGAAGCGGTACATGCCGCGGATGATCCCTTCCTCCGCGTCAGCTGCCATGGCGGGCATGGCGTAGTTCTCGTTGTGGATGGTGATGTAGTAGAAGACGTTTTCCTGTTGCGTGTACATGCGCCGGATGCCTTCGCGGATGATCACCGCCAGCTCGCAGGCGAACGCCGGGTCGTAGCTCAGCAGGTTGGGTACCGTGCTGGCCATGATCTGCGAATGGCCGTCCTGGTGCTGCAGGCCTTCACCGTTCAGCGTCGTGCGCCCCGATGTGCCGCCAAGCAGGAAGCCCCGGCAGAGCATGTCGCCGCAGCTCCAGATCATGTCGCCGACGCGCTGGAAGCCGAAGATCGAATAGAACACGTAGAACGGGATGGTCGGTACACCGTGCACCGCGTAGGCCGTGCCCGCCGCAAGGAACGAGGCCAGTGCGCCGGCCTCGCAGATGCCTTCCTGAAGGATCTGGCCGTCGGTCGTCTCGCGGTACGGCATCAGGGTGGAGCTGTCGACGGGGCGGTACTTCTGGCCGTCGGAGGAGTAGATGCCGGCCTTGCGGAACAGCGCCTCCATGCCGAAGGTGCGTGCCTCGTCGGGGACGATCGGCACGATGTAACGGCCCAGTGCGGGGTCGTCCATGAGTTTCGACAGCATGCGCACGAAGGCCATGGTCGTCGACAGCGTCCGCTCGCCCGAACCCGCGAGGTGCTCCTGGAAGCGCGCCAGCGCCGGTGCTTCGAGGGCTGGCGCAACCGCCTCGCGCTGCGGCCAGCGGCCGCCGAGCGCCTCGCGCCGGGCGCGCAGGTAGCGCATTGCCTCGCTGTCCGGCGCCGGCCGGTAATACTCTGCCCGCGCGGCCTGCTCGGCGGACAGCGGGATGCCGAGGCGGCGTGCGGTGTCGATGCGTTCTTCCACGGCGAGGTTCTTCTTCTGGTGGACGACATTCGAGCCTTCATAGCCTTGCATGCCGTAGCCCTTGATCGTCTTGATGAGTACGGCGGTCGGCCGGTCGCGCATCCGTGTGGCACGCTCGAAGGCGGCGTAGATCTTGCGCTGGTCGTGACCCCCGCGTCGGATGCAGCGGATTTCCTCATCCGACAGGCTCTGCATGATGGCCGTCAGGCGCGCGTCGTCGCCGACCCAGTGCTCGCGCACTTCGCGGCCGCTGGACACCGAATACATCTGGTAGTCGCCGTCGACCGCCCGCTCCATGCGCGCCTGCAAGACGCCTTCGTGGTCGATGGCGAAAAGCGGATCCCATTCACCGCTCCAGATCACCTTGATGACGTGCCACCCCGCACCGCGCAGACTGCGTTCGAGTTCCTGGATGATCTTGCCGTTGCCCCTCACCGGCCCGTCGAGGCGCTGCAGGTTGCAGTTGAAGACGAGGATCAGGTTGTCGAGGCGTTCGCGGGCCGCGATGTTGATGGTGCCGAGCACCTCCGGCTCGTCGGCCTCGCCGTCGCCGATGAAGTTCCATACCTTGCCGCCATTGCACGGCTTGAGTCCACGGTTCTCCAGGTACTTGGCGAAGCGTGCCTGATAGATGCAGCTCGGTGTCGACAGGCCCATGGAGGCGCAGGGTGACTGCCAGTAATCCGGCATATTGCGCGGGTGGGGATAGGAGGACAGGCCGCCGCCGGGCTGCAATTCACGGCGGAAGTGATCGAGCTGAACGGCATCGAACCGGCCTTCGAGGAAGCTTCGTGCATAGATGCCGGGTGCACAGTGCGCCTGGATGCTGATGAGGTCGCCGCCATAACCTTCACCGCGACAACGGAAGAAGTGCTGCAGCCCGACTTCGAGCATGGTCGCGGCGGAGGCATAGGTGCCGATATGGCCCCCGACCCCGGTGCCGCTGTCGTAGGCGCGCAGCACCATCGCCATGGCATTCCAGCGGTTGATGTTCTCGATATGTCGCTCGATATCGATGTTGCCGGGGTACGCCGGTTGTTCGGCGAGGGGAATGGTGTTGCGGTATGGGGTATTGAGCGTCGCGTCCTCGATGATGACGTCGGCATCGGTGAGGTAGTCGCGCACTGCGCGAAACAGCTGCTTGGCCCGCTCCGCACCCTCGCTGCGCAGCACCGATTCCATCGACTCGATCCATTCGTCAAGTTCCTGATCGCCGGTTGTCGGTTGCGGTCTGCGGTTTGCCATGCGTCTGCTCCGTCGGCGGGCGGCCCGATGCCCGTGTTCAGCCCGGGGAAAGAACCGTCTCACGCGCCTGGTCGTCGGGCAGCGTGGCGGGGTAGTCGCGGTTGCAGTGCAGGCCGCGGCTTTCCTGGCGTGCCGTGGCGCTGCGGATCGTCAGTTCGGCCACCAGCGCCAGGTTGCGCAGCTCGATGAGGTCATTGGTGACGCGGAAATGGCCGTAGAACTCGGCGATCTCGTCGCGCAGCAGCTCGGCACGGTGCCGGGCCCGTGCCAGGCGCTTGTTGGTGCGCACGATGCCGACGTAGTCCCACATGAAGCGGCGCAGCTCGTCCCAGTTGTGCGAGACGACGACCTGTTCGTCGGGATCGGTGACGCGGCTCTCGTCCCATGCCGGGAGGTCGGCCCGCGGTGCCGTGCCCGCTTGCGTGGCAACGATGTGGCGGTGTGCGGCTTCGGCAAACACCAGGCACTCGAGGAGCGAGTTGCTGGCCAGCCGGTTGGCGCCGTGCAGGCCGGTGCAGGTGCATTCGCCGATCGCATAGAGGCCCGGCAGGTCGGTGCGTGCATCGAGGTCCGTTACCACGCCGCCACAGGTGTAGTGGGCGGCAGGCACGACCGGGATCGGCTGGCGTGTCATGTCGATGCCGAAGCCCTGCAGGCGTTTCATGATATTGGGGAAATGCCCGGCAATCTCGGCAGCCGGCCTGTGGCTGATGTCGAGATAGACACAGTCGAGGCCGCTGCGCTTCATTTCGGCATCGATGGCCCGGGCGACGATATCGCGCGGGGCCAGCTCGGCGCGTTCGTCGTGGGCGGGCATGAAGCGCTGGCCATCCGGCAGACGCAGCACGCCACCCTCGCCGCGCACGGCCTCCGAGATGAGCACCGACTTGGCCTGCGGATGATAGAGGCAAGTCGGATGAAACTGTACGAACTCCAGGTTGGCGACGCGGCAGCCGGCACGCCAGGCCATGGCGATGCCATCGCCGGTGGAAGTGTCGGGGTTGGTGGTGTAGAGGTAAACCTTCGATGCACCGCCGGTGGCAAGCACGATGTGTGGTGCCGCCCATGTCTCGACCTGGCCGGACTCGCGGTGCAGCGCATAGACGCCGAGGCAGCGGTCGTCGCTGCCATCACCGAGCTTCCTCGCCGTGATCAGGTCGATGGCGATGCGATCGGGCAACAACGTGATGCGCGGGTGCGTGGCGACGCGGGCGTGCAGGGCGGCCATCACGGCCTGACCGGTGGCGTCTGCGGCGTGGACGATGCGCCGCCGGGAATGGCCGCCCTCACGGGTCAGATGGTGGGCCTGCGCCTCAAGGGCGCCATCGGCGGTGAAGGAGACGCCCTGGCGGGTCAGCCACTCGATTGCTGCCGAGGCGCGCTCGACGACGAAGCGCACCGCTTCGGGGCGGCACATGCCGGCGCCCGCCGTCAGGGTGTCGGCGATATGTGCCTCGGTCGAGTCATCCGGGCCGAGTGCCGCGGCGATACCGCCCTGTGCCCATGCGCTGGCGCTTTCGCTGGTCTGGCGCTTGAAGAGGATGCCGACGTCGAGTCCGGCATCGGCGAGGCGCAGTGCGGTCGACAGGCCGCCGAGCCCGCCGCCGATGACGAGAACAGGGAACGCTGCGGTGCTGCTCATGGTCCCGGTGATCGCAAGATGGTGGTCACGCAGGCAGGGCGCGCACGCCGTGTCGCCGCGTGTCAGGCACGCGCCTGGTCCCGGCCGACTTCGAGCATGCGCTCCAGGGCGAGCCGGGCGCGGGCGGCGGTGTCCGGCGGGACGTCGATTTGCGGCGCCAGCGCCTGCAGCGACTGCAGGATGCGGTCCAGCGTGATGCGCTTCATGTGGGGGCAGAGGTTGCAGGGCTGGATGAATTCGACATCGGGGTGTTCCGCGGCGACGTTGCCGGCCATGGAGCACTCGGTGATCATCGCCACCTGTTTTGGCTTCGTCTTGCCGACATGGCTGATCATCGCTGACGTCGAACCGACGTAATCGGCCTCCTGGAGGACATCGGGCGGACACTCCGGGTGAGCCATGATGTGGATGCCCGGATGCATCTGGCGGAACTGCCGGAGCTCGCTGCCGGAAAAGCGCTCGTGGACCTCGCAGGCCCCTTCCCAGAGGATGATCTCGACATCCGTCTGGCTGGCGACGTGTCGGGCGAGGAACTGGTCCGGGATGAAGATGACCCGCCGGACGCCCAGTGACTCGACGACCTGCACCGCATTGGCCGAAGTGCAGCAGATGTCGGATTCCGCCTTGACGTCGGCTGAAGTGTTGACATAGGTGACGACGGGCACGCCCGGGTATTTTTCGCGCAGCCGGCGCACGTCGGCGGCGGTGATCGACGAGGCCAGCGAGCAGCCGGCCTCCATGTCCGGCAGCAGCACGGTCTTTTCCGGGCTGAGGATCTTGGCGGTCTCCGCCATGAAGTGCACGCCGCACATGACGATCACGCTGGCCGAGGTCCGGGCGCCGAACTGGGCCAGGCCCAGCGAGTCGCCGGCGTAGTCGGCGACGCCGTGGAAGATCTCCGGCGTCATGTAGTTGTGGACCAGGACGATCGCATCCCGCTCCGTTTTCAGGGCGTTGATGGCAGCGATGAGCGGCGCATGGACCGGCCATTCGACATCCGGGATCACGTGGCGCAGGCGCTGGTGGATGGCGTCGGTCTGCCGCGCCACGGCCGGGGTGAATTCGAGGGGGATTTCACGGGGTCGGGGGGCCGTCATGGGTCGGAGAGTCCGCTGGCACGATGTGGCGTCCAGTATAAGGCACCCCATGGCGACCTGCCGCTGGAGGTGCGGCAAAAGCGCGGGTGTGACGGCTGTTGCCCGCGGGATCGCCCCGGTGCCTGATTCTGCGGGGGCCATCACGGCCCGCGGCCATGTCATGACGCACTATTTTTCGACGGTAATCACTGGGTTGCGCATGGCGCTGGGTGAGAAGGATCTGGTCCTCGGCGATTATGCCGCGCTCCTGCGCATGGCGCTGCCGGCGGTCCGCGGCGTCCATTGCTATGGCGGCCGGGGTGCGCTGATCTGGGGCGACGAACGTGTGCGCGCCGGTGAAGCCGTGCTCCGCGCCGTGCGCCGTCTGTTGGCCAACGCGCGCACGCCGCTGTTGCCATCCCGCCTTGATGATGCCGGTCACTCCGTGCTGCTGCTGCCGTTCAGCGGCGAGGAGCGGCCGGAGACATGTCTGGGTGTGCTGGTCGTCACGCTCGACGTCCAGGCCGGTGACCTGTCCGCCGAGGACTGTGCGCAGCGCGTCGCCCCAATCCTGCACACGTTGGCGCGCGAGATGGGCCTGCGCCTGCGCGCGGTCGAGGCCCAGCGCAAGCTCAGCGTCCAGGCGGCCGAGGAGCGCCTGCTGCATGAGATCGAGCAGCAGACAGCCGCGACCGGTGACAGTGCATTGCTGCTCGAGCGCATCGCCGATGCGTGCCAGCGGCATTTGCAGGTCGACTCGCTGGTCATCTCCCTGCCGGAGAAGGCCATCGAACTGGTGCGTGGCGAGCGCTTCGTCGGCGGTGATGGCCAGCAGCACGGCCACGATCCGGTCGTGCCGCCCATCGACACCATGCGCCGTGGCCAGTGGTCGGACGAGGACACCCTGGTGGTTCCACTGCACTGCCCGGGCGACGGGCGCACGGGCATGCTCGGCCTGGCTGGCTGGGGCAGGCGTTCCGGCTTCAGCCAGCGGCGCTGCATGCGCATCGCCCGCTATGTCGCCTCGCACATCGAGGCGATCCTGTCCCGCGATTACGATGCCCTCACCGGCCTGCTCACCTGGCCGGCACTGGAGCAGCGCCTGGAGCAAATGCGTCTCGAGCCGGATGCCGATCAGCACGCCATGGTCTATGTCGATCTCGATGGCTTGCACGTGGTCAATGAAACGCTGGGCCGGCGCGTCGGTGATGAAATCCTGCAGTCGCTGGCAACGATACTGCGCGAGGAACTGGCCGGCGGGATCATCGGCCGGGTGGCGGGCGACGCTTTCGCGGCGCTGCTGCCCTGGGCTGACCAGCGCACTGCCCGCCAGCAGGCCGAGCAGGTCTGCCGCCGCATCCGGGCCATCGAGTACCGCGTTGCCGGCAGCGTCTGCCGGGCCTCGGCGAGCATCGGCATCGGGCCACTGGCCGGTGGCGGTGCGGGTGCGCCGGGGGGGCCGCTGGCCACGGCGCAGGTCGCCTGCCGGGCCGCCAAGGATCGTGGCCGGGACCGTGTCGAGGCCTACGAATCGGCGGACGAGTCGATCGTCCGCCGCCTCGATGACATCCAGCGGGTCGGCCATGTCCGCGAGGCCATCGACAGGGATCGCCTGGTGCTGCTGGCGCAGCCGATCGTTGCCACGCAGGGCGATGCACGGCCGCGCTACTGGGAGGTGCTGGTACGCCTGCTCGACGATGATGGCCGCTACATCGCCCCGGCGAACTTCCTTTCGGCAGCCGAGCGCTACCAGCTCATGGAGGAGCTCGACCGCTGGGTCGTCGGTACGGCGCTCGACCAGATCGCACCCTGTCGGCACCAGCTGGCGCAGGCCGGTGCGCGCATCGCCATCAACCTGTCCGGGCAGAGCCTCGGCAGCGAAGGCTTTCAGGAATTCATCGCCGGCGCATTGGCCGACAGTGGCGTGCCGGCGCGGCTCGTCTGCTTCGAGATCACTGAGTCGGTGGCGGTGGCCAACATGCAGCGCGCCCAGGCATTGATGCATGCGCTCAAGCGGCTGGGTTGCCGCTTCTCGCTCGATGATTTTGGTACCGGCCTCAGTTCATTCGCCTACCTCAAGCTGTTCCCGGTCGATACGTTGAAGATCGACGGCAGCTTCATTCGCGACCTGGTGACGAATGCGGTGTCGCAGTCGGTGGTCGCGGCGATCTCGGAGGTGGCGCGCGTCATGCAGCTCGACACCGTTGCCGAGTATGTCGAGGATGAAGCGACGCTGTCACTGCTTGCCCGCCTCGGCATCACCTGGGCCCAGGGCTTCCACCTCGGTCATCCACAGCCGCTTGCCGAGGTGCTGGCCGGTGCCGCGATCCGCCGCTCAGGGCCGGCCGGCAACGATGCCACCGTGGAGCGTCACGCCGGGCACGGGCTTCGACGTCCATAATTGTTCGGCGAAGCGGGGGATGCTCATCGCGACGACCGGAAAGCACTCGACGAGCTGGTTTGGCCTGGCCGGCAGCCCGTAGAGCGCATAACAGAAAAAATCGCGCTCATCGATGTGCCAGAAGCCGCGGATACCCTTGACGTTCGATGCCAGGGAACCGTCGGTCCGGAACCAGATGTCGAAGCGTGTTTCACCCTCCGCCGTTTCCATGCGGTAGCGTGTGGTGTTGGTCATCAGGTGATTCCAGAAGCTCGGAAAACGTTCCGCCGGTGGCCTGCCACCGTCGGCGACGTCGTCGGCCAGCGCCGCGGCGGGCCTCGGCCAGTCTGCGGCCCCCGTCTCCAGCATCATGAATGACAGCAGGTGGATGCGGTCGTCGGCGGGCACGGGTTCGGGGATGGCCATCGTCGTGCCGGGCACCAGCGCCTGGGGGCCGGCGATGAAGGCCTGGAGACGGGCGATGTCCCAGCGAAAACCGGCCGCCTTGAGCGCATCCGACGCGGCGTAGCCGTCGGCACCGCCGGCCGGGCGACCGACCACACCCCACAGGTTGGGTCCGACGAGATGTGCACCATCCTCGGCCAGCGTATGGCAGGCGCTGCAGCGCTGCTGGAATGCCAGCCGGCCGCGTACATAGTCGGCGTTGACGAGGGCTTCGCGGTCCGGCGTCGTGTCGGCCGGCCAGGCGGGCACCTGCGCGCCCGCCAGCCACAGCAGCGCCAGCATCCCCAACCCGCGACAGGCACGCGCGGCGTGATCCATGGACGATGTCATCGGCCGGTCCTCCACGATGGTGAGCGTTGCGGCGGATGGTAGCGGCGGACGCGCCACGACGACGCCCCGGCACCCGCCATGGCCGAGCAGTGGAGGCACCGGCCTCAGCGCGACTCGTCGACGCGCCGCACGCGGATGCTGCGCCGGGAGCCGGCTTTCCGCAGCAGGTAGGAGCCGAGGGCCGCGCGCTCGATGCGGATCTCGTCACCGGGCCTGAGCGACGCGGGGGCGTTGTCCAGCTGTATCCAGGTCTGGCCGTTGCCGAGGCCGAGACGGAGCTTGCCGTTGGCCAGCCGCCCGACCGTATCGACGCGCGCATGCAGCGTGTCCTGTGCTTCGATGCCGATCGCCTGCTGGAGCCGTGCCCCGGCCGGTCCCGGCGGCAAGCCGAACAGCCCCTCGGATGTCATTTCCGAAGCATTGGCCGGCGCGCCCGGCGGCGCGGTTTGCGCTTCATCGTCACGGTTGGCCCATGCGTCGTAGCAGGCCAGTCGCATTGCGGCGTCCTCGATGGCGCGGCACGCCGTCAACCCGTCGTCTGCCCGGGCAAAGCCGCAGACCACCAGCAGGGCCAGCAGCGAAAAGGCCGCCGGGGTTGCCCCCGGCGGCCCGGATCGGTCATCGCCTGAGCGTTCGAGGCTCAGAACCGGACCCTGGCGGCGACGAACATCACCCGGCCCAGCGGATCGTAGGTGGCCGGGAAGGTGTTGGCATTGCCGCCGGTGGTCGGGGTCGACACCGTGTCGCTGTCGACGACGGGCGGGTCGTTGTCGAAGAGGTTCGACACCCCGGCGCTGACTTCGACGTGTTCGCTGACATTGTAGGCGCCGGACAGGTCGAAATAGGTCTGCGAAGCGATCTTGCGGCTCGCGGAGTAGGCGGCCTCGCCATTCTCCAGGGCGTCGAGCTGCAGGCTGTCGAGCCAGCGGATGCGCAGCGACAGCTGCAGGTCGTCCCAGTTCCACGTCGTCCGCAGGTTGAAGCGGAACTCGGGGTCCGGTTGCCCACAGGTGGCACCGTAGGCACCGGCGCATTTCTGCAGAGGCGTGATCTCATCCGCCTTGAACTCGTTCTCGATGACATAGGTGCCGGTGAGGTTGAAGCTGAGGCTGCCGGGCATGAAACCGGGCTCCATGAACCAGGTCACCTGACCGTCGATGCCGCTGGTGTTGAGGAACGCCAGGTTGTCATTGAGGATGAAGAGCTGCGATTCGGCACCGAATAGAAAGCCCTGCGGGCTGCGCACCACGGCCTGGCAGAAGTCGCTGCCCGCGGCCAGGGTGTCGACGTAGCAGCCATCGAGCAGCGACTGCGCCGATCCGCCCAGCACGTCGATGGCGTCCTCGATCTCGATGTCGTAGTAGTCGAGCGTCAGTGTCAGATCGGGGGTCGGCTGCCAGACGAGGCCCAGGGTCCAGGTGTCGGCCGTCTCTTCCTTGAGGTTGACGTTACCGCCCTGGATGGCATTGACCTGGCCGGCCGGGGGCTGGGGAATGACGCCGACCAGCCCGACGGGCACCCCGGTGGCTTCGCACAGTGCGGTCAGCGTCGGGTCGCCGACCGCGGCGCCGCCGGCCGCGCAGGGGTCTTCCTCGACCGTTTCAGCCGATTCACGGTTGGGCAGGAACAGCTCCTCGATGTTCGGCGCCCTGACGGCACGCTGGAACATGCCCCGGAATTTGATGTTCTCGACCGGGGCCCACGCCAGGCCGGCCTTCCAGGTCTCGACCGTGTCGACGTCCGTGCTGTAATTCGAGAAACGGAAGCCGGTTTCGAGCGACAGGCTGTAGATGCCCGGGCGGTTCTCGACCAGCGGCACGTTGGCCTCGACGAACAACTCGTGGACGTCGAACTTGCCGGCCACCGCGGGCACCAGGCCGAAACCCGGGCCATTGCCCGTGGCGAGGTTGTCGTCGACGTCGAAGCGGGCTTCGGTTTCGCGGTATTCATAGCCTACGGAGAGGCCGATCGGGCTGGATGCCCACGGCAGGTGGTAGCCACCCAGATCGCCGCTGGCTGTGGCACCGTAGACGGTTTCCTGCGTGCGGCCCGTCGCGACCATGTTCATCTTGATGAAGCTGATGGCCTCGCTGGTGATTGCAGTGGGGTCGTCCCACCAGATGTTGAGCGGCGCGCAGCCGCCCGACGGGTCGATGCACTCCGGACCATCGCCGTTGTCGACGGCGAGCAAGGCCTGCTGGACGCGTGTGGCATTGAAGTCGTTGCGGTAGTTGTCCTTGAAGTCGGTCTGCGAACGCTGCACGTAGGTTTCGTAGTCCCAGTTGTCGGTCAATGCGCCGCGCAGGCCGACCTGAATCTGGAAGGCGCTGCGTTCCGTGTCCTCGATGCGGTTGCCGTTTTCGAGGAAGCGCCGTCCGGCGAAGAACGGCAGGTTGCCGTCATCGTCGGGGCCGAGGCCGAACGCCGTTGCCGTGTCGCTGATGATGCCGAGCGTGCCGGCCGGGACGAAGGGGTTGTCGGGGTTGACGTAGTACTGGTCGAAGAACGTGGCCGCAGGAGCGAGCTGCTGGCGCACCTCGTTATCGGCGTAGGCGATGCGCGTGAAGGCCTCGGCCCGCGGGTTGATCTCGTAGCGGCCGATGGCCCCCAGCGTGTAGCGGCGCTGCGGCACCTGCAGCAGGTTCACGGCCTGGTAGTTGTAGTAGGTTGCCGGGTCGGAGACGCCACCGGTCGGGCCGAAACCGACCAGGCCGTCGCCGTCGAAGTCGAGCACCGGGTTGTCCGGGTCATCGTCGATGGCCAGGCTGCCCGGGAAGGCGTTCGGCGAGCCGCGCGGCACGAGGCTTCCCAGGTCGTCCGAAGAGCCGAGCGCCACCCGGGCGTAATCCCGGTCTGCAGACAGGATGCCGTCACGGCGGGTATAGGTGGCCCAGGCGGTGATGTTGCCGCGGCCATCGGCCGTCGAGGCGCCCATCGTGATGTTGAAGTCGGTGGTGTCGCCATCCCACTCGTCGGTGGTTTCATACTGGCCACCGAACTCGATGCCTTCGAAGTCCTTCTTGAGGATGACGTTGACGACGCCGGCCATGGCATCGGAGCCATACACCGCCGAGGCGCCGCCCGTGACGACTTCGACGCGCTCGATCATGGCGACGGGGATCGCGTTGAGGTCGACGACCCCGGTTTCATCCTTGGGGATGAAGCGCTTGCCATCGACAAGCACCAGGGTGCGTTCGTCGCCGAGGCCGCGCAGGTCGACGCTGGTCGAGCCGTCGCCACCGTTGTTGGTCGTCGAGGTGAAGGTGCCCGGCAGGGTCTGCGGCAGTTCATTGAGGAACTGCGCCGCGTTGGTCGCACCGGTGAACTGGATGTCCTGCTCGCTGATTGTCTGGATCGGGCTGGCGGCCTGGACTTCAGGCCGCTCGATGCGCGACCCGGTGACCAGGATCACGTCATCGGCGTGGACACCCGTGCCCACACCACTGCCGACCACGAGCAGGAAAACGCCTGCCGTGGTCCACGGGCCGATGCCCGTCGTACGGTGACGGATATTCATCTCGGATCCCCCTGTATGTTGACGAATGGCACCGACCACCATCAGGGGCCAGCAACTGCCGCCCGAGTGGTCATGGTCCGAGTGTAGCAGGGGCGCAACGGGACCGTAAGTCCTTGCCTGCAATGGAAACGCAGTCGGTGCGGCGCGGGTGGCGCGGTGCTTCAGCGGCCGGTGAGACGGCAATCGGCGGTGTATCGTCCGCGTGTGTCCTCGACGAGCTTCGTCTGCCCGCTGGCGGCGACGAGCAGCAAGCGTCCACTGTGCGCATCGGTGGCTTCGCAGACGCTGAAGCGGGCGGCGCCATCCGTTGCGTCATCGCCGGTGCCGGCGACAAAGCGTCCGCCGGCCGTGAAGATGAATTGCGTGCCGATGACCGGGGAGGTGAGGTACGGCCAATCGATGGCATCGACATGGCCAAGCAATGCTTCTTCGGCTTCGCGCTGGCCATTGCCGCTGACGTCGGCGAACCAGATCCAGCCGTCGTTCCACCGCTCCGAATCGCAGCGCTCGCCGCTGCGGGATGCGCAGGTGGCGACGGTTTCGCTGCGCATGATCGCCTCGCTGCGGCCCCTGTGCAGCGTGGCCACCATCTCGTTGATGGCGGTGGCCTGGCGGCTGTTGCGCTGGATACTGTCGAGGCCGGGCACGACCAGCGATGCGCTGACGGCGATGATGGCCAGAGTCGCCAGGATTTCGCCCAGCGTGAAGCCCAGCTGACGTCGTAAGGAGGCGGCCCTGGCCACGATGTGCGTCCGTTGTGGTGGGATGGGCCCAAGCATAGGCGGGGGCCGGCGATCAGGCGGTGAAGGCCGTCACGTTGGGGGACTCGTGGGCGACCCCGCCGTGCGGTATCACGGCCCGGCCCGGCGCCGGATGTTGCATGTTCGCCACACGGTGGCGATGCCGTAGCCACGCATGGCCTTGATGGGTTAACTTATCGTCACTGGAGTTGCGTGGACCGTCCTGCCACGCCGGAACAGAACAAGACGCGATTGAATCGTCTCCACTCTTGCCAAGGGGTAACCCACCATGTTGAGAACGATAGCGGTAACGATGGCGGCCGGTGCCGCACTGGCTGTCGCCATGCCGGCGGCGCAGGCGGCCGAGGATGCCGGTCAGGCTTATGTCAAATTGATGGGCACGCACATCTTTTCGGATGATGACCGCAACGTTGACGACGAGATTGCCGGTGGGCTCATCGGCTTCGGCTATGCGCTCAGCGACCACTTCAACATCGAGGTCGACATCCAGTCACTGAGCCTGGATGGCCTGAGCGGCTTCTCCGATCAGGACCAGACGGCGATTTCGCTGAACGTCCTCAATATCTACAACCGCGGTGGCGTGATTTCGCCGTACGGGCTGGTCGGCATCGGTTCCGTCAACACCGACATCGATGGCCAGCGCGACCGTGACGACATGCAGCTGCTGGCTGGCGTGGGGGCGCTCGCCAAGCTCTTCGGTTCGCGCCTCTCGCTGCGCACCGAACTGCTGTTCCGCTACCAGGATGCCTCGAGCAGTCTCGACGACCTGTTTTTCAATGCCGGGCTGAGCTATGCGCTGGGCGAGAAGCCGCGGCCGGCGCCGGTCGTGGCGCAGGCGGCCCCCGAGCCCGCAGCACCGCCGCCGCCCCCACCGCCGCCGCCCCCGCCGCCGCGTGACAGCGACGGCGATGGTGTCATCGACGACAACGACCAGTGCCCCGACACGCCCAAAGGTGCGCGGGTCGATTCGCAGGGCTGCGAGTGCGATGTCACCCGCCGTGTGTTCTTCAAGTTCGACTCCGCGGAGTTGACGGATGAAGGGCTGGCGACCCTGCGGGAAGTCGCGGCCACCACCAAGCGCCTCAACTGGATCATCGGCGTCGTCGAGGGCCATACCGACAGCCTCGGCAACGATGATTACAACCAGCGGTTGTCCGAGCGCCGCGCGCAGGCGGTGGTCGATTTCCTCGCCGGTGAGGGTATCGGTGAAGGCCGCCTGACCGCCGTCGGGAAGGGCGAGACCGCGCCGAGCGCCGACAATGCCACCGAGGAAGGCCGTGCGGAGAACCGCCGGGTCGTCCTGCGGCGGACCAACTGCAACTGATCGGGTCCTTTTACGGGCCGTGAACGAAGGCCCCGCCGTCGCTGACGGCGGGGCCTTTTTTGTCGGACGCGGCGCGGGCCAGCGTGATGCTGTTCAGCCGCTGCGGACGGTCGCCGAGCGCGCCATGTAACCGGCGGCGCGGGCCCTCGGGCTGACCGGCGAGATGAAACCCGCCGGCTTGACGATGACCAGGTCGGTGGGCAGCGCCTCGAGCACCCGTTCCGCGGTGCTGCCGATGAATGCGCGCCTGATCCGCGAACGCGACACGGCGCCCATCACCACGGCATGCGCATTCGTCTCGTCGGCCACTGCTGCGATGACATCTTCAGGGCGGCCTTCGCGCAGGTGAACCTGTGGCTCCGGGATACCGATCGCGGCGACGAAACGGTCGAGTGATTCCGCATGGGCGCGGCGGTTGGCGGCCTCGATCTGCACCTGGACGTCGGCAGGCACGATGGCGCCGATCGGCAGCGCTGCGCCCACGGGCGGGGTGGTCGGTGGCGTGGCATGGACGACGTGAACCCGGGCGTCGTGCAGAAAACCGATTTCCTGCGCGATGTCGACGATGTGCCGGTCGAGGTCGGCGGGCTTGTCATTGCGGTGCAGGGGGTCGACGGCAGCGACGATGGTACCGTGCGCTTCATGCGGGCGCTGCTTGACCAGCCATAACGGGGCCGGGCAGTCGCGGATCAGGTGCCAGTCCGTATGGGTGTACAGGACCCGCGACAGGGCCGAGTGGTGGTGGGTGTCCTTGACGACCAGCGCCGGCGAGGCCCGCAGGACCTCCCGCACGATGGCCTCATTGAGAGGGTGGTCGAACACTGCCCGGCAGCGCACCTCGATGCCGCGCGCGGCACACGCTTTCGCCAGCTTGCGCTGCCGCCGCAACTGGTCGCCCAGCGCCCCCTGGCGCAGCCGTTTCAGGTCGATGCCCGGGTAGACCTGTTCGCCGGCGATGAACGGGTCGAAGATGCAGGCCAGCAAAATCAGCGGAGCCCGGACCCGGGCGGCGTAGTCGGCGGCGCGCGCCACCGCAGGCTGCTGTTCGGACGCCAGATCGATGACGGCGAGTATCGGAGGGTGTGTGCCGGACATGTGCAGGCTCCTCGCGCAAGGGTTGTACGCTCATTCTGGCGCGCCGGGCCGGTGCTGGCGATAGGCGCTTTCCGTACTGAGCCGGGCCGGCCGGAACGGGCCGCGGGCACCATCGATGGCGATGCACCGATGGTGCCGGCGCCTGAGCTTTGTGGCCAGGTATCTGCAGGTGGTCGGGGTGACTGGATTCGAACCAGCGACCTCTTGCTCCCGAAGCAAGCGCTCTACCAAGCTGAGCTACACCCCGTCACGGGTCGTTCCGCCACACACCCGGTCGCTGGGACCGGCAGGGTGGACGGGGGGTTCGTGATGGTGGCCGGGGCCGACAGGGGAGCGTCGGGCGCCTGGCCGGGCGCCATTTATACGCGCCTGGCCGGTGCCGGGCAAGTTGTGCGGTCAGTAGCGCCGGTCGACGGCGAAATCCGCCAGGTCCAGCAGGGCATTCTTGCAGGCTGAGTCGGGGACCGCGCCGAGGGCCGCGCGGGCCCGGCTGGCACATTCGCGGGCGCGCGTCACCGTGTAGGCCAGGGCGCCGGAGGTGCGAATGGCGGTGCGGATCGCTTCGATGTCTTCCAGTCCGCCATGTTCGATGGCGCGGCGGATGAGCAACTGCTCGCGCGGGGTGGCGCGCTGCAGGGCGTAGATGAGGGGCAGCGTTGGTTTGCCCTCGGCGAGGTCGTCACCGATGTTCTTGCCGAACTCGCTGCTGCTCGCGTCGTAGTCCAGGGAGTCGTCGATGAACTGGAAGGCCATGCCGAGCTCGCGACCGTACTGCGCGAGCGCGTCCTCGACGGCACGGCTCTGGTCGGCGAGCACGGCGCCGATCTGGGCGCCGGCCTCGAACAGCCGCGCCGTTTTGCGGTAGATGACTTCCAGGTAGCGCTGCTCGGTGGTGTCCGGGTCGTTGCAGTTCATCAGCTGCAGGACTTCGCCCTCGGCGATGACATTGGTCGCGTCGGCCATGATGTCCATGATGCGCATCTGGCCGATGCTGACCATCATCTGGAAGGCCCGGGAGTAGAGGAAGTCGCCGACCAGGACGCTGGCTTCGTTGCCGAACACGCTGTTGGCGGTGTCCTGGCCGCGGCGCAGGTCAGAGCCGTCGACGACATCGTCATGCAGCAGGGTGGCGGTGTGGATGAATTCGATGATGGCGGCCGCGTCGATGTGCCGGTCGCCGGCATAGCCGCAGCAACGCGCCGCGAGCAGCGTGATCAGCGGCCGCAGACGCTTGCCGCCGCTGCCGATGATGTAATGCGCGACGCTGTTGACCAGTGCCACGTCACTGGACAGCTGTGAGGTGATCCGCCGGTTGAGCGCCGGCCAGTCATCGCCGAGCAGGTGCCGGGCGGAATCGAGGTCGAATGAAGGGGTTTCGGGTTGTACGAGCTTCATGATGGTGCCAATAATGCACGCGATGCGTTGCGCTGTACATCTGATGGCCCTGCTGATGGCGGCCACTTTACCGGGGGCACGCGGCATCGCCTGGGCCTTCAGTGCACCCGGGCACCTCGTGGTCGGGCATGTCGCCGAGATGCACCTGTGTGCGGCGGCGCAAGCGGAGTTCACGGCGTTGCTCGACGGCCAGTCTCTGGGTGAGGCCGGGCTGTGGCTCGACCGCGTGCGCGGTGTCGAGCGCTGGCGGCATACCCGCAGCTGGCACTACATCGACGTTGCCGATGGCCGCAGTCTCGCCCGGGCCGCGTCGCGCAGGGGCGAGCATGTTTATGCGGCTTACCGTCGTCACGAGGCGGAACTCGACGACCGCACGCTGCCGGATGCCCGCCGCGCCACGGCGCTGCGCGTCGTCGTCCATCTGGCTGCCGACCTCCACCAGCCGCTGCACGTCGGCCGACCGGGTGACCGTGGCGGCAACGACATCCGGGTGCGGGTGAGGGGCGAGCCACAGGCCCTGTCGTTGCACGCGCTGTGGGACGGGGCGCTGCTCCTCTACCGGGAGAACCTGCCCATGGATGCGCTGGCCCGCAGTATCGCGCCCCTTGCCACGGGGCAGGTCGCCACCTGGCAAGGCGACGATCCGCTGACGTGGGGGCGTGAGTCGATGGCCTTCCGGCCACTGGTCTACAGCTGGCCGGATGGGCGGCGGGATGGTGATTTCCTCGGCCCGGACTACCTCGGTGCGGCGCGCAACGTCATCGCCCTGCGGCTGGCGCAGGCGGGTGTGCGGCTCGCCGGGCGCCTCAACCGCATTGCCGGCTGCCGGCCCGGGGAGGCGCCGCTGCAGTGATCAGCCGTTGATCCCTGGCGCGTAAGCCTCTAGAATCCGCCGTCTTTCCTGCGGCCCCGATCGGGCCTCCCCGGAGTTCGCGACATGTACGCTGTGTTCAAGACGGGCGGCAAGCAATACCGTGCCAGCCCGGGCGAGAAGCTCAAGATCGAAAAGCTCGATATCGCTGCCGGCGAGCCGGTCGAGTTCACCGAGGTGCTGGCGGTCGGAGAGGGCGCCGCCCTGACGATCGGCACGCCGCGGATCGATGGCGCGCGGGTCACGGGCCGGGTCGTCGCCCAGGACCGCCACGACAAGGTGTCCGTGGTGAAGTTCAGGCGTCGCAAGCACTACAAGCGCATGCATGGCCATCGCCAGCATTACACCCTGGTCGAGATCACCGACATCGCTGCCGGCGGCTGAGCGGCGCGCAACCGAGGTAATACGTCATGGCACACAAAAAAGCAGGCGGCAGCACGCGCAACGGCCGCGATTCCGAGTCGAAGCGTCTGGGGCTGAAGAAGTTCGGCGGCCAGCGCGTCGTGGCCGGCAACATCATCATCCGCCAGCGTGGCACGGCCTTCCACCCAGGCACCAATGTCGGCATCGGGCGCGACCACACGCTGTTCGCCAAGGCGGACGGCATCGTGCATTTCGAGCGCAAGGGGCCGCACAGCCGCCGCGTCGTCCGCGTGGAGCCGCTCGCCGGCTGAACCGGAACCCTTCACGGCCGGCCGGTTGAACAAAAAACCCCGCCGCGGCGGGGTTTTTTATTCGCCGCCGCACCTCACCACCTCCAGGCCACGGCACCATGAAATTCGTCGATGAAGCCATCATCCGTGTCCAGGCCGGCAACGGGGGCGCCGGCTGCGTCAGTTTTCGCCGCGAAAAGTTCATCCCCCGCGGTGGGCCGGATGGCGGCGATGGCGGCGATGGCGGCGATGTCCTGCTGGTGGCGACGCGCAGCCTCAATACCCTGGCCGACTTCCGCGTCAACCGGCGCTTCGCCGCCGGCAATGGCCAGGGTGGGGCAGGGGCCCAATGTACCGGACGAGGGGGCGATGACCTGCAAGTGGCCGTGCCCTGCGGGACGGTCGTCTACGAGGCCGATACCGGTGAATGCCTCGGTGACCTGACCCGCGATGGGGCGTCGGTGGTCGTTGCCGCCGGGGGGCGCGGGGGTCGCGGCAATGCCAGTTTCAAGAGCAGCGTCAACCGGGCACCGCGCCAGTCCACGCCCGGCACCCCGGGTGAGCGGCGCACGTTGCGTCTCGAGTTGACACTGCTGGCCGATGTCGGGCTGCTCGGCAAGCCGAATGCCGGCAAGTCGACGCTGTTGAGGAGTGTGTCCGCAGCCCGGCCGAAGGTTGCCGATTATCCGTTCACGACGCTCCACCCCGGGCTCGGTGTGGTGTCGGTGGGCCCTTTACAGAGCTTCGTGATGGCGGACATCCCCGGCCTCATCGAAGGGGCTGCCGGGGGGGCGGGGCTCGGCATCCGTTTCCTGCGCCATCTGGACCGCACGCGGATCCTGCTTCACCTCGTCGACGTGGCGCCATCCGACGGCAGCGATCCGGCTGCCGATGCCGTGTCGATCGTCGGGGAACTCGAGTCGTTCAGCGCGTCGCTGGCCAGCCGCGAGCGCTGGCTGGTGCTGAACAAGGTTGACCTGCTGCCGGATCCCGCTATGGCCGAGGCCCTTGAGGGGGCGATCCGTGCGGCATTGCGCTTTGACGGGCCGGCATACCGGATCAGTGCACTCGCCGGCACCGGTACCACGGCGCTGATGCAGGATCTGATGAAACGCCTTGTCGCCATCCGGGCGGACAGCGCCGACGGCGAGGATGTGGTCAGCCCTTCTGGCGAAGCGCCTTGATGGCCTTGTTGGTGCGGCTCTTGTGCCGGGCGGCCTTGTTCGGGTGGATCAGCCCCTTGGTGACGCCCTTGTCGACAGCCACGGCACTGAGCTTGAGCGCTTCGCTGGTGGCTGTGGCGTCCCCGCCGGCGAGTACGCTGCGGGTCTTCTTGACCGCGGTGCGCATGCGCGAGCGAAGGGCGACGTTATGCTGGCGGCGTGTTTCCGCCTGCTTGGCACGCTTGGTTGCTGATGGGGTATTGGCCACCGGTGGTATCCATGGTTACGAGGGGGCGCCGCGGGCCCGGCAGGACCCGGCGGGCCGCTATTCTTCGTTTTCGCCCCCGTGATGTCAACCGGTCCGGTGCCACGGGGCCGGCCGTCGGGGAGGCTTCCCGGTAGACTGCGCACCCATGACGGCGACTGATCCCCCTGCGGCCGAGGGCACCTCTGGCCGGCGCCTGCTGCGCTCCACCGGACTCGTCGGTGGCTATACGCTGCTGTCGCGCATCCTCGGCCTGGTGCGTGACATGGTCTACGCGCGGTTCTTCGGTGCGTCCTTCGTCATGGATGCCTTCTTCGTCGCCTTCAAGATCCCGAACATTTTCCGGCGCTTTTCTGCCGAGGGCTCCTTCTCCCAGGCCTTTGTCCCGGTCTTCGCCGAGTATGACCAGTCGCGCAGCCGGGCGGAGGTCCAGGCGCTGGTCGACCGCACGGCGGGGACGCTCGGCGCGATCCTCTGCCTGGTCACGCTCGCCGGCGTGCTGGCGGCACCGGTGGTGATCGCGGTCTTCGCCCCTGGTTTCGTCGCCGAACAGCATGGCGATGGCGCCGACCGCCATGCACTGGCCGTGGCCATGCTGCGCTGGACTTTCCCCTACCTGCTGTTCATTTCGCTGGCGGCGATGGCCGGGGCCATCCTCAATACCTACCAGCGCTTTGCGGCGGCGGCTTTTTCCCCGGTGCTGCTCAACGTGGTGCTCATCGGCTTTGCGGCGTTCGTCGCTCCGCACTTCGAGCAGCCCGGCATGGCGCTCGCCATCGGCGTGTTCGTTGCCGGCCTCGTGCAACTCGGCTTCATGCTGCCGCCGCTGATGCGCCTCGGCCTGTTGCCCCGGCCGCGCTGGGGTGGTGCGCACCCGGGCGTGCGCCGCATTCTCGGCCTCATGCTGCCCGGTCTGGTCGGATCCTCCGCGGCGCAGATCAGCATCCTCCTCGATACGCTGATCGCCTCGTTCCTTGCCGCCGGCAGCATCAGCTGGCTCTACTATTCGGACCGGCTGATGGAGTTCCCGCTGGGCGTTTTCGGCATTGCGCTGGCCACCGTCATCCTGCCCAACCTGTCCCGCCAGCATGTCAATGGTGATGCGCGCCAGTTCGGCATGACGCTCGAATGGGCCATCAGGCTGGTGTTCGTCGTCGGTGTGCCGGCGGCACTCGGGCTGGCCGTGCTGTCGGGGCCGCTGCTGGCGACGCTGTTCTATGGCGGGCGTTTCGCCCTCGAAGACGTCGCCATGGCGCGGCTCAGCCTGGTCTGCTACGCGGCGGGGCTGCTCGGTTTCACGCTGGTGAAGGTCCTGGCGCCTGGCTATTTTGCCCGCCAGGACACGCGCACACCGGTCAAGGTGGCGCTGGTTGCGCTGGCCACCAACCTGGTGCTCAACGTCGTGATCGTGGTGCCGTGGTATCGCGCGGGCCTGCCCGGTCCGCACGCGGGACTGGCTGCGGCGACATCATTGAGTGCCTTCCTCAATGCCACGTTGCTCTACCGTGGCCTGCGCCGCGCCGAGGTGCTGGGTGAGCCCGGGGGTATCGGACGGTTCCTGCTGCGCGTGGCGGTCGCCGGAGGCGTCATGGCGGTGGCCCTGCTGTGGGGCACTCCTCCGCTCTCGCGCTGGCTGGAGGCCCCCGTGGCGCTGCGCGTGCTGTGGCTGGCGGCCGCCGTCGGCGGCGGGGTGCTGGCCTATGGGGCGGCGTTGCTGGCGGTGGGTGTCCGGCCGGTCGATTTGCGCCTCCGGCGCCTGACCCGCACCGTATAATTTCCCCTTTTTTCATCCGGCATGGCCCCATGCTCCTGATCCGCCGGCCACGACAGGCCGACCCCGCGCTGTCATCCGGGTGCGTGGCCACCATCGGTGTCTTCGATGGGGTGCACCTTGGACACCAGCGCATTTTCGCCCGCGTCATTGCAGCCGCGCGGCAGCAGGGGATCATGGCGGTGGCCTTCACCTTCGAACCCACACCGCAGGAACTGATCAGGCCGGGCAGCCCACCTGCACGATTGACCCGCTGGCGCGAAAAATACCAGGCGATGCGCCGGACCGGCATGGATTGCATGTTCTGCCCACCGTTCGACCGGGCGATGGCGGGACTCGATCCGCAGGCCTTCATCGACGAACTGCTGGTGGCACGCCTGCGTGTCCGGCACCTGGTGGTGGGTGATGATTTTCGTTTTGCACGCGGCCGTGCAGGTACGTTCGGTGATCTCGAGGCGGCGGGGCGGCACAGGGGTTTCGGGGTGGAGCAGGTGGCGAGCGTGATGGTTGCCGGCGAAAGGGTATCGAGCACGGCGATCCGTGCCGCACTGGCCGCTGGCGAACTCGACCGGGCGGCGACCCTGCTCGGGCGACCGTATACCATGGCCGGACGCGTCGTCGGCGGCCGACGGCTCGGCCGCACGCTCGGCTTCCCCACCGCCAACGTCGCGCTGGGCAGGCGCCTGAGCCCGCTGGCGGGCATCTTCGCCGTGCGGGTTGCCGGGCTCGGCGCCACAGCGTTGCCCGGCGTGGCGAGCATCGGCACGCGGCCGACGGTTGCGGAGGGCGAACCGCTGCTCGAGGTTCACCTGTTCGATTTCGATGCCGATATCTATGGTCGGCTGATCGAGGTCGAATTCGTCGCCCGGTTGCGGGACGAGTGCCGCTTCTCCGACCTCGATGCACTGCGCCGCCAGATGGAAAAAGATGCCGCCGCGGCCCGCGACCTGCTCGCGCGGACCACAACGAAATGCAGCCAGGGAAAAGACCGGTGACCGACTACAAGCACACGCTGAACCTGCCCCGCACGGACTTCCCCATGAAAGCGGATCTGCCGCGCCGCGAGCCGGCCATGCTCGAGTGGTGGGAGCGCACGGCGATCTACCAGCGGCTGCGCGCCCACGCACAGGGGCGGCCCAGGTTCCTGCTCGTCGATGGCCCGCCCTACGCCAACGGCGACATCCACATCGGTCATGCCGTCAACAAGATCCTCAAAGACATCGTCGTCAAGTCGCGCACGCTGTCCGGTTTCGACGCGCCCTTTGTCCCCGGCTGGGACTGCCATGGCCTGCCGATCGAGCACCAGGTCGAGAAAAAGCACGGCAAGGTTGGCGAGAAGCTTGATGCAACGGCATTCCGCGCCGCCTGCCGCGCCTACGCCGCGGCACAGGTCGACACCCAGCGGCGTGATTTTCGACGCCTCGGTGTCATCGCCGACTGGGACAACCCCTACCTGACGATGCAACCCGCTTTCGAGGCGGCGCAGGTCCGCGGTTTCGCACGAATCATCGCCAATGGCCACCTGCAGAGGGGTTACAAGCCGGTCCACTGGTGTCTCGACTGCCGTTCGGCACTGGCCGAGGCCGAGGTCGAGTACATCGACAAGACTTCCCGGGCCATCGACGTGGCGTTTGGGGTGGTCGATGCAGCGGCGCTGTGGCAGCGCCTGGGGATGGCCGCCTGCGGCGACGTCGCCGTGCCGATCTGGACGACGACGCCATGGACGCTGCCGGCCAACCAGGCCGTGGCCCTCGGTGCGGACATCACTTATCAGCTGCTGGCCGTCGACGTTGGCGGACGGTTGCTGCACCTCGTGCTTGCCGAAGGTCTGGCGGCAGCAGCCCTGGCCCGCTACGGCGCCACAGGAGTGCGATGCCTCGCGTCGTTCGATGGCCAGGTGCTCGAGGGCCTGATCCTCCAGCATCCGTTTCTCGACCGGCAGGTGCCGGTCATCATGGCTGATTATGTGACGCTGGATGCGGGCACGGGTGCTGTGCACACCGCACCCGGTCACGGTCAGGACGACTACCGGTCGGGTGTCCGTTATGGATTGCCGCTCGACAACCCCGTGGACGGGCGCGGTGTCTATGTCGCCGGTACGCCGCTGCTGGCCGGCATGCACATCCATGCAGCCAACGAGCACATCGTCGAGCTGCTGCACGATTCGGCGCATCTGCTGCACACCGAGAAGTTCACCCACAGCTATCCACATTGCTGGCGCCACAAGACGCCGCTGATCTTCCGCGCCACGCCGCAGTGGTTCATCAGCCTTGACCAGAACGGACTGCGCGACGCGGTCATGACGGCAATCGGCACCGTGCGCTGGATCCCCGGCTGGGGGCGGCAACGTATCGAGGGCATGGTGGCGGGCCGGCCGGACTGGTGCATTTCCCGCCAGCGGACCTGGGGCGTGCCGATCCCGCTGTTCATCCATCGCGATACCGGTGAACTGCACCCGCGAACCGGTGAGCTGCTCGCCGCGATCGCGGCGAGC
The DNA here is from genome assembly GCA_964417725.1 of uncultured Chromatiaceae bacterium. Classification (GTDB taxonomy): domain Bacteria; phylum Pseudomonadota; class Gammaproteobacteria; order Steroidobacterales; genus SHZI01. The sequence continues at coordinate 98,076 of CAYQIV010000002.1, forward strand.
ATGCAGGACGGTGGCATCGACGCATGGTTCGGTCTCGACAAGTCGACGTTGCTCGGTGATGAAGCTGCCGATTACGACGCCATCACCGACACCATGGACGTGTGGATGGATTCGGGCATGGTCCATCACTGTGTCGGAGAGACGCATGAAGGGATCGATTTTCCCGCCGACCTCTATCTCGAGGGTTCCGACCAGCACCGTGGCTGGTTCCAGAGCTCGCTGCTCACGGCCGTGGCGATGCAAGGATCGGCGCCCTACCGGCAGGTGCTGACGCACGGCTTCACGGTCGACGACAAGGGCCGCAAGATGTCCAAGTCGATGGGCAACGTGGTCGCGCCGCAGAAGGTCGTCGACAACCTCGGTGCGGACATCATCCGCCTGTGGGTGGCGGCGACGGACTACCGTGGCGAAATGAGCGTGTCGGAGGAGATCCTGCGGCGCATGGCCGATTCCTACCGCCGCATGCGCAATACGGCACGTTTCCTGCTCGGTAATCTGGCCGGCTTCGACCCGTGCCGTGATGCCCTGGCGGCGGATGATCTGGTTGCCATCGATGCATGGGCGATCAGTTGTGCGGCACGCCTGCAGGATGACGTCGTTGCGGCATATGACGACTACGAATTCCACCGCGTCTACCAGCAGTTGCACAACTTCTGCGTCGTCGACATGGGGTCGTTTTACCTCGATGTCATCAAGGACCGGCTTTACACCACGCCGGCACGCAGTGTCGCGCGGCGCTCTGCGCAGACCGCGTTGTGGCATATCGCCGAGGCGATGGTGCGCTGGCTGGCGCCGGTGCTGAGCTATACGGCCGAGGAGATCTGGCGCTGCATCCCCGGCGAGCGGCCCGACTCGGTACTGTTCGCCACCTGGCACGAATTGCCCCGCGTTGCCGCACCGACCCTCGACTGGTCCGCCATCCGCGCCGTGCGCGAAACGGCAGCCCGCGCCCAGGAAGTGCTGCGTGAAGCCGGGCAGATCGGTGGCAGCCTGGACGCGGCGCTGACCATCTATGCCGATGGCGGCCTCCACGACATGTTGCGAGGGCTCGGCACCGAGCTGCGTTTCATCTTCATCACCTCGGAGGCGGTGGTCGAACCCGCGGCGCGACGTCCGACCACGGCCCTGGCCGGTGATGGATATTGGGTCGAGGTGCAGCCGTCGGCAGCGCCGAAGTGCGGGCGCTGCTGGCACCGCAGCGCCGATGTGGGTGCAGTGGCGGCCCACCCGCTGTTGTGCGGACGTTGCGTCACCAATGTCGATGGCGGTGGCGAGACCCGCCACTGTGCCTGAGCGACGCGAGATGGCCAGCCACCGTCACACGCCAGCATCCGCTTCGTCTGCGTCGCCACCTCACCGCCCGCTGTGGTGGCTGGTCGTGTCGCTGCTGGTGGTCGGGCTCGACCAGTTCACGAAATGGCTGATTGTCACGCGATTCGACCTCTACGAGCGCATGCCGGTGTTGCCGTTCTTTGACCTGGTCCGCGTGCACAACAGCGGGGCGGCCTTCAGCCTGCTGGCCGATGCCGGCGGCTGGCAGAACGGGCTGTTCGCGGTGATCGCGCTGGCGGTCAGCGTATTCATCGTCTGGTGGCTGCGCCAGCAGCCCGCCGGGCGGGTGGCGGTGCCGCTGGGGTTGAGTCTGGTGCTGGGCGGGGCGGCCGGCAACCTTGTCGACCGGCTGCTGCATGGTTATGTGATCGACTTTTTCCTGCTTTATTACCAGCGCTGGTCCTATCCGGCGTTCAACGTCGCGGATGCAGCCATCACCTGTGGGGTCGTGCTGCTGTTGTGGGATGGCGTCGTGCTCGAGCGGCGCCGGCTGCACCAGCGCTGATCCCGGCCCGCCCGGGGGTCGCCATCTCATCATGGCGGTGCATCGAGGCCGCAAGGGGCGGTGCGCCGGATGTCGCCGGAGGGTGCACCAGCCGTGCGGGCTGCCTGCCTGGGTCAGCGCCAGCAACGGTCCCGGATTTCGGCGCCCGTGCTGCCATCGGCGGCCACCGCGCCGCGCTGGCCATCCTGGGTGAGGGTGAACTGGCGGCATGACAGGTCGTCGGCCTGGCGGCCGCCCTCGCGGGCCGTTGCCGTCGCGGTGTAGCCGATTGCGGCGCCGTCGGCGTGCGCGGCCAGCGCCAGCCGGTAGTGCCCGTGCGCGGTTTCGCCGAGGCCGAGGCCATCGGGTGGCGGATCGCCGAGTTCTTCCCCGGTGGTGGCATAGCGGTTGTGGCGCAGGTAATAACGCTCCTGCGCGGTCGCGATCTGCAGCAGTGCGATGGTGGCATCGGTGCGGTGGGTGCGACGCACATGCTGCCGGTAGCCTGCGGTGGCGATGCCGGTGATGATCGCCATGATGACCATCGCGACCAACAGCTCGACGAGGCTGAAGCCCGCCGTGCGCATGATCAGGGGGCCTCGGCCGGCGACCAGTACGTGCGGCGCGGCATGTTGCCCGCCCAGCCGGGGATGTCGTCGTCGCTGAGGCACTCGGTACCGGCGCATATCGAGGTTTCGCCGGTCATGGACTGGTAGAGCAGGATATCGCTGACCGGCATTGCCGAAACGAGCGGCTTCGAACGGTCGGCGGGCGTCAACGGCGTGTCGTCGATCGCGGTGTCGAACTGGGTCAGTGGCCGGCCGTCGAACAGGCTGATGGCGTAAAGGCGGTTGGTGCCGACGCCGCTGCTGCACTCGCTGACGGCGTCACCCGGCGAGAAGGACGCGAAAAAGACCGTGTTGTCGAGGGTCAGCGACTCGCCGAGGACCTTCTCCCCCGGGGCTTCATCGAGGCGCAGGCGCCAGCCGGCGGCCTCTGCCGGCAGTTCGGGGGCCGGGTCGCCGGTGATGTCGACGAGATCGGAAATTCGTATCGGCGAGGAGTAGTCGTCGCGGTCGCGCACTCCGTAGACGTCGAAATCGCGCACCGAGAAAAACTGTTCATCGATGACCTGATCCAGGGGGCGGCCACGGTAGCCCGAGCCGATATTGATGGCGATGGCGCGCCTGCCACTGCTGCGGGTCAGGACGATGTCCGGGGCCACATAGAAGCGGCGCACGGACTCAGCCGGGGCGCTGGCGCCGAGGTCGGCGGCGCCGAGGGTGGCGAGCAGTCCGCCTTCGACCAGTGTGGCGGGCGGGTTGCCGTTGACGACATCGAAGCGCCACAGCCGCCCGCCGGTGTCGGCGGCGTAGATGCGGTCGAGCAGGCCGTCGCCGTTGAGGTCGATGGTGCTCACCGGCGCCGGTATCGAGTGCTGCATGTCTAGGACCAGGGCATGGGCCGTGGCACCGGCGGGACCTCCTGCGCTCCACAGCGCTTCGCCGCTGACCAGGTCGACCATGTACACCGCGTTGCCGACGGTATCGGTGCGGAATGTGCCGCTGTCCTGGCCGGGGTCGTAGCCGCCGCCGAAAATCGCCACGGTCCTGACCGCCGTACCCACCCTGACCCGGCCAACGGCCGGCGTCGACCAGGTCTGGCCGATATCGGCGAATGCGGGGTTGGTGCTGTCGATTTCCCAGAGCAGCCGCGGCGCCTCGCGTGCGCTGACATCGAGCGCGTAGAGGCCGTCGCCGCCCCGCCCCATGCCGAACAGCAGGATGGCGCGCTCGGTGCCAGCCAGCCCGGGCCGGCCGTCGTCGTTGACGACATGGACGCGCAGGCGGCCATCGAGGCCATAGGTTTTGAGGCCCGTGGCCTCGTCCATGAACAACTCGTTCAGGCGGGCAAACTGGCGTTGCGGGATGAAGGCCCACAACTCGTCCCCGGTGCGGGCATCGATGGCGTGCAGGTAGCCGTCGTTGGTGGCCATGAACACCGTCATCACCGGTGCATCGGCACTCCCGCCATAGATGAAAGTGGCGGGACGGGCATTGAAGGCATCGCCCATGTCCCGGCGGCTTTCGCCGTCGTTGCCGTCGCCATCGGCATCGCGGACGTCGCGGCCGAGCGCCCACTCGATGAGAGGGGTGCGGGCGTCGTCGGCGACACCCAGCAGGGCGCTGTCGATGTTGTCGTTCTCCGGATCGAGGCGATTTCCCGCGTCGGTGAGTTCGCCGCTGACCAGATTGCTGTAGATGCGGCGCAGGGTGTAGTCGGGGAGCCTGGCGGCCGCGCCGCCATCGACGGCCCGGTCGCCGTCCGGGCTCGCCGACCAGAAGCTCCAGCTGTCGCGGTCGAAGCCGCCCGTCGCGGGGTCGATGGCGGGTTGCCCGTCGCGGCCGACGAGCTGGCCGTCGACAAGGCGGTATTTTTTCAGGTTGCCGAGCCAGCGCGTGCGGCCGGTGATCTGGAAGGCGGGGATGAATACATCACTGAGGTTCTGGGTGCGGTTGAAGGCATTGACGGCGATGGTCGGCGGCGTGAAGGTGTTGGCGCTGTCGGAGATCGAGCTGACGATGCCCTGCAGTGCGCCGGCGAGGGTGGCCGTGTCGTCGGCGCGGTAGTACTCGCCGCCGCCGCGCTCGGCGATCCGCGCCAGTGCCGGCGAGTCGACCGTGAAGCCGATCGTGTGCGTGACGGCGTTCTGCTGGCCGGGCAGGCCGGGTGACAGGTCGGCCTGGTGCAGGTAGGCGGCGAGGTCGTCGATGCATGCGCCATCGCCGCTGCCGTCACATGCCGGACCGACCAGTGTGGCGAAGCCCGGCAATGCGGTGATCTTGCGGTCGGCGGTCGTGCCGCGGAAATCCTCACCGTCGGTGAGGATGATGATATAGCTGCGGCCGCATTCCGCTGTCAGCGGGGTGCGATAGAGGATGCCGTCCGGATTGCCACCGACGCGGGACCCGGCCACGCTGCGCTCGGGTGGAGGTTCTTCGTTGCCGTAGTCGACTGCGCTGCCCATGAGGTACAGCGCCGATTCATACAGTGTGCCGGCCAACGGCGTGATTCCGCTGGCGCCAAAGCCGGCGACCACTGACCTGATCGTTTCGCGGGCCGTGTCGACCGGTGCCACGGCATGGGCCACGCGGCCGCCCTCGAAGCGGTTGAAGCGCAGCACGCCGATGTTGACGTTGTCCAGGCTGTCGAGCAGATCGCCGACGACCTCCTGGACGATCTGCAGGCGGGTCCGCGTGATGGTCGGCGGGTTGTCGTTCCAGTTCAGCCAGTTGCCGTCGTAGAGTGTTGGCGATTCGCGCCACGCCGGTTCGGTGGCGGTGTCGTCGCTCCATGGGCCGCTGGCACCGTCGGCGGCAAAGCGGCCCGTGCCGATACCGCCGTCGAGGCCGCGGTCGGCCTCGCACTCGAGCGGGTCGGTTGCGCGGCCCGCGGACGGCGCTTCCCAGCGCAGCCGATCCGCATTCCAGCCGAGCAGGGGACCGCGGAAATACCCCACGGCCTCGAGACGGCTGCGCGACACGGCGCAATAGTTGGCGACCTTGTCCACGCGGTTGTCGCTGCCACAGGGTGGCGGCGTGCCGCTGGTCGAGAAATACAGCGAGTCGCCGCGGTAGCAGCCGTCGTAGGTCTCGCCGGGGTTCCACGGCGCCTGGGTCTCGACCGCGGTGTCCATGCTGCCGGAGGTGTCGATGATGAGGAGGATGTTCGCCGGTGTGGGGGTGGTGCTGCGTAGCCCGGTGAACAGTTCGGCGTCGTCGGCAAGTGCGCCGGCACAGGCGACGACACCGAGGACTGCGGCGATGCGGGTTGCCGCCATCCGGCCACGGGATGGGCTCACCGTTGCGCCCCCAGCGGTGTGTCGAGCACGACGCGCGTGACGGTGTCTTGCGCGGGGTCGTAGTAGACGTGGACCAGGGTACCCGGCTGCCGTGCGGCCGTGGCCAGCGCGGCCGCGAAAGCCGCGCGGCCGACGTCCCCCTCGTCAGCCCCCGATTGCCAGCGGGTTGCCGCCGTGATGCCGAGGCGCATCACGGCGCACGAGGGGCAGCGGCGCACGGTGAGCGGTGCGTCGCTGCGGGATGGCAGGGTCACCTGTGCCGGCTCGAGTTCCAGGCCCTGTTCGACGCTGCGCAGGGCGGGCCACGCTGTGCTGCCCAGCAGGAGGATCAACAGGCCGGCATGGTGCATCTTCATGTGGCTCAGTTCCCTCTCGCGGCACGGAGCCGGTAGCCCTGGGCGACCCGGGCCAGCGCGCCCCGCTGGTCGGTACGGCCTTCCACCGTCACCTCGTGGTTGAAGAATTCGCCGCTGTTGCCTTCACCCGGTGACAGGCCGCGGTCGCAGGTGCGGGTGGTGTACTCGCCCGCCAGTTCGTCGATGCGCACGGCCGGGGCCCAGACGGCGGCGAGGCAGTCTGTCGGGGGCGCCACGGGGGGCTGGCGCAGGGTGGCGTCGATGCCGGCCTCGGCAAGTTGAGCCGCATTTTCGCGGTACTGGGTATTGCCGGCCATGAGCATTTCGAGGGCGGCGGTGCGCACCGTCGACACGGCGAGCACCGACAGCACCATCAGCAGGATCAGGCTGATGAACAAAGCGGCGCCGCGCTGGGCTGATGGTGGTGCAGACATGGGGCCGTGCGCCGGCTGCAATGGGCTTTTCGGGTTTGCGCTGCAGGAGGTCATGGTTCAGCCCGTCCGGTTGCGCAGCAGGATGGTTTTGGAAATGGGCAGTCGGCGATGGCCTTCGGGATAACCCTCGCTGCCTGCCGCCAGCGGGCCGAGGTCGGCATCGGGTGTTGCGTATTCGGTGGTATCCACCCATGCCGGGTCGTCGGCAGGGGTGGCGACGAGCATCCAGAGGCGCACGGCGATGATTTCGCCCGCTGCGGCAAAGCCGGCTGCACCGGGTGTGACGAGCGGGTGGTCGCCATCGACGTAGCGGTCGACGCTGCCGTTGCGGTCGGTATCGACCCCGAACTGCACCTGCAGGTTCTCGACGCCCGTGATCACCTCGTCGTCGCCGATGATGCGGCCTTTTTTCAGGGTCAGGCGACGCAGTGACGGTTGACCGGGCTCGAAGCTCGACTGGCGGCTCACGTACCACGCATGGATGGCGACGTTGAACGTTGCCGAATCGGCACCGAGATCGGGTGCCACGCCGTCATCGAACAGGCGTCCGCCAGCCAGTGCCGACTGGACCTGGACGCGGCCGGCCTCCGGCACGGTGGGCACGCGGCCGGCGGGTTCGGCGTGGCGCACGATGAGGACGTCGCTGCCCGGCTGCGGGTCGTCACCGAAAGCACGGCATTCGAGGTCGTAGATGTCGTCGCGCCCGGCGATGCCGGTCTCCAGGTCCAGGGCCCAGGCGGTGACCTCGCTGCCACCGGAAGCGGCGCTGCAGTTGATGCGGACTGCGGCGGGGACGTCGATGGTGCCGGGCGAGGCATTGAGACCCCAGAAACGCGCCAGGCGCACATCGGGCTCGATGCTCTCGAGGGCGAAGCGTGCCGTTTCCTGCAGGCGCGCGACGCTGTCGGTCATGCGATAACTGTTCCTGCCCTGGTCGTAGACGAACAGGGCGCCGCCGATGAGGAACAGGCCAAGGGCCATTGCCACCATCAACTCGACCAGCGTCAGGCCGCGCTGCCCCGGACGGGACGCGATGCGAGGAGGGCTGTGCGCCGTTGGGGCGCTCACAGTTCCACCATCAAAGTGTAGCTGTCCGGTACGGGCTGGCCGACCTCGGGCCAGCTCACGGTGATGGCATAGCGGGTCGGTGCCGGCGGCGCTGCCGCGTCGACGACGATTTCGGCGCTGCTGCCTTCCGGCAGCCGCTGGCGCAGGTCCGCATGCCAATGGAACCAGTCGTCATCGGCCATCTCGATGCGGTCGCAGTCGTCGGGGCCGTTGACGCAGCCGCGATCCGTGCCCGGGCCATTGCCGCCATAGGCAGCGCCCGCCTCGGGGTTGGCGCGGATCCGGTCGGCCATGTCGGCGGCAAGCGTCACGGCGGTCGTGCGGTAGACGGCCGAGCGGCCACTGCGCAGGCTCTCGCCGTAGAGCGCGGCGATGCCGAGCATGCCGATGGCCATGACGACCAGCGCCACCAGCACCTCGACCAGCGTGAACCCTTGTGGGGCGACGGCGCGGGGGGCGGGGTGTGGCGGGCGCATGGCTTCAGCAGGCCCCCAGCGCGTCGGGGGCGTGGTCACCGGTCTGGCGGTACAGCACCGGATGGCCCGTGGGCTGGATGCGCAGCCATCGCCCGTTCCCGCGATGGCACAACCGGAGTCCGTCGACGTGAGGGCCGAGCCCGGCGATGTCTTCCGGAATGCCGCGCGGGTCGAAGGCAACATAGGCGAGGGCGTCGGCGGGCGAGGCATCGATGCGGATCCCGTTGGCCGCCGCGAGGCCGTCGCCGCGACGGATGAGCTCATCGGCGCCGCCGGCGTCGTAGTTGCCGTTACCGTCGGTGTCGACGAACACCAGCCAGCCATCGCCGAGACCTGCCCCGGCGGCACAGGCCGGCGCCTCGCCGGAAGCGGCGCAGAGCATGACGACCTGCCGTCGCTTGATTGCCTCGCTGCGCGCCAGGTGGATGCCGCCGATGATGTCGTTGACCGTGCCGCTCATGCGATGGCTGGCGATGAGGTCGAAGAATGCAGGCACGCCTGCGCCGAGGCCCACCGCAAGGACGACGAGGACGACGAGGATCTCGACGAGGCTGAAGCCTTCTTTTTGATGCATTTTACCCACCGCGGCCCGGACTGCCCGGCGAGGCGGTCGGCGGGACCCGGCCGCCGGAATGGGGCATTCATGAGCCAGTCGGTGGACATATTACATGAATACCCGGTGGCCGATCAGGGACAAGCGGCCGCTGCATCGGTCGCGCTGACCGGTGCCGTGCGGGGGCGCCCGGTGTAGCTCACGATGACTGCCCGCGCATGGCTCGGCCCCTGTTCACCGCACACCCGCAGCGTGCCGTTGACTGCGCGCCGGCCGTGGGGGCGAAAGACAAATGCCGCCCGGTTGGCCGTGATCCGGCCGCGGAAGGCATCGCCGTGCTGCAGGATGGCGTCGCCCGGGCCGACGCGAGGGGGGTCGTCGCGATCGCGGTTGGCGAAGACGAGGTAGCCGTCCTGCCAGGCGCCGTCAGGCTGGCATTGCCCACCACCGCCGGACGGGCAGAGGACGATATCCACCCCCTGCTTGATGGCTTCGGTACGGGCCAGATGGATGGCGTGGACCAGGCCGTTGATGGCCTCGATGCGCCGGGCATCGGCCAGCAGGTGGCCCGGCAGCCCGCCGCCGCTGGCCGCGAGGATGCCGAGCAGCGCCAGTGTCGTCAGCTGTTCCGGAATATTCATGCAGCGCACCATGGTCGCCTTGCCACGGCCACCATGATCGACTTTCGCAACCCGGGCGCGCCACAGCCGAAACCGGCCTCAATCGCCTGATTTGATTCTGGCCGTTTGTGGCGTTTCGTTTACACGCCGTCTGCCGGACGGCTACAATCCGCCGCACATCCTGTCTGCGACGAGGAGCGAAATCGTGGGGATTCGCGACCGCGTGCTGGAACGCCTGCATGCACACGACATCAAGCCGACGCCGCAACGTGTGGAAGTCGCCACGCTGCTCTTCAGCAGGCCTTGCCACATGTCTGCCGACCAGATCCTGCAAAAGCTGCGGGCCGGGGGCAGTGGCATCTCCAAGGCGACCGTCTACAACACCCTGAACCTTTTCTCCCGCCACGGCATCCTGCGGGAGATCGCCGTTGATCCGGACCGGCTGGTGTACGACTCGACGACGGCGGTGCACCACCATTTCTACGATGAGAGCAACAACGAACTCTTCGACATCGATCCCAGCGAAGTCGAGTTGGCACGCCTGCCGCGGCTGCCGGAGGGGATGCACGCGGAAAGCGTCGAGGTGTTGATCCGCCTGCGCCGCGCCTGAACCGGGTTCGCGTGCCTGCGTTGTCGGGCGCGCCCCGCGCCGCTGATCCGGTTTATACTGCGCGCCCGTCGCCGGGGTAGCTCAGCTGGCAGAGCAACGCATTCGTAATGCGTGGGTCGGAGGTTCGAATCCTCTCCCCGGCACCACCCCCTCAGCGCCTGAAACGCTCCAGCCAGTCCGGCATCGCGCGCTGTCGGCGCGGTGGGTCTTCGCAGCCGGCAGCCGGTGGCCGCAGATGGCGGGTCCCCGGGGCGCGCAGGTCGCGGCTCATCCCGACGCCGTCCTCGCGGCCGCTGTAGTAACGCGCCAGGCGGCCGGTTTCGCGATAGCCCATGCGCCGGTAGAAAAGCAGCCCGACCGGGTTGCGGGCCCGTACTTCGAGTGTGATGGTAAAGACCCCGGCGGTGGTGGCCGTTGTCTCCAGCCAGTCGATCATGCGCCGCCCGAGGCCCTGACGCTGGAACTCGTGGTCGACGGCCAGCAGGTTGAGGTGTGCCGATTCGTCGCCGACGTGCATCAAGGCGAAGCCGCACAGCGCGACGCCGTGCCGGGAAGTGATGGCGATGGCGTTGGTGTCATGGAGGTGGCGGGCGACGCGCGCCGGCGTCCATGTCCACGGCAGCCCGGTCTCGACCAGACGGCGCGACATCTCGGCAATGGCCTGCACGTCGGCAATGCCTGCCGGTTCGATGGCGATGGACATGGCGCTTCTCCGGCACCTTGGGTGGCGTCGATGGCAGGGTAACGCAATGCCCGCGGCCGTGGTGGGCGATTTTGCAGAACGTCGGCGCGGCCTGCTTCAGCGCTGCGGGCGGTTCGCGCAGTAGTTGACGCCACCGCCATCCGTGGTGGTGCCGCCCGCTTCCCGGGTGAAGACCCGATAGGGCGTGTAGTCGTCGAGGATGCCGTATTCGCCGGTGTACTCGTAGCAGTAGAAATTCTCGAAGAGGAATATCCGCGGGGGGAAGTAAGTGAAGATCGCAAAGATGAGGGCCAGTGCGGCCATGGCGCCCGGCGCATGCCGTGCAAGTGTGGCGGCAAGGGGTGGGCGTGTCAGCAGGTAGCCGCTGCAGGCCTGTCCCGTGGCGATGCCGAAGACCATGATGAGCAACATGGTCGGCAGCGAGGCGCGCGAGCCGCTGCTTACCACCCAGCCCATGTAGCCGAAATAGGTGATCCAGATCAGGACCGGCGTGATGAAAAGGGCGGCTGCCTTGCCGGCCCAGTAGTTGCGGGCGACGTCACGGGTGTAGGTGTACTGCACGAGGGCGGCGAAAAGCCCTGGCCAGAAGTACATCTTGGTGTGTTCCCATGCGCTTTCATTGACGGCAGCGAAGACCGCCAGCGGCGGCCAGTAGTCGCTGAGCTCGAAGGCGAAGTGCAGTGCCGAACCGGCCACCGCCACCCACACCACGATGCCCGCTTCCCACAAGGCGATTTTCCAGCGTCCCGTCATGCCATCCCGCCGTCAGAAAATGCCGGCGAGAAACAGCCCGCCGGTGGCGGCGATCAGTGCCCCGGCACAGCGCAGCCAGAGACGGCCACGGACATAGTGGCGGGCGATGTCGCCGATCAGCACGCCGGCGACATGCAGCAGGGCGGTGCCGGTCATGAAACCGGCGGCATACCGCAGCGGTTTGGCAACCACCGGCATTTCCAGACCATGCGCGTAACCATGGAAGACGGCGAAGATACCGACCGCCGCCATGGCCAGGACCACCGGCAGGCGGCGTTCTGCCGCGATGGCCAGACCGAGCGCGAGCACCGAGAAGGCGATGCCGGCCTCGATCGCTCCCAGGCCGGCGTCGAAGGCCCCGAGCAGCCCGCCCAGGGCCATGACGCTGACAAAGGTGGCCGGCACGCGCCAGATTGCGGCCCCGCCGATCTGTGCGCTGACGATGCCGACGCTGACCATCGCCAGGAAATGATCCACCCCGAGCACGGGGTGCGACAACCCGGCAATGAATGACCCGTAGGGCAGGCTTGCGCCTTCGTGACCAAACGCAATGCCGGGCAGCAGCAGTGCCGGCAAGCCGGCGCAGCGCAGCCGGTGCATCCGCTTGCGCTTCATGCCGCCGGCTTCTGCAGGAAGGCACGGATCAGCCCGTCGACATGCCCGGGGCGATCGTAGATGGCGGCATGCCCGGCGTCCTCGACCACGCAGGTCTCGACAGGCCCGCCCATCAGCCGGCGTGCGCGCGCGCAGATCGTGTCGGGGTCGTAGAGCACTTCGTGGCGGCCATAGACGACGAGCCCGGGCACGGCGAATCGGCGCAGCTCGGCCGCGGGTTCGGCAAGGAAAAAGCGCTTGAGCACGCGCAGGCCTCTGCCGAGGCGGATGCGCCGGGTCCGCTCGTCGTAGATGCCCAGCGACCGGTCGACGCGGTAGTGCCGGGTGCACAGCGCCATGGCCTTGGCGAGCTGACGGTCGAAGGTGCCGAAAGACTTGCCCGGCGACCGGGTCACCGTGGAGGACACGCGCTTTGCCGAGAGTTCGCTCTCCAGCACGTCGGTGCTGCGCAGGCCGGTCATGACCCGCGACAGCCAGACGCGCACCGGCAGACGGGCGCGCATGATGCCGGTGCTGCCGAGCATGACGACCTTGCGAACCCGTCCGGGGGCGACGATGCCCATTCGCATGGCAATCCAGCCGCCGACGCTGACGCCGGCAAAGTGTGCCCTGTCGATGCCGAGGTCGTCGAGCACGTCGACGAGCCAGTCGCAGCAGTCATCGTTGAGGAACGAGGGCGGGCGTGGATCGCTGCGACCGGGCTGGCCGGGGATGTCGAGCGCGTAGACGCGGAAATCGCCGCTGAGGCTGACGATCTGGCGGCGCCAGAGGGCAGCGCAGCCGGCGATCCCGGGGATGAGGAACAGCGGTTCGGCATCCTCCGGCCCGGCGGCGATCATGTGGGTACGGCCGAAGCGCGTGTGAGCGTACAGCGATGACCACGGCACGGTGATTTCCTCGAGCACTGCGTCATACCAGTCCATGATCAGCCGGCGGCCTTCGGCGGACTTGTAGAACCCCAGTTCGGTGGTGTGGTCGGCGGGGCGGGCGTGCCCGGATGGATCGCGAGCGGTCAGCGATGGGCTGGAGGTGCTGGACTGTCTGTTGTTTTTCATGTGGCAGAGATCCTGAACGGGCAGGGTAAGCGCTGGAAAGCGCCGCAGCAATGCCGGTGTGGTTCAGTTCGCCGGGCCGGGCGGTCCGGATTCAGCGGGCGCGGCGACGGGGTGTGGGTGCCTTCTCTCCCGGCTGCCAGGCCGGAATCAGATGGTGTTTGCCGTTACCGATGAGGTCGCTGCGACCGAGACGGCGCAGCGCTTCGCGCAGCACGGGCCAGTTGGCCGGGTCGTGGTAGCGGAGGAAGGCCTTGTGCAACCGGCGCACCTTGATGCCCTTCGGGACGCTCACGTCGCCGCCATCGTGGGCCACCCGGCGCAGGGTGTTCTTCCCCGAGCGGTACATCGCCGTCGCCGTGGCCATCGGCGAGGGCAGGAAGGTCTGCACCTGGTCGACGCGCAGTTTCTGCTGCTTGAGCCACAGGGCGAGGTTGAGCATGTCCTCGTCGGTCGTGCCGGGATGGGCGGCGATGAAATAGGGAATCAGATACTGCTTCTTGCCGGCCTCCTTCGAGTACTGCTCGAAAAGCTCGCGGAACCGGTGGTAGGTGCCGATGCCGGGCTTCATCATCGCCGACAGGGGGCCGCGCTCGGTGTGCTCGGGGGCGATCTTGAGATAGCCGCCGGTGTGATGGCTGACCAGCTCGCGGATATATTCCGGCGAGCGCACGGCCAGGTCGTAGCGCACCCCCGACGCGATGAGGACCTTGCGCACGCCGGGCAGCGCGCGCGCGCGGCGGTAGAGCCGGATCAGAGCCGAGTGGTCCGTGCCCATGTTGGAGCAGACGTCGGGATAAACGCAGGACGGGCGCCGGCAGGCCGCCTCGATCTCGCGGCTCCGGCACGCCAGCCGGTACATGTTGGCCGTCGGCCCGCCAAGGTCGGAGATGACCCCGGTGAAGCCGGGTACGCGGTCGCGGATCGTCTCGATCTCGCGGATCACCGATTCCTCTGAACGGTTCTGGATGACCCGGCCTTCATGCTCGGTGATCGAGCAGAACGTGCAGCCGCCGAAGCAGCCGCGCTGGATGATCACCGAGTGACGGATCATCTCCCACGCCGGGATCTTCGCCGTGCCATAGGACGGGTGGGGCAGGCGCGTGTAGGGCAACTCGTAGACGCGGTCGAATTCGGGCGTGGTCAGCGGCAGCGGTGGCGGGTTGAGCCACAACTCGCGGTCACCGTGACGCTGGATCAGGGCCCGTGCATTGCCCGGATTGGTTTCGAGGTGCATGGTGCGCGAGGCCTGTGCGTAGCAGACCGGGTCGTCGCGCACGGCCTCGAAAGACGGCAAGCGGACCACCACCCGGCCGTCGCCGATGGCGCGGGCCGCGGTGCCGACCTCGCTGGCATCGATTTCGTGCCAACCCTCGGGGATGTCGCGACGGGTGACTGCGGTGCCACGTATGTCGTCGATGGCACGGATGGGGTCGCCATTCGCCAGGCGGTGCGCGATCTCGACGATCTGGCGCTCGCCGTTGCCGTAGACCAGCAGGTCGGCCTTGCTGTCGAAGAGGATCGAGCGGCGCATGCGGTCGGCCCAGTAATCGTAGTGGGCGATGCGCCGCAGGCTGGCCTCGATGCCGCCGATGACCAGCGGCACGCCGGCATGGGCCTGGCGCAGGCGCTGCGTATAGACGATCACCGAGTGATCGGGGCGCCGGCCGGCCTCGCCACCGGGGGTGTAGGCGTCCTCCGAGCGGATGCGCCGGTCGGCCGTGTAACGGTTGACCATCGAGTCCATGTTGCCGGCGGTGATGCCGAAGAACAGGCGCGGTGCGCCGAGCACGGTGAAAGCCTCGACATCATGCCAGTCCGGCTGCGCGATGATGCCGACGCGGAAGCCCTGGGCCTCGAGGACCCGACCGATGACCGCCATGCCGAAGCTGGGGTGGTCGACATAAGCGTCGCCGGTGACGAGGATGATGTCGCACTCGTCCCAGCCCAGCGCATCCATCTCGGCGCGCGACATCGGCAGCACCGGCGCGGGCGTGAGGCGCGACGCCCAGTGGCGGCGCCACGAAAAGAGGTTTCGTGCGGTGTGCATGAAGGACGATGGAGCAGTGGGATGCGGTCAGTTTGCCGGAGACGTCTCGTCGCCATTGTAAACGACCGGGCGGGCGGGCTGCGGTGCCGGCCGCCGCCCCTCGAGCTGGCGGCGGGTTTCGCTGTGGTGAGCGAGGCTGACCGGTACCTGCAGGCCGTTGGCCAGTGTCAGCGTCAGCTTTCGTCCGCGTCGCTGCCGCCCGCTCACGCATGCCCAGCGAATCCACCACGAACGGTGTGTCTGCCCGCCGTCGCAGCCGGACAGGTCGGCCACGGCATCACCGAAGCGGTAGCGGACCATCCGGCTACCCTCGTCCGACCAGACGCGGATGTAGTGTTCCTCCGCCTTGATGGCGTGGATCGATGATGCCGACGCCAGGCTGCAGGCGGCGAGCAGCCGGGCCAGGCCCGCGTCAGGTGTAACGGCGGCGCCATTGGCGGCAAGCGCGTCGTCGCTGCCGCCATGTGTCATGACGGTGGACGCCGCCGTGCCGGGATCGGCCGCTGCGGGGCCGGAACCGCCGCAGTCTCGCCGACTGAACCAGCGCACGCCGAACAGGAACTGGTAGAGGTAGACCGCCGTGATCCACAGGGGCACGAACGGTGCCGAGTAACGCATGAGATGCAGCAGGTAGCCCATGCGCCACTCGAAAGGGGCCTTGGGCATGACCGTGGTGATCTGCGGAAAGAGGTTGACGAACAACGCGTAATGCCAGTGGTAGAAGAGCGTCATTGGCAGCCAGATCACCCAAAAGCCGAGCACCAGGACCAGCCAGCGGGGCATGCTGCGGGCCACGGGCATGCACTTGATGGCCTGACAACCCAGGCCATTGGCCCACCACGCCGCCGTGACCTGACTGCCGAGGTAGAGGAAGCCGGGCCCGAAATCCAGTGTTGATGCCGGTGGCAGCCCCAGTGCGGTCGCCCACAGGGCGAAGAAGAGCGGCAGGCCGACGAAAAACAGCGGGTAGTCACGCATCGCCGGCTCCCGCGGGCCGTGCCCACCGCGGCGCACGTGGTCACCCGACATCGCCCCGCCGAGTGCCGATGAGGTCATTTCGTGCCACTCCGGCTGGCGTCAGTGCGCACTGGTGACATGGATGTCTCGCCCGGGACTTTTCCGTTGAGTGCCGGCCGGACTATTGGCATGTATGCCGGGCCGGGTCAAGCATGGCGGAAGTTTTCGTGGCCTTTTTACTTAATCCGGGACTTCGCCCACATGCAATGCAGAACACTTGATTTTTCCAGTCATTCCAAGGGGTAATCGACAATGAACAGATTCGATGCCGGGCGCTCGCCCGGCCTGACGGCAGCCGGGGGGCTGCTGGGTGCAGCAGTCATGTTTTCGGGGGCGGCGCTCGCCGACGTGCCGACCTTTGCGCGCATCACGGTCGATGCCGCCAAGGATGGTGCGGCATTCGTCGTCGCGGGCAATGTCGCCGACAACCCGCGCCCCGAGATCGTGGTCTCGGGTTTTGGTCGCATCACCTTCGGCCCGTCGGGTCCCGTCTACCCGGCGGCCGGGACGGTTTCCCTCTACAAGAACGCCCAGCCCGGCAATGCGCCCAACGGCCAGCTCGTCAACTGGATCCGCACCGACATCATCACCACCGACGATGCCATCACCTTCCCGAACCGGCCCCTGCTGGCCGATGTCAACGGCGATGGCAAGGCCGACCTCATCCAGCCCGGCGGGTTCTTCTGGGATGCCGCGTTCGGCAACCACCGGGGCTCGCTGACCTGGTGGGAAAATGCCGCCAACGGCCAGAACTGGATCCGCCACGACATCATCACCGGCAGCACGGCGGTCTTCCACTCGGTGGTTTTCGATGACTTCGACGGTGACAACATCAACGATATCGTCACCGTGTCGGAAATCACCGGGCTGCCGTCGAGCATCACCGACGACGTCATCGAACTGCAACTCCTCAAGGGGAACGGCGATGGCACCTTCCAGGCGCCGGTCAAGCTCGCCGATGGCGGTGGCAGCCTGATCGAGGCCTACGACGTCAACGACGACGGCCGTCTCGACATCGTTTCGGCGCAGTACTTCGGCCCGGTCCTCGGTCAGCCCTTCGTGCCACCCTTCGCCCGCGATGCCAGCACGGCCTCCTTCGTCTGGTTCGAGAACAACGGGGGCGGCAGTTTCACGCGCCATGCGATCGGCACCGCGCAGGGGCCGTCGTTCTCCATCGTCCCGGTGGCGAACCTGCTCGGTGATGGCGTGACGCGCTGGGTCGCCAGCAACCACACCAACACCAACATCACCTCGCCGCCGTTCTCGATGTACCCCGCGCCGGCAGTCTACGAGTTCACCCCGGGTGCCGATCCCCGTCAGCCGTGGGCCGTGCGCCAGCTGAGCGCGCCGGGTGATTTCCCGGTGACCGGCGGGCAGGGGCAGGCCGCGCCGGGCGCGGTGGCCGCCGGCGACCTCAATGGCGATGGCCGCATCGATATCGCCGTGTCGGGTGATGGCTCGCGTGCCGTGTACTGGATGGAGCAGATGGCAGACGGCAGCTTCGTCACCCACCAGTTCCCGGACAGCACGGGCTATGGCCAGGCCGGTGGCCCGGTGATCCTTGACCTCAACCGCAGTGGTCGCAACGAAGTGATCTTCTCGAGCTTCGACGTCCACTCGATGTCGATCTGGACCCGCTGAGCAGCCGGTCCGCCCGTCCGGCCCCGTGTATCCCGAGGGGTCGGACGGGTCTCTTCGTTCCGGAGGCAGGGCGGTCGTGATCTACCGCCCTGCCCCTGACTTGTCGTGATGTGTCGGGCGGCCTCAGGCCTTTTTTCCCCGGCCTGACCTGCGCCGGTCCCCCTTGCGTTCGTTGCGCCCGCCGCCGCGCGGCCCGAAGCCGCCGAAGTTGCCCCAGGGGGCGCGCCGGTTCTCGCTGTCGCGCCGGTCGGCGTGGTGGCGGTAGCGGCAGCCACAGCGCTTGCTGTCGCAGCCGGGCAGGGGCAGGGCGGGTGCGGCGTCCGAAAGGAAGCGCTGCCCGTCCAGCGCCCTGACGGCCTCGCAGGGGTGCAGCCCGGCTTCGATGGTCACGCCGCTGAACGACCGTGCCGGTGACGGCGCCGTCGTGCGTGTCGGACGCAGCTCGGCGGGCGCGGCCCGGGCAGCCGTTTCCGCCCCCCCCTCCGGCAGCAGGGCGCCAGTGCGCAGGCGCAGGAAAACAAGGCCGGTGGCCAGGCCAGCGGCGATGCCGATCAGTACCCAGAAAATGCCGGCCATGGCGGCGTTCCATGCCAAGGGCCCCCACTATCGCCCCAGGGGGCGGGCTGCGGCCACGTGGCCTGTCACAAATCCGGTTTCACGGAATGGTGGGGTACCGGCGGCCTCAGGCGTCGGGGTCGGCCTTGTAGCGCTCGCGCAGGTCGACGGGTGGCTGTTCGCCCTTGCGCCGCATGCGGATGTTGAGCATTTCGACACCAACCGAGAAGGCCATGGCGAAATAGATGTAGGGCCTCGGGATGTGGGTCTCGAAACTGTCGGCGATGAGGGCCACGCCGACCACCAGCAGGAAGGCCAGGGCCAGCATCTTGATCGTCGGGTGGGCCGAGACGAACTCGCCGATGGGTCGGGCGAAAAGCATCATCAGGCCGACAGAAGTGACGACCGCCGCGACCATGATCGGTACTTCCTTCACCATGCCCACGGCGGTGATGATCGAATCGAGGGAGAAGACCAGGTCGATGATCACGATCTGGAAGATGATGGCGCCGAAGGTCGCCGCCACGGCCCGCGAGGCGCTGCCTTCGCTGCCTTCAAGCAGCTGGTTGATCTCCATGGTGCTCTTCCACAGCAGGAAAAGCCCGCCTCCCATGAGGATCAGGTCGCGTGGCGAAATCTGCTGGTCGAGCACTGTGAACAGCGGTGCGGTGGCACCGACGATCCAGGCCAGCAGCAGCAGCAAGGCGATACGCATGAACATGGCCAGGAACAGGCCGATGCGCCGTGCCACCTCGCGCCTCGCCTGCGGCAGCTTGTCGACGAGGATCGAGATGAAGATGATGTTGTCGATGCCCAGCACCAGTTCGAGGGTGGTGAGGGTGGCGAAGGCGATCCAGGCTTCGGGTTGGGTGAGCAGTTCCATGGTCGCGGGGAGGGTTCGGGGCGCAGAAGATTATCATGCAGCCGCACGCTGCTGCAGTGGTGGCCGGCGCCGTTCCGCGGATATGATGGCCGCCATCGACGGCCAGCACGGGACACGCCATGCGCCTCATCGTTGCCATCACCGGCGCCAGCGGCGCGATCTACGGCATTCGTCTGCTCGAGGCCCTGCGCGAGGCCCGCAATCTGGAAACCCACCTCGTGCTCAGCAATGGCGGCAAGCTCAACATCGCCATCGAGACGGACTGGTCGGTGGGCCAGGTCGAGGCGCTGGCCGATGAGGTCCACAGCGACCAGAACCTCGCGGCGACCATCGCCAGCGGTTCGTTCCGTACCGCCGGCATGATCGTCGCGCCGTGCTCGATGAAGACCCTGTCGGGGGTCGTCAACTCCTACGCTGACAACCTCGTCGTGCGAGCCGCCGATGTCGCCCTCAAGGAGGGCCGGCGCCTGGTGCTCATGCCGCGCGAGACCCCGCTGCATGCCGGCCACTGCCGGCTGCTGCTGCAGGCAGCCGAGATGGGGGCGATCATCGCGCCACCGGTGCCGGCGTTCTACAACGACCCGCAGACGCTGGATGACGTCATCAACCACAGCGTGGGCCGCGTGCTCGACCTCTTCGATATCGAGAGCGGCCTGGTACAGCGCTGGGCCGGTGCGCGCCGGCGCGTGCGGCGCAAGGCGCCGGGCGGGCGGGCGGGGAAGCGGTGAGCGACGCGCTGCACGGCCGCATCGCCGCGGTGCTCGCCACATGGAAGACCATGACCCTGGCGACCAGCGACGAGACCGGACGGCCGTGGGCCGCCACGGTGTTCTATGCCAGCGACGCGGACCTCAACCTCTACTTCGTCAGCGATGAAAAAACCCGCCATGGCCGCGACCTGTGCCGCACGCAACGGGTGGCGGCGGCGATCAACGCCGACGCCGCGACCTGGGATGAAGTGATCGGCGTGCAGCTCGAGGGCGAGGCCCGGGTGCTGGACGGTGCGCCGCGCGAGGCGGCGCTGTCGCTCTACCTCGACAAGTTCCCTGCCGTGCGGCGCCTGTTCGACGCGCCTCGCGGGCTCAGCGAGCGGCTCATCGCCGCGCGCCTGCGCAGTACCTCGTTCTGGTGTCTGGTGCCGCAGCGCATCCGCCTGGTCGACAACCGCGAGGGCTTCGGCTGGAAGCGCGAACTCGTCCTGCCGCCGGCTCAGTAATCGTCGCCGCTGGCGTAGGGCGGCAGCTGGCCGATGTGGATCCCTGAATCCACGATCAGCGTTTCGCCGGTGACCAGACGCGCACCCTCGAGGAACCAGACCAGCACCTCGGCGATGTCCTCGGCGGTGGCGACCTGCCTGAGCGGCAGCTGCTCACTCATCGAACGGACCATGGCCTCGTACTGGTCGTCGCCCATGCCGCCTTTCAGCCAGCGTGTCTGGATCATGCCGGGCACCACCGCGTTGATGCGGATCTCCGGCGCCAGTACGTGGGCCAGCGACTTGGTCATCATGTTGAGCGCGGCCTTGGAGATCGCGTAGGGGATCGACGAGCCGATGCCCGTCACGCCGCCGATGGAGGAGTCGTTGACGATGGCGCCGTGGCCCTGCTTTTTCATGTATGGCGTCACGGCGCGCACCATCTGATAGGCGCCGACGACGTTTACCGCGTAGATGTCGAGGAAATCCTGCTTGGAGACGCCCTCGAGGTTCGGGTAGGGGTTGAAGCGCGTGCGTGCCGCGTTGTTGACCAGGTAATCGATGCGGCTCCAGCGATCGGCGGCGGCTTTGGCCATCGCCCGGCAGGCCTCATCGTCGGCGACATCGGCCTGGAACACCAGGGTGTCGGCGCCTGCGGCACGGCAGGCTGCCGCCGTTTCCTCGGCCTCGGCGGCGCTGCGCGTGTAGTTGACGACGACGTTGCAGCCCTTGCGGGCCAGCAGCAGGGCAGTGGCGGCGCCGACGCCGGTGGCGGATCCGGTGATGATGGCGACTTTGCGTTCGGACGGGGGCATGGCTGTTTACTCCGCGGGGCGCTTTCGGAAGAGCCGCGATGGTAGCAGAGGGGCGCTGCCCCACGGCAGTCATGCTAAGGTGGCGCCGGGCTGCCGCCGCGGCCCGCCAACCACCACTTTCGATGGAGCACGGCTCATGGCGTTCAGGGATATGCGCGCGTTTCTCGCCAGACTGGAGGAGATGGGGCAGCTGAAACGGGTCGACGTGCCCGTCGATGTGGCTTACGGCACCACCGAGCTGCAGGCGTTGATGCGCCACCTGGCCCAGACCAATGGCCCGGGCCTGATCCTCGACAACCTCGTGGGCTACAACACGCCTGGCATCCCCCTGGTTTTCAACCCTTTCGGTACCCGCGAGCGAACCGGGCTGACCATCGGCACGCGTGATCCCGTCGAGGCCAAGCTCCGGCACAGCGAGGTGCTCGCCGACCGCAGCCTGTGGCACCAGCCGGTGACGGTCGAGCGTGCGGCGGCGCCGTGCAAGGACGTCGTGATCCGGCGCGAGGACATCTCGCTGGACAGGCAACTGCCCCATGTCTGGCTGGGCAAGGAAGGCGCTTCCTACATCTGCGGCGGTGTCGTCGTCACCCGCGACCCCGAGACCGGCGAGCGCAACGTCGGCTGGTACCGGCTGACCCAGCTGTGGAACTGCCAGCACCCCCATGGCGGCAGCTACAGTGAGGAGGAGCAGAAGCGCCAGCTGTCGATCTTCGCCTTCTGGAATCCGCCGATGAGCCATATCGGCCTGCACCTGGCCAAGGCCCAGCGCATGGGCAAGCCGCTCGAGATCGCAGTGGCCGTGCTCTGCGACCCGGCCGTCCACATGGCGGCGGCGACCGGCGTGCCCTTTGGCCTCGATGAGTTCGCCTATGCCGGTGGGCTGCGCGGCGCACCGGTGGAACTGGTCAAGTGCGAGAGCGTCGACCTCGAGGTGCCGGCCACGGCCGAGTGGGTCATCGAAGGCGTGTTCCAGCCCGACGTGCCGCAGACGACCATCGGCTGGCACTCCAATTCGGTGGGCTACTACGACAAGCACCAGGTGTTCCCGCTGTTCGACGTCACCTGCATCACCCACCGCAAGGACCCGCTGTGGTACGCGACCATCGAGATGATGCCGCCCTTCGACCACAACTGGCTGGGCCTGATCCCCATCGAAGGCGAGATCCTCTCCGACCTGCGGCGCAAGATTCCCGAGGTCAAGGATGCCGTGGTCACGCCCAACATGACCTACATCATCCAGCTCAATGTCGACGGCATCGCCAAGCCGCACCCCGAGTTCGGCAAGTACGTGTTGCACGCCCTGTGGGGCGCAGCCGGTCGCTGGCCGCGCACCGCCAAGATGGCCGTGGTGGTCGGGCCGGACGTCGACCCCTACGACATCAGCGCGGTGGAGTGGGCCATCCAGACGCGGGTCCAGCCCTACAGCGACATCATCATCAACCGTGCCGGCCAGGCCTTTGTCCTCGATCCTTCGGCACCCAAGGGGCCGCAGGGCTTCCCGACCTCGGGCGAGCAGATGGGCATCGATGCGACGATCAAGGTCCCCGAGCGCTTCAGCGAGTACGCCGACGTCAGCCAGGCCGATCCGGCCGACGTGGTGCGCATCGCCGAACGGCTGCGCGGGGTACTCGGCTGAGCCGGCCCCGGCCTGCCCGATGGGCCAGACGCTGACGCAGAAGATCCTCGCCCGGGCCGCCGGGCGCGAGGCGGTCGTGCCCGGCGAGATCCTCACCTGCCGGGTCGACCTCGCGCTGCTCCTCGACTCCGGCGGGCCGCGGCGGATCTGGCCACGGCTGAAGGAGCTGGGCGTCGGCGTCTGGGACGCGGATCGCATCGTCCTCGTCACCGACCACTTCACGCCGGCGGTCGATGCCGGCTCGGCGGAGATCCTGCGCCTGACGCGTGATTTCGCCGCCCACTTCGGCATCCGGCACTTCTACGACATGCGTGGCATCGGTCATGTGCTGCTCGCCGAGGAAGGCCTGTTGCAGCCCGGCATGTTCGCCTGCGGCGGCGATTCGCACTCGAGCATGGGCGGGGCCTTCGGCTGTTTCATGGCCGGTTTCGGCGCCATCGAGATGACCGGCGTGGTGGTCACCGGCGAGATCTGGATCGAGGTCCCGGAAACCGTGCGCGTGCACTGGTCGGGCCAGTTTCCGCGCGGCGTCACCGCCAAGGACGTGATGCTCTTCCTGTGCCACACGCTGGGCATGGAGAACGGCGGGCGGGTCATCGAGTTCGGGGGCAGCACGGTGCGTGCCCTGCCGATGTCGGAGCGCATGGTGCTGACCAACATGGCCGCCGAACTCGGTGCCGAGACGGGGATCATCGAGGCCGATGAGATCACGCTCGCCGCGCTTGCCGCCGCCGGGCGCGACATGCCCGCCGATGTGCGGC
Source organism: uncultured Chromatiaceae bacterium (assembly GCA_964417725.1). Lineage (GTDB taxonomy): Bacteria > Pseudomonadota > Gammaproteobacteria > Steroidobacterales > SHZI01. The sequence goes on from CAYQIV010000002.1 coordinate 121,547, forward strand.
GCTGGCGCGGCGATGCCGACGCCGCCTGCCTCGCCACCCATGAGTTCGATGCCGCCGCGCTTGAGCCGTGGGTCGCGGCGCCGCATTCACCGGCCAATGCCGCGCCCATCAGCGCCCATGCCGGGGTGGCGATCGACCAGGCCTACATCGGCGCCTGCGTCGGTGCGCGCCTCGATGACCTGCAGCGTGTCGCGGAGGTCCTCCGCGGGCGGCGCGTGGCGCCGGGGGTGCGCCTGCTGGTCGCACCGGCCTCGGCGCGCATCATGGCGGCCGCCGCGGCCGATGGCACGCTGGCGACGATCACTGCTGCCGGTGGCATCCTGCTGCCGACCGGTTGTGGGGCCTGTGCCGCCCTCGGCGCCGGGGTGCTCGCCGAAGACGAGGTCTGCATTTCCTCGACCAACCGCAATTTCCGCGGGCGCATGGGCGCCAACTCCGCGCAGGTCTACCTCGGCTCACCCTATGCGGTGGCCGCGGCCGCCGTGGCCGGGCGCATCACCGATCCGCGCGAGCTCCTCGCGTGAGCGGCACGACGGCGGCGGGCGCGCTGGTCATCGACGGGCGGGTCTGGCGCTTCGGCGATGGCATCGACACCGACGTCATGGCCCCGGGGCTGTGGTTCAAGTCACCGATCGAGGAGATGGCGCGCCACTGCATGGAAGCGGTCGATCCGGCCTTTGCCCGCGAGGTCCGGCCGGGGGACATCATCGTCGCCGGGCGCAATTTTGGCGTCGGCTCGGCCCGCGAACAGGCGGCGATGGCCCTGCGCCAGCTCGGCGTCGGCGCGGTGCTGGCCGTGTCCTTCGGCCGGATCTTCTACCGCAATGCGCTCAATTTCGGCCTGCCGGCGCTGCGTTTTCCCGCGGCCGCCGAGCTGGCCGGTGGCGAACACCTGCGCGTCGACCCGCTCGCCGGGCACGTCGATGAGCCGGGCACCGGGCGCCACTGGCCGGTGGCGCCCATCCCCGCGCACTTGATGGCGATGGTCGAGGCCGGCGGGCTGATGCCCTGGCTGCACCAGCGCCTTGCGTCGCCGCCGTAGCACCGGCGGCCTCTGGTACCCGCCCGCGCTTGTTGGCATCCTTTGTCCTTTTCCGATGGCCCCTCCCATGTCCCACGCCCAGCAATTGCGCCGCCTGCTGGCCGGCGAGGCCTTCGTCGTGCCGGGCTGCTACGACGCCCTGACGGCGCTGCTCGTCGAGCAGGCCGGTTTCCCCTGTGCCTATGTCAGTGGTGCGAGTATCGCTTTCACCCGTCTCGGCCGGCCCGACATCGGCCTGACCACCCTCACGGAGGTGGCCGAGACGCTGGGCAATATCCGCGACCGCGTCGCCATCCCGCTGATCGTCGATGGCGACAACGGCTTCGGTAATGCCCTCAACGTCCAGCGCACGGTGCGCCTGCTGGAGAAGCAGGGCGCCTCGGCCATCCAGCTCGAGGACCAGACACTGCCCAAGCGCTGTGGCCACCTCGAGGGCAAGACGCTGGTGCCGATGCGCGAGATGGTCGCCAAGCTGCACGCGGCGCGCGATGCCTGCCACGATCCGGCCACCGTCATCGTCGCGCGCACCGACGCCGTGGCGGTCGATGGCCTCGCGGCCGGGCTGGAGCGGGCCCGGGCCTACGTCGAGGCCGGTGCCGATGTGCTGTTCGTCGAGGCGCTGCGCAGCGTCGAGGAACTGCGCGAGGCCGGTGCCGCGCTCGGTGCGCGGGTGCCGTTGCTGGCCAACATGGTCGAGGGTGGCAAGACACCGCTCCTCGACATCCGCGCGCTCGGCGCGCTCGGTTTCAGGCTGGCGATCTATCCGGGTGCCGCGGTGCGTGTCGTCGGCCATGCCGTTACCGCCTATCTCGACACGCTCAAACGTGACGGCACGACGTCGAACATGCTCGACCGCATGTTCGACTTTACGCAGATCAATGCCGTCATCGGTACGCAGGACATGCTTGCCGCCGGGCGGCGCTACGAGGAATAGCGATGTCCATGCGACGTACCACGCGTTTCCGCCAGCTGCTGGCCAGTGACGAACTCGAGTTCCTCATCGAGGCGCACAACGGCATCAGCGCACGCATCGGCGAGGAGGCGGGTTTCAAGGGCATCTGGGCCGGCGGCCTGTGCATGTCGGCCCAGTTCGGTGTGCGCGACTCCAACGAGGCGAGTTGGACCCAGGTGCTCGAGATGCTCGAGTTCATGGCTGATGCCACCCGGCTGCCGATCCTGCTCGACGGCGACACGGGCTACGGCAACTTCAACAACGTGCGCCGGCTGGTGCGCAAGCTGGAGCAGCGCGGTGTCGCTGCGGTGTGCATCGAGGACAAGCTCTATCCGAAGACCAACAGCTTCATCGACGGCGACAAGCAACAGCTCGCCGATGTCGACGAGTTCTGCAGTCGCATCAAGGCCGGCAAGGACGCGCAGTCGGACGATGACTTCGCCATCATCACGCGCGTCGAGGCCTTCATCGCCGGTTGGGGCCTCGGTGAGGCGCTGCGTCGCGCCGAGGCCTATCATGCCGCCGGCGCGGACGGCATCCTCATCCACAGCGCGCTGGCGCGGCCCGGGGAAGTGCTGGCGTTCAAGAAAGCCTGGGGCGATCGCTGCCCGGTGGTCATCGTCCCGACCAAGTATTACGCCACCCCCACCGACGTGTTTCGCGAAGCCGGGTTTTCCCTCGCCATCTGGGCCAACCACCTGCTGCGTGCGGCGGTGGTTGCCATGCAGGATGCCGCCCGCACCATCGCCCGCGAGCAGAGCCTGCAGTCGGTCGAGGACCGCATCGCACCGGTGCGCGAGCTGTTCCGCCTGCAGGGCGCTTCGGAACTGCAGGAGGCCGAGGAGCGCTACCTGCCGCGGCGGGGCGACCGTGCGCGGGCCATCATTCTCGCCGCCTCGCGCGGCACGGCGCTCGGCGAGTTGACGGCGACGCGTCCCAAGGCGATGGTCGCCATCCGCGGCCAGCCGCTCCTGTCGCACATCGTCTCCGCCTACAACGCGGCCGGGATCAAGCGCATCACCGTGGTCCGCGGTTATTGTGCATCGGCCATCGACCTGCCCGCGCTGGGCTATGTCGACAACCCCGACTATGCGCAGACCAGCGAGCTGTATTCGCTGGCCTGTGCGCTCGATGCCGATCCGGACGACGGACATGATGTCTGTATCTCCTTCGGCGACGTGATCTTCAAGCGCTACCTTCTCGATGCGCTCGCCGAGCCCGAAGACGATTTCGTCATCGTCGTCGACACCGAGTGGCGCGATTCGGTCAATCGCGGGCGGGCGGCCGATTACGTGCGCTGCAGCCGGCCGCACTCGCGCCGCGCCTTCTACCAGCCGGTGTGGCTGGTGCAGGCGGGCGAGGAATTGCCGGCAGACGGCATCCACGGCGAATGGATGGGCTTCCTGAAGGTGGCTGCCGCGGCCTTGCCGCGCCTGCGGCGCCAGGTGGCGGCGATGGTGGCGGACCCGGCCACCCGTCCGGCCAAGCTGCACGAGCTGCTGAGTGCACTGGTTGCCGGCGGCGAGCAGGTCCGTGTCGTCTATGCCACCGGTCACTGGCTCGATGTCGACAGTCTCGACGACGTGGTGGCCGCCGGGAGCTTCACATGATCGAGGCCGCCGACTTCGTCGGCGCGGCGGCACGGCGCGGCTTCCATTTCTATACGGGTGTGCCGTGCTCGTACCTCACGCCGTTCATCGATCATGTCATCGCCGCGCCGGGCCTGCGCTACGTCGGTGCGGCCAATGAGGGCGATGCGGTGGCGATTGCAGCCGGCGCGGAACTGGGCGGCCAGCGCAGCGTCGTCATGTTCCAGAACTCCGGGCTCGGTAATGCGGTCAGCCCGTTGACCTCCCTGACGCACACCTTCCGCCTGCCGGTGCTGGTCATCGTCACCTGGCGCGGCGAACCCGGGGGTGCGCCGGACGAGCCACAGCACGAGCTGATGGGCGGCATCACGCCACATCTGCTCGAGTTGATGGGCATCCCCTTCGGCTTTTTCCCCGCGCATGCCGACGAGATCGATGCCGCACTGGCGGCGGCGGTGGCCCACATGGAGGCCACCGGGCGGCCTTATGCGCTGGTCATGCGCAAGGGCAGCGTGGCGCCGGGTGCGGGAGATGCCCCGCCGCGGCCGCCCCGTCGTGGCGCCGGCGGCCACACGGCCTCGGCGTCGGCGCGCAGCCAGCGTCACCACATGCTGCAGGCGATCCAGATGGCGGCCAAGGCCGATGACATCGTCATCGCCAGCACGGGCTACGCGGGCCGTGAGCTTTATGCGCTGGAAGATCGCCCGAACCAACTCTACATGGTGGGCTCGATGGGCTGTGCGGCGGGCCTTGGCCTCGGCCTGGCGCTGGCCCGGCCGACGCAGCGGGTCATCGTCATCGATGGCGACGGCGCGGCGCTGATGCGCCTCGGCCTGCTGGCGACGCTCGGCCACGAGCGGCCCGACAACCTCGTCCATGTGCTCATCGACAACGGCATGCACGAGTCGACCGGTGGCCAGGCGACCGTTTCGTCCAGCATCGATTTCTGTGCGCTCGCTGCGGCGGCCGGTTATCCGAAGGTCATCGCCATCGGCGACATGGAAGCATTGCGCGCCGAACTGGCCTGGCGTGCCATGGGGCTGCGCTTCGTGCACGTGCCGGTGTTGCCGGGCGTGATGCCCGACCTGCCGCGGCCGCAGATCACCCCGGCCGAGGTCGCGGCACGCCTGCGTGGCCACCTGGCCGCACGCGGATGACGCGGCGATGATGCGGCTGATCCTCCTCAACCCCGGGCCGGTGACCCTCAGCGACGGCGTGCGCGGTGCCCTGGTCCGCGACGACGTGTGCCATCGCGAGCCGGAATTCGCCGCCCTGACCCGCCACATCAACGCGCGGCTCGTCGCCATCTATCCTGCACTGGCCGCGCACCACGCCGCCGTGACCCTGGCGAGTTCCGGTACCGGGGCCGTCGAGGCCATGCTGGCCACCTTCGCCCCCGATGTGACGCGCACGCTGGTGGTGGCCAACGGCGTGTACGGCGAGCGCATGGCGCGCATGCTCGACGCGCATGGCAAACCGCACGAGGTGCTGGCCCACGACTGGTGTGCGCCGGTCGACATCGCGGCGCTGCGCGCGCGACTGGCGGCGGACGCCGCCATCACCCACCTTGCCGTGGTCCACCACGAGACGACCACCGGCCGGCTCAACGACCTCGCGGCGATCGGCGCGCTGTGTGCCGAGCGGGGCGTCGAGCTGCTCCTCGACGCGGTGAGCAGCTTTGGTGCCGAGGCGATCGAAGGTGCAGCGTGGAACCTCGCAGCGCTGGCGGCGACGGCCAACAAGTGCCTGCACGGCGCCCCGGGACTGTCTTTCGTCATCGCCCGGGACACGCTCTGGCGGGCCCCGGCGGGGCGGCGGCGCAGCGTCTACCTCGACCTGCACGCCTACCATGCCGGCCAGCATGGCGACGGGTATTCGCCCTTCACCCTGCCGGTGCACGTCGCCCATGCACTCGACGCTGCGCTCGACGAACTGGCCGCCGCCGGTGGCTGGTCGGCCCGCCAGCGCAGCTACCGGGCGCGGGCCCGGCGCATCGGCGCGACGCTCGAGGGCCTCGGTCTGTCGACCCTGCTGCCCGTCGCTGACTGTTCTGCGGTGCTGTGGTCGTGGCGCCTGCCCCCCGGACAGACCTACACCGCGCTGCACGACGCCCTGAAGACGGCCGGCTTCGTCATTTACGCGGGGCAGGGTGCGCTCGGCCCGGCGATCTTCCGCATCGCGCACATGGGCGAGATCAGCGAGGCGGACCTCGAGCGGCTGTGCGAAGCGCTGGTCCGCAGCCTCGGCGGGCCGCCATGATCCGCAGTGCCGTCATCCTCGCCGCCGGGCGTGGCACGCGGCTGGCCGGCGAACTGCACGATCGACCCAAGGGTTTCCTGTGCGTCGGTGAGCGGCCGATCATCGAGGAGTCCATCGCACGGCTGGTGGCGGCCGGCATCGACGATATCTGCATCGTCACCGGCCACTGTGCGTCGTGGTACGAGGATCTCGCGACACGCCGCGGTGGCCTCGTGCGAACCGTCCACAATCCGCGCTACGCCGATTCCGGCAGCATGTACAGCCTGTGGTGTGCGCGTGACCAGGTGACCGGCGACTTCCTCCTTCTCGAGTCGGATCTCGTCTACGAGCCGCGCGCGCTCGGCGTGCTGCTCGATGGCCCTGACCCGGATGCCGTGCTGCTCTCCGGTCCGACCGGGGCAGGTGACGAGGTCTGGGTCGAGTTGCGCGATGGCGTGCTGTGGCGCATGTCCAAGCAGCGGGACGCGCTTGGTGCCGGTGTCGCCGGCGAGCTGGTCGGCATCTCGCGCATTTCCGCGCCGCTCTACGGGCTGATGTGCCGCCTTGCGGAAACGGCGTTCGACAAGACTCTGCATCATGACTATGAAAGTGATTGTCTCGTCGCGGCCGCGCGGCAGCGACGCATCGCCTGCCCGGTGGTCGATGACCTGCTGTGGGGCGAGATCGACGACCCGTCGCACCTCGCCCGCGTGCGCCTCCAGGTCTGGCCGCGGTTGCCGGCGGTGCCCGGCTGAGCGGGGCACGTTGCATGCGCCCGGTCCAGATGCTAAAAGCCCGCAGCATCGCCGCCCGCAGGGCGGCAGCCATCCGTTCCACAAACGTCCAGGACGAGCCGATGATGCGTCGTGAACCGATCCCGCCCCGCCCCCGGCCGGCGATATGGCTGATGGGCATGGCCCTGCTGGGCCTCTCGACCCCGGCCTGGGCGTACCTCGACCCCAGCACGGGCAGCATGATCCTCTCGGCGGTGATCGGGCTGTTCGCCACGGCCGGTCTTGCCGTCAAGACCTACTGGTACCGCCTCAAGGCCTTGTTCCGTCGTGGCGACAGCCGCCCGCCCGATGCCGCCGCCGCGACACGGCAGGCTGCGGATGGCGAGGACCGGTCGGGCCGCGACGGGCAGCGCTGAGCGCGGCATGCGGCGTTTTTTCTCCGAATGGCGCGGCTACCGCGCCTTCCGGCGCATCCCCCGGGCCGAACGCCGCCTGGTCTTCCTTTCCGAGAGCAGCCAGGACTGGCATCACTTTGCGCCGGTCGTCCGCCACCTCGTCGAGGTCTGCCACACGGACCTCATCTACGTGTCGTCGGACCCGCAGGACCCGGGGCTCCACCAGAGGTCGCCGCGCATCCGCGGCGTGTGCATCGGCAAGGGAATGTGGCGAATCTGGTTCTGCCAGTTCCTCGACGCCGACGTCCTCGTGACGCAGATCCTCGACCTCGGCAACCTCGAACTCAAACGCTCGATGCACCCGGTCCACTACGTGTACATGTTCCATTCGCTGATCAGTACGCACATGGCCGACCATGCCGACTCGTTCGACCACTACGACACCATCCTGTGTGCCGGGCCGCACCAGATGCGCGAGATCCGCCGTCGCGAGGCGCTTCACGGCCTGCCGCCCAAGCAACTCCTCGAGCACGGCTACGGGCGCATCGAAGACCTCATGGCGTTGCGCCGCGACCCGCCGCCGGTGCACGGCGACGGCGACATCCACGTGCTCGTCGCGCCGTCGTGGGGTGAGCAGACCATCCTGCCGGTGTGTGGCGCTGCGCTGGTCGAGGCGTTGCTCGGTGCCGGCTTCCGCGTGACCCTGCGGCCGCACTACCAGACGCGCTGGATGACACCCGAGGTCATCGACCGCATCGCCGCAGCCCATGCCGGCAATGCGCGCTTTTGCCTCGTCGAGCAGATGGGGGAGAGCGACTCGCTGCTCGACTCGCACGTCATGATCACCGACTGGTCGGGCGCTGGCCACGATTACGCCTTCGGGCTGGAAAAGCCGGTGCTCTACATCGATGTGCCGCCCAAGGCGCGCAACGACACCTGGCCGGAACTCGGCATCGAACCGTTCGAGTCATCGATCCGTGAGCAGACCGGTGCACTGCTGCCACCCGAACGGCTCGCCGAGGTGCCGCCGCTCATCCGCCGGCTGGTCGCCGATCCGGCGCAGTCCCGCAGCCGCCTCGCCGGGTTGCGTGAGGCATCAGTCTTCAACCTCGGCGCCAGCGGCAAGGCCGGAGCCGAGGCGCTGCGCAGCGTGCTGGCCGGCCTCGCGGCAGCCGACGGCGCGCGATGAGCGCGGTGTCACCGCCAGCCGCCCCCACCCGGCGTGCGCTGCTGCGCTGGGCCGGCTGGTTTGCGCTGGCCCACGCGGCGGTCTGGGCCGTGCTCGGCCTGCGCTACCTGCGCCACTTGCCGTTGCCCGACAGCCTGCCCGGTGTCGTGTACACGGTGTGCGCCACGCTCGGTCACTATGCGACGCTGGGCCTCGTCGCACTCTTGCCGGCGATGGTGCTGGCCCTTGCCGTGCCGCGCCCGTGGCTGGTCCGCCCGCTCGGCGTGCTCGGTGCGGCGCTGCTGACCACGCTGCTGGTTGTCGACGGCAATGTCTTCGCCGAGCACCGCTATCACCTGACGCCGCTGACGGTGGCGATCTTCGCCCCCGCCACCTGGGTGATGACGGGACTGATCGGCCTGATGGCGCTGGCCTTTGCCAGCGTCCTCGCCGGCGCCGTGGCGCGCTGGGTGGCACGGCCCGTGCGCCGGCATGGCGGACGGGTACTTGCCGTCCTGGCGCTCACCTGGCTGGTGGGCCAGGGCATCCATGCCTGGGGCGATGCCATCGGCCATACCGGGGTCACGGCCCTGACGCGCTACCTGCCCGGCTACTTCCCCATCCACGCCAAGCGCCGCCTGGCGAAGATGGGCCTCGTCGACCCGACACTGGTCGAGCGCCGGCGCCTGCTGGCGCGCACCGCCGATACGGGAAGCGGGCCGCTGCAGTATCCGCTGGCGCCCCTGCGCTGCGCGGCCCCCGGTGCCGGTGCGCCGCGTAACGTCCTGCTGGTGCTGATCGATGCCCTGCGCCCGGACGTGGTCGACGCGCAGCTCACGCCACGCCTCGCGGCCCTGGCGGTCAGCGGCCAGCACTTCACGCAGCACTACAGCGGCGGCAATTCATCGCGTGCCGGGCTGTTCAGCCTCTTCTACGGCCTGCCGAGCACCTACCTCGAGGCGTTCTACGGCATCCAGCGCGGACCGGTGCTGATCGAAGAGATGCGTGCCCAGGGCTACGCGTTCGTGCTTCACGCCGCACCCGGCTTCGGTTCGCCCACCGACCTCAACCGCACGGTCTTCGCCGGCTTCGACAGGCTGCCCCTCGAGCGCAAGGATATCGATGGTCGGGCCCGCAACCGGGCCGTCAGCGAGGCCTGGGTCGACTGGCTGGCACGGCGTGACACCGACGATTCCCGGCCGTTTTTCGCCTTCCTGTACTACGACCCGCCGATGGGCGAGATGGCCGGCGAACCCGACCCTGCCCTGCCGCTGGCCGACCGCCCCATTCCCGCGGCGCTGGCCCGCCAGTGGGCGCAATACCGGCGGGGGATGCAGTTCGCCGATGCCGAACTGGGGCGGGTGCTCGATGCGCTCGAACGCAGCGGCCTGGCTGCCGACACGCTGGTCCTCGTCACCAGCGACCATGGCTATGAATTCGACGACAGCGGCCAGGGCCATGTCGGTCATGCCAACGCCTTCAGTCCGGCGCAGTTGCGTGCCACCCTGGTGATGCGCTGGCCCGGCCGGCCAGCGGAGCGCCACGAACACCGCAGTGCGCACTTCGACGTGGTGCCGACACTGATGCGCGACGTCCTCGGTTGCACCAATCCGCCCGCCGACTACAGCAGCGGTGGTGACCTTCACGATGGCCGCGACTGGCCCTGGCTGGTGGCGGGCAGCTATGGCGCGCATGCCATCGTCGAGCCGCAGCGGGTCGTGATCGCGCATCCGGGCGGTTATGTCGAGGTACTCGATGCGGCCTACCGGCCGGTGCCCGGCGCGGCGCTCGACAGCGACATCATTGCCGGGGCGCTGGCCGAGATGCGGCGTTTCTACCGGTGAAGGCGCGTGCGCTGCTGGCGCTGCTCGCTGTGTGCTGGCCGCTGGCACTGCAGGCGCAGGCCGTTTCGCTGTCTTCGCCGGCACACGAGGTCCTCGTCAACACGCGGGGCGGCCTGCCGGGCCGCTGGTTGGCGTGTGCTTCCGGGTGCAGCACGCCCGCGGCCGCGGTGTTCGTGGCGCTGCGTGCCGGGGAGGGCGGCAATCGCCTGCACTGGCAGGTGCCGGGCGACGAGGCCGCCAGCCGCGCGCTCGATGCGCTGGCCTACCGGGCCGAGGTCATCGAGGTGGCCGGGTCGCGCAGCGTGTTGCTGACTTCCATGGTGCCGTGGGCCGGCCAGCATCTCGTTCATCGCTATGCGCTGGCGGCCGACGGTACCGTGCTCAACGCCTCGTTGCAGGTACCACCCGGCGCGCGCCTCGTGCTGACCACCGGGGGCGACATCCGGCCCGCGCCGCTGCCCGGCCTTGGCCGTCTCTACAGTCGTGTCCATGCGGTGCGCATCGATGGCGAGGGGCAGCAGCGGCTGGTGGACGACGACGGGCAGGGCGAGGTGACGGCGGCCGCTGGCCAGTGGTTCGGTGTGCGCAACCGGTTCCACGCGCTGCTGCTGCGTGCCGATGTGCCGCTGGCCATCGAGGCCGGGAGCGCAGCAGTCGATCAGCCCCGGCTGGCCTTTGGCCCGGTGACGACGACGGCGGGCACCGTCCTGGCCCTGGAGATGCACGCCGGAATCATCGAACGGCAGGCCCTGCGTCGCGTCGCGCCGGAACTCGGCCAGATGCTCTACGCTGCGTTGTGGACGCCGCTGCGCTGGCTGTCGCTGGCGCTCGGTGTGCTGCTCGATGCCTGGATCCGCCTGGTCGGCAACCCGGGCGCGGCCATCGTCCTGCTGTCGCTCAGCGTCAAGGTGCTGATGGCGCCGCTGACGGCGCTCGCCGAGCGCTGGCAGGACCAGGTCAATCGCCAGCAGTCGCTGCTCAAGCCCGAACTCGACGCCATCCGCCGCGAGTTCCGCGGTGAAGAGGCACATCATCGTGTTCTGGCCGCGTACGCACGCCATGGCATCAGCCCGTATTACACGGTCAAGAGTCTCGGTGGTTTCCTCGTCCAGGTGCCGGTCTTCATCGCCGCTTTCGACATGCTCGGCGAGCATTACCCGCTGGCGGGTGCCGCATTCGCCGGCATCGCCGACCTGTCGCTGCCGGATCGCGCGCTGGCGCTGCCGCTGACGGTGCCATTCTTCGGCGGCCACCTCAACGTGCTGCCGTGCCTGATGACGGCGCTGACGGTGCTCGCCGCCAGGCTCCAGCAGGACGCCACCCTGTCGGCCGATCTGCAGCGCGGCCAGCGGCTCCGCCTCTACGCGATGGCCGGGCTGTTTTTCGTCCTGCTCTACACCTTCCCGGCTGGCATGGTCCTGTACTGGACCAGCAACAATCTGTTTCATGTGGTCAAGGTGGTGGCACTGCGCGCCCGCGCCTGAGCGGCCGGCGCGGGTTGTGGGTGCTCAGGCCGTCCGGCGGTGGCCGCGCCACCAGTCGATGGCATCGGCCATCAGCGAGTAGGCGGCCGGCACGGCGAGCAGCGACAGGAAGGTCGAGGTCAGCAGGCCGCCGATCACCGAGACGCCGAGCGGGGCGCGGAAGCTGCCGTCGGCCGCCAGCGAGAAGGCCACCGGCAGCATGCCGGCGCCCATCGCCAGGGTGGTCATGATCACCGGCCGGGCACGCTTGCGGCAGGCCTCGAGCAGCGCCTCGCGGCGGCCGAGGCCGTGGTCGCGTTGGCCGATGATGGCGTAGTCGACGATCAGGATCGAGTTCTTGGTCGACACGCCGCTCAGCATCAGCAGGCCGACCAGCGACGGCAACGACAGGGCGTAGCCGGACAGCCACAGTGCGCCGAAGGCCCCCGCACCGCACAGCGGGATGGCGGCGAGGATGACCAGCGGATGCGTGGTGCTGTTGAAGAGCATCAGCAGCACGACATAGACGCTGAGCACGCCAGCCAGCATCGACAGGCCGAAACCGACGAACAGCTCGACGAAGGCCTCGGCGTCGCCGCCCGGCAGGATGCGCACGCCCGCCGGCAGGTTCTGCACCGCCGGCAGCTTGCGTACCTGGGCCATCACCGGCCCCAGTGGATTGCCTTCCAGTTCGCCCGAGATCTTGATGTTGCGTTCGCGGTTATAGCGCTCGATGACGGCCGGGCCGCTGCCGTCGCGGATCGTGGCGACCGCCGAGAGCGGCACGTCGGCGCCGTTGCGTGCCGGCACGCGCATCTGTCCGAGCAGCGACGGGTCGGTGCGGGCGGATTCCGCGAGCTGAACGCGGATCGGGATCTGGCGATCGGCGAGATTGAGCTTGGCAAGGTTCTGGCGGAAATCGCCGGTGGTGGCGATGCGTGCCGCATCGGCGATGTCGACTGTCGAAACGCCGAGGTCGGCGGCGCGGGCCGGGTCCGGCGTGATGATGATCTCCGGTTGCAGCAATGAGGCCGTCGAGGTCACACCGCTCAGCCCCTTCACGCCGCGCATCGCCGCTTCGATGCGCTGTGCCGCCAGCGCCAGCTGCTGCGGGTCACGGCCGGCGAGGACCAGTTCGAGGCGTGCGCCGGGCCCCGCGGCGGCAAAGCTGACGCGCACGCCGGGCAGATTCTCCATGTGCGCCCGGACATCGTGCTCCAGCACCTGCAGCGTCCGCTCACGCGCCCTGTCGAACTGCAGGGTCAGGGTGACCTTGCGCACATCGCCGATGGCGCCGCCGCCATGTTCGCCGCTGCCCACGGCGCCGACCCGGGCGAAGACGCCTTGCAACTCGGGGATCGCCGCCAGCAGGTGGCGGGCCTGCTCGGCGATGTCACGCGTCTGTTCGAGGCGCGCACCCGGCGCAAGCTCGATCTGCAGCTGGGTTCGAGACTCGTCGGAGGGCGGCACGAAGGTGGTCGGGATCAGCGGCACGATGGCCAACGACGCGAAAAAAGTACCCAGCGCGATGACCAGCGTGCGTCGCCGATGGCGCAGCGCGGCCTCGACCCAGCGCATGTAGACGTCGAGCCAGGCGGCGTCCGTCGCCCGGTGCGGTTCTCCGGTCATGAAGTAGGCGGCGAGCATCGGGGTCAGCAGACGCGCAACGAGCAGCGAGAACATCACCGCGACGGCTGCCGTCCAGCCGAATTCGCGGAAGAACAGCCCCACCTGGCCGGGCATGAAGGCCACCGGGACGAAGACCGCTGCCAGCGTTGCCGAGGTCGCCACCACGGCGACGCCGATCTCGTCGGCGGCATCGCCGGCCGCCTGGCGCGGCGGTTTCCCCATCGCGCGATGGCGGGCGATGTTCTCGACTTCGACGATGGCGTCGTCGACCAGGATGCCGATGACCACGGCGAAGGCCAGCAGCGACAGCAGGTTGAGGCTGAACCCGAGCCAGCTCATGACCGCGAAGGTCGGGATCACGGACAGCGGCAGGGCCAGCGCCGAAATCCACGTGGCCCGCCAGTCGCGCAGGAACAGCCAGACGACGGCGACCGCGAGCAGCGCGCCCTCGATGAGCATGGTCATCGAGGCATCGTAGGAGTTCTTCGCCTCCTCGACGGAAGAGTAGACCTCGACGAAGCGCAGCTCCGGGTGATGCTCGGCGAGTGCGGCGATCCGCCGACGCACCTCGAGCCCGACGCCGACCTCGCTGGTGCCGACGGCGCGCTGGATCGAGAAGCCGACCACCGGTCGCCCGTCGAGCAGCGCCAACTCGCGGGGCTCGGCGTGGGCATCGCTGACCCGGGCCAGCGCGGAGAGGCGCACCGAGCGGCCGTCGGGCAGCGAGATCGGGTAGTCGGCGAGGCGGGCTGCGCTGTCGACCGTGGCGATGGTGCGGACCGTCTGCTCCCGCCCGGCAATCTCGGTGCGTCCGCCGGAGCGTTCGAGCTGCAGGCGCGCGAGCTGCGCAGACACCATGCCTGCGGTGATGCCCCAGGCCTGCAGGGCGTCGGGACGCAGGTCGACGCGCACCTCGCGGTCGACGCCGCCGATGCGCGACACCGTGCCGACGCCGGGCACGCCGAACAGGGTTTTCTTCACCATGTCGTCGACGAACCAGCTCAGTTCGACGATATCCAGGCGACTGGACTCGACGGCAAAGGTCAGCAGGGTACCGCCCAGCACCGTCACCCGGCCGATCTGCGGTTCGTCGATCTCGGGCGGCAGGTCGACGCGGATCCGGTCGATGGCGTCGCGCACTTCCTCGAGCGCCACGTCCATGTCACGCCCCAGCTCGAACTGGATGCGGGTCTGCGATTGTCCTTCACGGACAGTCGACAGCAGCTTGTCGATATCGGTGATGCCGGCGACCGCGTCCTCGACGCGCCGCGTGACGTCGGTCTCGAGCTGCCCCGGGCTGGCACCGCGCAGGTTGACGGTGATGGTGATCTCCGGTGGCGCGAACTCGGGCAGCGTGGCGATCGGCAGCTGCCGCCAGCCGACGAAGCCGGCGACGCAGAGGATGGCGAAGACCAGCGTGGCGGGAACGGGGTTGGCGATCCCCCATCGCGACAGGTTCACGGTGCCGCGCCCACCGGTGCAGCCGCGGGTGGTGCATCGACGATGCGCACCAGGTCGCCGTCGCTGAGAAAGCCCGCACCGCTGACCACGACCTGATCGCTGTCCGCGATGCCGTCGAGGATGCCGGTGACGTTGCCCTGCTGGACGCCGATGGCGACGCGTCGCTGCTCGATGCGTGCCAGGCCATCGCCCGGTGCATCGGCATCCGGTGTCACGGCCAGGAAGACGTAAGGCAGGCCATCGCGATAGACGATGGCTTCACGCGGCAGTACGGCGCCTGTTCTGGTGTCGAGCACGATGCGGCCCTCGGCGAACATGCCGGCCCGCAGGGCCGGCGTGGGGGGCAGATCGGCGTACACCAGGCCAGTGCGCGTGTTGGCATCGAGCGATGGCGCCACCGTGCGCACCGTGCCGGTGACGGTGTTGCCATCGGCCGCCGCGAGCGTGACGGGGGTGCCAGGCCGGACCCGCACCAGGTCCTGCTCGGCAAGCTCACCACGCCACTCGAGGCGGCCGTCGCGAATCAGGCGCAGCAACTCCGCACCGCTCGAGACCACCTGCCCCGGCTGAATGCTTCTTGCAGAGATGATCCCTGCATGCGGTGCCGACAGCGTGGCGAAACCGAGTCGCAGCGCGGCGCTGTCACGGTCTGCTTCGGCGGTGGCCAGTTGTGCCTCGGCCCGGCGCAGGGCGGCCTCGAGCTGGTCGGCGTCGCTGGTCGAGATCAGCCGGCGTGACAGCAGGGCGACGCCGCGCTGGTGGTCGGCGGTGGCGAGCGCCAGGTCGGCCCGGGCCCGGGTCAGCGCCGCATCAGCCTGGCGGGCCTCGACCTCCAGCGTGCGCGCATCGAGGCGCAACAGCACCTGACCGCGTTGCACGCGGTCACCGACCTCGACGTGCACCTCGGCAACGCGGATCCCGGAGAGTTCGACACCCAGCGACATCTCCTGCCATGCCGCGACGCTGCCCGACACCACCAGGGCGTGATCCAGCGGCTGGCGCGTGAGCGTGGTCGTCGTCACCGTCAGGCTGGCGCGGCTGGTGTCTTCGGGTTCCACGGGTTTGCCACAGGCCGCGAGCACGACAAGGACCATGGCCGCTGCGATGGACCGGCAGCGGCCGGCGACGGGAACGAGGATTTTCATGGAGTGATTCTAGCGGTTCTTCCCGGTGTCGTGGCGGTCTCCACGCCCCCGGCGGCCGGCGGTACGGCCGGCCGCCGGCTGGTGGTCTTCATGCGGGGGTCAGGTCGACCTCGCCGCCGGGACCCTTGAAGCCGACCTTCCTGTGCGTGCCATCGCAGAACGGCCCCTGCCCGGTGCGCCCGCACCGGCACAGCGCGATGCGTCCGCTGCCGGATTGCGGTCGTTCGTCATTGCCGTAGTGCCATTCGCCATTGACCTCGATGAGCGCGGGGCCATCCGGGACCAGCGTGATCTTCATGTGTCGACTCCTGTTGCCGTGGGTGTAGCCAGCCGCGCCCATGGTGCCGCAAGCGCCATGCCGCTGCCATCCGCCGCGCGATGCGGGCTGTCGTGCCGTTTGTACCGTGGCCGCTGGCCGCGGACGGGTGGCGCCCTCAGGCGAGCAACAGCGCCAACATCGATTCGCGGTACAGTCGCTCACCCTCCGGGTGGTCCTGATAGACGCGCAACAGCGGCACTGCCGTGCGGGTCAGGACACGGAACGTGCAGGCAGCGCTGGCGTTGCGCAGGGGCGGGCCATCCAGCGCGTGATCGAGGGCCCGCTTCATCGCCGTCGTGTAGCCGTGGTGTGCCTGGCGCATGCGGGAGAACGCCGCTGCGTCGACCGCGGGGATCAGCATCAGGGCATGGCGGCGGCGGCGCCACAGGTCGGCGTACAGGGCGACGATGCCGGGGATGACGTCTCGTGCAGGGCCCTCGGCGAGGGCGGCGAGGGTTTCGCCGCCCTCGCGGAATACCGGCTCGATGATCGCCACCAGCAGGTCCGTCTTGCCGGCGCAATAGCCATAGAACGTTCCGCGCGAGATGCCCGTTTCGCGGAGGATGAGCTCGACGCTGACCGCGGCGGGCCCCTGTTCTGACATCAGCCGGCCGGATACCTCGATCAGCCGGTCCCACACCAGGCCGCGCCGCTCGAGGATCCGTGCGCTGCTGATGCGTGCCCGGCGTCGCGGTTTGCGCACCGTCGGCCGTGGTCCAGCTGGTTTTGGCATAACCCCGCGCGCTATCCCGTGATCCCTGCCTTGTCGATTGTCACTTGTAAAAATTATACATCAATGTATTATTTTATTCGGCGGGCGTTGTGTCCGGGCACCGCCTGCCGCACGCCGCCCCCAGTCATCCATGCCGGCCGATGGAGTTTCGGGACATGAACAGCGCCAGTGACAAGGCCCAGCCGGCAACCGCCGGGAGTTCACGCCTCTGGCGCCCGCCGGTGGTCGGCATCATGACCACGGTGATCATGCTGTTCGCCATCGGCCTCGGCCATGCGGCCATGCGCGCCGTCGAGCAGGCGCTGGGTCACGACAACACCTACGTCGCGGCGGTCGGTATCGGTGCGCTGGCGATCTGGTTGCTGTGGACCGGCGTCAGGTCGGGCAACGAGAACTATGCGACCTGGGTCGGGTTCTTCGCCGGCCTGGGCATCTGGATGTCGTGGGTCGAGTTCTTCTACATGTACTACGGGCGCAAGAACTTCGGCATGTTGCCGCGCATGAGTGGGCTTGAGGTCACGCAGGAACCGGAGTACCTGATCATGGCGGCGACGGTCGGGGTGTTGCTTTTCCAGTGTGCGTACTACACCTTCGACAAGGACACCCGTTGCAACATGTTCGTCTGGATCCAGAACCGGTTGCGCCTGCGTGCGGCGCTGGGTCCTTCGACGAAAACGGCGCGCGATCGCAACTACGCGCTGATCACCTTCATGGAAACCATCTACGTGACCTGGTTCTGCTATGCGTGGAACCTGCTGGTCTTCGATCCTGCCGTGGTCGGCACCGGGAGTGGTGCGCAGTTCGCCATGTACGCGACCGTTTTCGTTTCCATCACGTGGGGCGGCTTCTGTTTCAGCCGGCTTGTCAGGTACCGGCGCACGTCGAGTGCCCTGCGCTACGCGATCCCGACGGCCAACGTCTTCTGGATCAGTGTCGAGATCTCCTCGCGCCTCGGGCTCCTCACCGAGGTCTGGCTGGAGCCGCAGAAGTACACGCTGGAGATCGCGCTCTACGCGCTCGCCTTTGCTGCGCTGTCCGTGATGATCTACCGCGCACCCAAGAAACCGTCGGAGGTCGGGGAATGGAAATGATGGCGTGGGTCCGCCACTGCGGCCATGTGGCCATGCTGCTGCTGGCCACGGCCGGCGGCCCGGCTTCCGGCGCGCCGTTGGCGCTCCGTCCCGGCATGGGCGGTGTTGCCGATTTCGGCGCGATCCGCTGTGAAACCCTCACTGTCATGTACCCCGCGGGCCCTAACGGCGTACGTCAGGCGGTGTTGTACTGGACCGAGGGCTACGTGTACGCCCGCACCGGCCAGACGATGGATGCCTTCCTCGCACGCCGGCCGCACGAGGTGCCGTGGGACTTCGAGCGACTGACCGGCCATGTCGTCGCGTTCTGTGCCGCGCAGCCCGACGCCCTGGTGGCCATGGCTGTAGAGGACCTTTGGGTGCGCCTCGGTGGTGCTTCCCCAGCGCCCTGAGTGCCTGTTTTGCCTGCGTCCTTTGAAATTGCATCAACAGACATCAATCAAGGAGCCGCCGACATGACGCCTTCCCGTTTTCTTTTCATTGCGCCGGTGCTTTTGGCCCTGGCCGTGCCACCTGTCAGTGCCATGGACGATGCGCAGCAGGCCGCGGTTGACGTGGTTCACGCCTTCAACGGGGCGATGAGCGCCAGGGATGGCGAGCGCATGCTCGACCAGTTGGTGGTCGAGGGCGTGCAGTTCGACCTCAGGCCGGCCCACGCCGGCCAGGGCGCACACGAGATGGCCGAGCCGTTGCGGGCACGCTGGGCGCGCATCACCCCGGCGCTGTTCAATGGCACGCGGGCGTTTACCCGCCAGGCCACCATCCTCGACGTGCGTGCCAGCGCCGATATCGCCACGGTGTGGGCAACGGTGGCCAGCCGCATGGAACTGCTCAAACCCGGTGCGCCGATCGACAACGCCTTCACCGAGGTCTATCTGCTGGTGCGCACACCTTCCGGCTGGAAGATCGGTGCCATGGTCGACGACCGGGGTACCGACAGGCTGCTGGGCACCGGTCGCTGACTGCATCCGGGGCCGCTGACCGGCCCCTTCAGCCCGGGTGGCCCAGACGCCGGGCCAGGGACGCGTCGTGGGCGCACATGCCGTCGCGGGGTGGTGGCAACGCGAGGCAATCCCCCTGGCGGGCGATGCGCAATCCGGCTGCGGCCAGCGCTTCGCCATCGGCTGCCGAGCCGTAGTGGTAGACGGTCATCTGTGCGCGCAGTGCCGGGGCATACTCGCGCTGCAGGTCATCGAGACCAGTGTGCGACGGGTTGCCGTGCAGGTCGCAGTCGTGGATGAGCGGCATGCGGCCGTCGGCAAAGGCTTCGACCTGCTCCGGCACCGGGCGGGTATCGCCGGTGTAGAGAAAGCTGCCTTGCAGGCACAGCCCGGAGGCCGTGCCTGGTGAATGGTGACGAACCGGGAAGATGTCGAACCAGAGCCCGGCGTGCCAGAAGCCGTGGCCTGATGGCACCAAGTGCAGGCTGTCCCAGAAGTTGACGCCCCCCTCGGCCAGCGGGGCCGGGTAATCGCCGATGCGTCCGTGCAAGGTAGGCACCAGGCTCGCGGCGCAGTAGACCCGCGTCGGTGGTGCGCCGCCGGCATCGAAGTGGCTGGCGACGAACAGGCGCTCGAGACCGCCGATGTGGTCCATGTGTGCGTGGGTGATGAACACGGCGGGTGGGCGGGCCCCGTAATGCCTGATGCAGGTCTCGAGTGCTTCCACGCCGCAATCGACCATCAGCAGGGGCGCGCCATCGCGTTCGAGGACGACGCTCGATGAGCCGAGCACCTGCGTTGCCGCGGCATTGCCCACGCCGAGGAAGCGCAGCGTCCAGGCCGGCATCGTCAGGCCCTGCCATGAAACCGTGTAGCCATGGCGCGATTTAACCACAGTCGTCACCACCGCGAGCGGTGCTTGCCCGGCGCATGACGCTGAAACCTCCCGATGGCACGCCAGTCATGTTGTCTTTGTTCCAAACCGTGCCACAATGCCGACGCAGGCTCTTGCCGTTCAATGCAGGATCCGGGCAGGGGATGGAGCACAACCTGACATTGACCGGGCTACAGGATTCCCTGGGGGGCGCACGCACCGCCGGTGGCCTTGACGTCGTGTATACCAAGCTGGCCGTCGACCTGCAGAACCTCGCCAGCGAAGATGATCCGGCCATCCCCGCAAGGGCCCTCGACGTGCTGCGCGAGGACAGCTGTTGCGATGCCGTGTGCATCGCGCTGTTCGACGCCGATGCGCGTACCGTTGCCCGGGTGCAGTCTGCACGCAGCACGTTCACGGTCTGCAATCCA
This sequence comes from uncultured Chromatiaceae bacterium, assembly GCA_964417725.1. GTDB lineage: Bacteria > Pseudomonadota > Gammaproteobacteria > Steroidobacterales > SHZI01. The sequence goes on from CAYQIV010000002.1 coordinate 141,596, forward strand.
GATACGCTGACCGGCCTCTCGCTCGACGATATGCCGTGGCTGGAGCGGCGCCTTTCCCATCTGCGCCTGTGCGCCATCGCCGACACCATCACGGCCAGTGAACCGCTGGCCACGGACGCTGCGCGCTTCGCTGCGCTCGGTGCCGGTGCGGTGCTGCTCGTGGGCTTCGATGTGCGGGGGCGGCGTGCCGGTTTCATGGCCATGTTCTTCGGTCACCCGCAGCCGGCCTGGAGTGCGGACCACCAGTTGTTGCTGAAGCTGCTCGGTGCGAGCTACGCGTCGGGCCTCGAACGGCTGCGCAGCGGCCACGACCTTGGTGCCATCAGCGAGAAAGACGGCCTGCTGCGGCTGGTGGCCAACGACGGCGCCTGGGATTTTGATGCCGCGGGCAATCGCGTCGAATACTCACCGCGCTGGTGCGCGATGATGGGTTACGAGCCTGGCGATCTTGCACGCAGTGCGCCGGACTGGCGTCGTATCGTCCATCAGGACGACCTGGCGCGGCTCCAGGCCCGCCTGCGCGACCATCTTGCCGGACGTACCCCGTTGTTCGAAAGCATCCACCGCATGCGGCGCAAGGATGGTGAGTGGCGCTGGGTTTCCTGTCGCGCCAAGGCGCTGCTCGACGAGCATGGCCGTCTGCGTCGGCTGATCGGCGTCGAGACCGACATCACCGAGCAGAAAGTCTACGAGGAGGCGCTGTTTCGCGAGAAGGAAAGCGCCCAGATCACCCTGCAGTCGATCGGCGATGGCGTGGTGACGACCGATGCCGAGGGTAACGTCGAGTACATCAACCCCGTCGGTGAGGAGCTGACCGGCTGGAAGATCGATGACGCGGGTGGTCGGCATGTCGACGAAATATTCCGCGGTTTCCACGAGGAAACCTGCGAGCCGATCGAAAATCCGGTGATGAGCGCCATCCGGCGCAACCGTTCGGTGAAGTCGGTGCGGCCGTCGCTGCTCATCCGCCGCGATGGCAACGAACTGTACGTCGAGAGTACCGCGTCGCCGATCCGCAACGACCGGGGTGGCGTCACCGGCTGCGTGCTCGTGTTCCACGACGTCAGCGAGTCGCGCGAACTGAACCGCCGCCTGTCCTATCACGCAAGCCATGACATCCTCACCGGGCTGGTCAACCGCCGCGAATTCGAGAGCCGTCTCGAGCGCGCGCTGAAGAGCGCCAAGGCCAAGGAAACGGCCTATGCCCTCCTGTACATCGACCTCGACCAGTTCAAGATCATCAATGATTCCTGCGGTCATGGTGCCGGCGACACGCTGCTGGCCCAACTCGGTGCGCTGCTCAAGTCGAAGATCCGCTGGCGCGACACGCTGGCGCGGCTCGGTGGCGACGAGTTCGGCCTGATCCTCGAGTCGTGTACCCCGGACGAGGCGATGCACACCGCGGAGATGCTGCGCGAAACGATCCGCGAACACCGCTTCACCTGGGATGACCGGACCTTCCGGCTCGGCTGCAGCATCGGCATCGTGCCCATCACCGACGACAACGAGAACGTCGCCGCACTGCTGACCGGGGCCGACAGCGCCTGCCAGGCGGCCAAGGAGGCCGGCCGCAACCGCATCCACTGCTTCCGCCAGAACGACATGGACCTGATGCGCCGGCGGCGCGAAATGCAGTGGGCGGCGCGCATCAGCAACGCGCTCGAGGAGTCGCGTTTCGATCTCTACCGCATGACCATCCTGCCGCTGCAGGGAGAGGAGCCGGGCGCACACTATGAACTCTTGCTGCGCATGCGTGACGAAAACGGTGCGCTGGTCTCGCCGGACCTGTTCATCTCGGCCGCCGAGCGCTATGGCCTCATCGCCAACATCGACCGCTGGGTCGTCGAGAACGCCTTCCGCTGGCTGGTCTCGGAGGCCGACGAGCGCGAGCGGCTGGCGCTGTGTTCGATCAATCTCTCCGGGCAGAGCCTCGCCGACAACGACTTCCTGCCCTTCGTCATCCGCCAGTTCCAGCGCAGCGGGCTCGACGCAACCAAGATCTGCTTTGAAATCACCGAGACCGCGGCCATCGCCAGCTTCGCCCAGGCGAGCCGTTTCATCAACGCGCTGAAGGACCTCGGCTGCAAGTTCGCCCTGGACGATTTCGGTACCGGGCTGTCCTCGTTCGGTTACCTGAAGCACTTCCCGGTCGACTACCTCAAGATCGACGGCTCGTTCGTCAAGGAAATGCTCCACGACCCCATCGACCGCGAGATGGTCCGCTCGATCAACGAAATCGGCCACCTCACCGGCAAGCGGACCATCGCCGAGTTCGCCGAAAACCAGGAAATCATCACCATGCTGCGGGGCATGGGCATCGACTACGCGCAGGGCTACGGCGTGGCCGAGCCGCGCCGCGTGCTGATGGCGGCTCCACCCGCGGTGGAGTCAAGACGCCCGCAGGTCCCGTAGCCACGGCCCACCCGCGACGGCACCCCGTCGTCGCCATGGATCCGGCCATGCCGCATCTCCGTGCTGCCAGACGGGATCCGCTGGCAGATCGTCAACCCCGGTCGTGGGTTGGGTACCGGCGTGCACTGGTGCCGGTTCAGGGGCTATCGCTGCCGGGCGCTCCGCGCTCCTGCCGGCCGGCGCGCGGCTGCGGTGGTGGGGCATAACCCGCCAGCAGCAGGTCGATGCGTGCCAGTGTTTCCTGCAGAAGGCCGATCTGGGGCATCCGTTGCCATGCCGCGTGTGTCTCGACGGTTGTGGCACGCCGGGTGATTCGCTCGCTGACGTGCGCGCGCCGTTCGGCGAGTGCTGCACGCAGCGCATCGGCTGGCTGGCGCCTGTCGACCAGTGCCGCGACGACGTCGTGCGGCGCCATGGCGCCTTCCCGGGAGAAGAGCGGTGCGAGCGGCTCGCCGTCGTCGTCCGGCCATGTGGCGAGCGTGATGGCGGCGAGTGCGTAATGACGCAGATAGAGGCCTGTCGCCTGCCGATACTCGTCGCTCCGCCGAACGTTGGCCTCAAGCCGCGCACTGCGGGCGGCGCGTTGCTGCCAGTACAAGCGCTCGACATCGGTGGCAAAATCCGCCAGTTCTCCCAGCCCTCCCAGACGGTCGTGTCGTACGAGTCGTGCAGGCAGTGATGCCCCCGTGCAGCGCCCGCCGTTGATGTCCGTCGTGTCGTCGCCATGCCACATGGCAGGGGCCAGGTGTGCCAGGCAGGCGGCGCGGCTACACCCCTCGCCATCGCTGCGCCATGCAAAGGTGCACTGGCGGCGTGCCTCATAGCTCGCCACCGTAACCCGCTCCGTCCCCGGGTCGAGTCCGAGCGCGTGACGGGTGGTGGTGGTCGGGATGAAATTCACGTCCACCTGTGCCGACAGCTCGACGGCCCCGTGCAGGTGATTGCGAAGTGCGCCCTCGTCGCGCGTGAAGTCCACCGCCTCGGGGCGGAATCGCCGCAGGCAGACCTCGATCCGGCCGAGGCCATCCAGTCCCGCCCAAAGGAAGGGACGCGGTACCAGGGTGCTGAAGCGCATCGGCGCCAGTGCCATTGCGCCGATGCGCGTGCGGTTCCATGCCTGGTCCAGCTCCGAGGCCGTGACCGGTGCGCTGAACAGGCGTCGTGCCGTGGTACCCAGCCCCTCCACCGGTACGGCGAAGTCGGCATCAGTGCTGTCGCTGCACAGTGCAAGCCGCGGTGCGCTGCCGGTGGAGTCGGCGAGGCGGGCCTCGATCAGCTCCAGCTTGCGCCCCCCTGGCAGTGCCTGGTGCAGGTCGCTACTGAGGCGCTTGCCATAGCGATCGGCATCCGGGTCATCGAGCGCCCGCAGGCGATTGATCAGTGCATCAAGGCTTGCCTGGTACTCATCGAGCGCGCGTCGATGCAGGTCGTGCCTGAACGTGCCGGTTGCGCCGTCGACGACCAGTCCCTGTAGCGCCTCGTGGATGCGGAAGCCTGCGCTGCGCAGCGTACGCAGCACCTCGGTACGTTGGCTGTACGCCGTGGGGAGAGCGGGATTTTCCTGATAGAGGCGCAACAGCGCTGCAGCATACTGCTGCCACTCGAAAGGATCGACGAGTGCCAGGGCGCCCGCCGTGTCGGTATGGGCCCATGACAGCAGCAGCGGGTAGTGGTGATGGAAGGGGAATCGGGCATCGCCCGGCGCGATATGGTGCGCGTCGAGCAGGTAGTCGGTGGCGCGGGTTGCGTACTGGGCGCGGCGTACGGCACCGTGCAGGAAGCGCTCTTCGCAGCGACGGAATTCCTCGGTCCGCAGTCGACCGCTGCGCGTGTCCCGGTTGCGCAGACTGAAGCACCGGTCGTTGTCGGCATCGAAAGCAGCCCAGCGTCGCGCATCGTCGGCGTGAAAGCTGGCACGCAGCCGGGAATGCTGCGCACTCTCGATGCGCTCGACGTCGTCGCGGATGACGTCGAGCGTTACGCCGAGGCCAGCCAGCCGGGCGTCCAGGGCATTGGCTGCCTGCTGCCCCTCGTTGCGCAGGCCGACATGCTGGCGGTAGTTCGCCTCGTGCAGTCCCCTCACCAGGTTTGCCAGTGCCTCGGGGGGCATGGTGCCGGCAGCGGTGCCGCTGCCGGCCGGTGCGTCGAACAGTGACAGCGCCTGGATGCCGGCGTAGAGCAGTCCCGTGCCCGTGGCTGCGGCGAGGAAGCCGTCCAGTGTCGTCTTGCGTGCGCGCAGGCGATTCCATTCAAGCAGTGGTGCGCGCATCACGCCGAACGTCCCGGCGAGTCGTTCCGCGCCGGCCAGTTGGGCGGCACTGCGACCGAAGGCCAGCATCAGATCGAGTTCTTCGTTGTCCGTGTCGGTATCCGGGTCTGTTGCCGGGGCGTGGATCCGGGTGGTGATCGCCTGCCAGTAGTGGCGTGCGACATCGCCGCCCGCCGGTGGGTTGTCCAGGCTGGTCGCCAGGCGTGCGATGCCATCGCCGAAGGCCGGTAGCGCTGCAGCCTGTCGCAACACGGGGTCGCGGGCCAGACGCGCCGCGAGTCCGGCAGACAGGGAAACGCCCGCCATGGCCTTGGCGAACAAAGCATCATGTGCAGCCACGCAGGCAGTCACCGGTCGGCACTTTTGCCAGACATCGGCGCTGATGCCGAGATCTGCCCGTCCCAGCAGGCTGCCGGCGAACTCGTAGCGCCCACCGACCGTGATCCGGGGTGCGACGACACGGTCCAGTGCCGACAGGTACGACTCCGGGCCACGCCCGATGCCCGCGGACGCCGTCAGCGCGGCTGCCAGAGTATCCGCCAGCCGATATGCGCCTGCCGTTGTGCCATGGCGTGTGCGCAAGGTTCGGGCCAGCGCCATGCCAGAAACCACCAGCCCATGGAAATCGGCTTCGTCGGCGGTCGCGGGGAGGGCATTCCAGAATGTGACGTAGGTTGCGGCGAGAGCCGGGTCGGGCTCGATGTGACGATTAACGGCCGTGACATAGGCGGCCAGTGCGGCGGCGGCCTGCGTCGTTTCGCCGGCGGTCCCGTCGACCATCGCCATGAAGGCTGGCTGCCCGCCCTGGCCATCAGGTCCGTCGACACCGGTCGCACCATGCAGGCCTTTGACGTGCGCGGTGCAGAGCAGGCACAGGACGATCAGTCGGCCCGCCACGTGGCCTCCATGCATGCCGTCACCGTTCATCCGTCGGCAACGGGGTGGCCGCGTCGCGGACCCGTTGCAACATCGTGCGCAGCGTGCGGCGCAGGTCGGTGCGCACGGCTTCGGGTTCACCCAGTGCGGGCAGCACGTCCGCGACCGCCTCGAGGGTCGAGACCCACTCGCGGCGCGGTGCGGCGCGCAGCCGACCGTACATCGTCGGCTCGCGCGGGGCGAGCAGCAGCCGCGGAAGCTTCGTCAGCCATGGATTGCGCCACCACAGGCTCTTGGCCTGGCTCCAGGTGCCGTCGAGGACGATGAAGCCGTGCAGTCCGTGCCGCGCCAGGTCGATCGAGCGGCCCTTGCGGTCGACGAGGACCACCGGAACCGCGGGGCCCGGGCTGCGTGCGCCGGCCGGGGGTCTGGCCACGGCCAGCACGGCCCAGCGCGCCGGCAGCCCCCCCCTGAGTCCCAGCGCGTGGTCGAGGGAGGCCCATGACAGGCCGACGCGCAGGCGCGCACGGGTCAGCTGGCGGGTCAGCAGGCGTGCGGTGCCGAGCAACGCGTCCTGTTCCCCGGGATGCTGCAGGATGACCACCTGCAGCCGCGTGTCGAGGGACGTGGTGCGGTCGCAGATGCACACCGGCGGCGGCTTGCCGCAGTCCGGGCAAGACGGCTCGCCGGCGGGGAGGGGAGGCGGGTGCATGGGCAATGGCCTCAGCCGCTGAAGGAAAAACGCATCGACAGGTCGATGGCGCGGATGTTCTTGGTCAGCGCGCCGACCGAGACGAAATCGACGCCCGTCCGGGCGATGTCGGCAACCGTCTCGAGGCTGACATTGCCGGAGGCCTCGAGCGGGATGTGTGCCGCCGTCCATTGGTCGCGCTGGGCGACGGCAGCGCGCAGTGCATCCAGGGTGAAGTTGTCGAGCAACACGCGGTCGACGCCTGCCGCGAGCGCCTGACCGAGTTCGTCGGCATTCTCGACCTCGACTTCGAGGAGCACGCCGGGATGCTGCCGGCGACCGGCGGCAACGGCGGCGGCGATGCTGCCCGCGGCGATGATGTGGTTTTCCTTGACCAGCATCGCGTCGTACAGACCGGTGCGGTGATTGGTGCCGCCACCGCTGCGCACGGCGTGTTTCTGTGCCAACCGCAGTCCGGGCACGGTCTTGCGGGTGTCGAGGATCCGGCAACCGGTGCCGGCGATGGCCGCAACGTAGCGTCTGGTCAGTGTGGCAACCGCCGACAGCGTCTGCAGGAAGTTGAGTGCGGTGCGTTCGCCGCTGAGCATGCCGCGCGCCGGGCCCTGGAGGGTGCACAGCGTGGCATCCGCCGGCAGTTCATCGCCGTCATGCGTCCGCCAGTTGATGACGATGCGTTCGTCGACCTGCCGGAAGACCTCTTCGAACCAGGCATGGCCGCACAGGATGCAGGGCTCGCGGGTGACCACGGTGGCCGTGGCAACCTGGTGCGCGGGCACAAGATCGGCGGTCAGGTCGCCCTTGCCGAGGTCTTCGGCAAGGGCATGCCTGGCGTTCTGGCGTATGGCGCGGCCGAGGCCGCGCAGCGAATTGCGACGCAAGGGCAGGTTCCGGGTTCAGTGGGCCCAGAGCATACCCCGCGGCGCTCAGAACCAGTAGCCGTGGTGCGCGCCGACCATGCTCATGAGCATGGGAATCGACAGCATGGTATTGGTGCGCGAGGCCATCAGGGCCACAAACTTGCTGCCGTTGATCTGTTCCGGTGTTGCCGGGACGAGGCCGAGGATCTTTTTCTGGTTGGGCCAGATCAGTACCCAGACGTTGAACAGCATGACGGTGCCGAGCCAGGCGCCGATGCCGATGGTCAGACCGTAGACCGGGTCGCCGTTGCCGGGCGAGGCACCGAGCGTGAAGGCATTGGCGAAATTCCCGGTACGCAGCAGGTAGGCCGCGCCCATCACCCACGTGACCACCGCTGCCCAGCGGAAGAGCAACAGGGCGCGTGGCGCGATGTACTTGTTGATGGCCGCCGGGCCGGGGCCGCCGCCCTCCTTCTCGGCGAGCGCTGCAGCCACGCCCTGCACCTGGACGAAGTTGAAGTAGTACAGCAGCCCGATCCACAGGACGCCAGCCGCGACATGCGTCCAGATGATGACGCCCTGGTCGCTGATGCCGCCGACGCCGCTGACCAGCGCGATGACCACGGCAATGACGACGCCGCTGATGACGGTACCCCAGGCAGATTTGAGCGGATTCATGGTTGTGTTACTCCACGTGGTGAGGGTGCGGGCACGGGCCAGCCGGCCGATTGGACTGAGTCCAAGCATAGGACAGGCACCATGGAACTGCAATTCGCCAGATGGCCACGGGCCGGAACGGCGCGCGGGGTTCAGGCACCGGCCAGCGCATCGGCATCGGTATCCTCGTCGGCTGCTGCCACCGGCAGCGATTTTTCGAAGATCGGCTGGAAGCGGTTGACGATCTCGCAGAAGAGGTCCGCGGTGCGTTCGGCATCGTAGGCGGCGGAATGGGCCGCGCTCTGGTCCCACGCCATGCCGGCCGCGCTGGCCGCCTGGGCCAGCACGGTCTGGCCGAAGGCCACGCCACACAGCGTGGCGGTGTCGAAGACGCTGAAGGGATGGAACGGGCTGCGTTTGATGCCCGTGCGGGCGATGGCTTCGTTGAGGAAGCCGAGGTCGAAATGGGCGTTGTGCCCGACGAGGATGGCGCGCGTGCACTGGCTGGCGCGTACCGCCTGACGCACATCGCGAAACACGCGTTGCAGGGCATCCCGTTCCGGAATGGCCGGGCGCAGCGGGTGGTCCGGGCGGATGCCGGTGATCGCCAGTGCCGCCGGTTCGATGTTGGCGCCGGGGAAGGGTGCGACGTGGTAGATGAAGGAATCCCCGCGGCACACGCGGCCGCGCGCGTCGATGTCGATGAGCACCGCGGCGATCTCCAGCAGCGCGTCGGTCCGGGCATTGAAGCCGCCGGTCTCGACGTCGACGATGACCGGCAGGAAGCCGCGGAAGCGGCGCTTCATCAGGTTGTGGCCCGTGTCCTCGTTCATCGCCGCGAACCCTGCGCGGGGCCGGCGGCCGTGCCGGCATCGAGCACGTCCAGTGTGTCGAGCAGCAGCGCCAGGCTGTAGCGCACGCCGAAGCCGGTCGGGCCGCCGGGCACCTGGGCGAGGCCGTTCTTGCGTGTCACCGATGACAGGTCGACGTGGATCCATGTGCAGTCCTGCGGCACGAAGCGGCGCAGGAAACGTGCCGCGAGGATGTGGTCGCCGGCGCCGCTCATCGTGCACTGGGCGATGTCGGCGACCTCGCTCTTGAGGTCCTCGTCGAAGTCGTCGTCGAGCGGGAACGGCCACACACGCTCGCCACAGCGGCGGCCGGCGGCGATGAGCGGTGCATGCAGCGCGTCGCGGTTGGTGAAGACACCGCTGTAGCGTTCGCTGAGGGCATACACGCAAGCCCCCGTGAGCGTCGCATAGTCGATGATCACGTCTGGCGACTCGCGCCCGGCCAGTGCCAGGGTGTCGGCAAGCGCCATGCGCCCTTCGGCGTCGGTGTGGATCACCTCGATGGTGGTGCCGTTGCAGGCCGTGACCACGTCGCGCGGCTTATAGGCCTCCGGACCGATGCGGTTCTCGGTGAGGGCCAGCCAGCAGTCGACGCCCAGCGGCGAATCGAGGGCCTGCAGGGCGCACAGCACGCCGAGCGCCACCGCGCTGCCCGACATGTCGTTGTGCATGTCGAGCATGTGCTTCGCGTCCTTGAGGTTGTTGCCGCCGGTGTCGAAGAGGATGCCCTTGCCCACCAGGGCGAGATCGGTGCGGTTGCGGCCTGCCGGGCGGTGGCGCAGGCGGACGATGCCGGCATCGCGCCGGCCGCTGCCGCGCGCCACGGCAAGAAAGGCCCCGGCACCCAGCGCCCCGAGCTGCTCCTCGTCGTAGAACGTGTACTCCCAGCCATGCTCCCCGGCGAGTGTCGCCAGGGCCTCGCAAAAGCTGGCGACGGTGAGGTGGTTGGATGGCAGTGCCGTCAGCCAGCGCACCAGGTTGAGGTTGTCGACCTCGACCAGCGTGCGCGCCAGGTCGAGTTTTTCCGGCTGGCCGAGGAGGCGCAGGGTGCGTGGCGGTGCCGGTGGTGGTTTGTCGCTGAACAACGGCCCGTGGTGGGCCTGCGCGCCGATGCCGAGCACCAGCGCATGGACGAGCGCCGTCGACACGTCCGGCGGGAAGCCATCGACGACAAGGCCCAGTGAACGCGGTGCATCGCCGAGTGCATCCTGTGCCAGTTCGCCGGCGCGTTTCAGCTGGTGAAAGGTCGCCGAAGACGCATCGCCCTCCGTCACGGCGAGCCGGGCCCAGCTGAGACCGGTGGCTGTGTTGCCCACCCTGCCGCGCAGCACGCGCGCCTCGCCGTGCCGGCCGAGCCGTCGGCCGATGGCTTCGAGTGCGGCAACGCCCGGGATGTCGCGCAGGGTGCCGGCCGGCGCCCGCGGTGGCGTCAGCAGCAGCAGATGGTCGATGGAAGCCAGCGTCTTGCGGGTGATGCGGCCGGGCGACTGCAGGATGCGGAAACCGCGCGCAGGCGGCAGGACTGTCGGCACTTGCTTGACCTCATTTCGTGAAACCCGGATCATTCGTGGCTTGGCGCGACCCGGCCCTTCCGGCCGAGAGTATAAGGCAACTCCCGCGATGAACCCCGCCTTGTGCGGCTGTCTGCAGCCACGGCAGGGCGGCTCCGCTCCGGGTCCCTGAAGACAGACCAGACGACAGCACAGGCGGAACCGACGTGGCCGAATCCGGGCAGTTCGAGGATCCAGATCCACAGGAAACCGGCGAGTGGATCGAGTCGATCGACTCGGTGCTGCGTACCCACGGCGCCGAGCGCGCCCAGTACCTGCTCAACCAGATGGTCGACCACGCGCGGCGCTCGGGCGCCTACCTGCCGTTCCGCCCCAACACCGCCTACCTCAACACCATCCCCGTGTGGCAGCAGCCGGAATACCCCGGCAACCGTGCCATCGAGCGGCGCCTCGAGGCGTACATCCGCTGGAACGCCATGGCGATGGTCGTGCAGGCCAACCGGCGCAGCGCCGAGTATGGCGGGCACATCGCCAGCTATGCCTCGGCGGCAACGCTCTACGAGGTCGGCTTCAATCACTTCTGGCGCGCGGCGACGCCGGAGTTCGGTGGCGACCTGGTCTTCAGCCAGGGGCACTCTGCGCCCGGCATCTATGCGCGCGCCTTCCTCGAAGGACGCCTCACCGAGGACCAGCTCGATCATTACCGCCAGGAGGTCGGTGGCCGCGGCCTGTCTTCGTATCCTCACCCGTGGCTGATGCCGGATTTCTGGCAGTTTCCCACCGTGTCGATGGGCCTCGGCCCGATGATGGCGATCTTTCAGGCGCGCTTCATGCGCTATCTCGAACACCGCGGCATCCAGCAGACCGCCGGTCGCAAGGTGTGGTGTTTCCTCGGTGACGGCGAGATGGATGAGCCCGAGTCCATGGGCGCCATCACCATGCCGGTGCGCGAGAAGCTCGACAACCTGATCTTCGTCATCAACTGCAACCTGCAGCGGCTCGACGGCCCGGTGCGCGGCAACGGCAAGATCATCCAGGAGCTCGAGGCCGCCTTCCGCGGCG
>CAYQIV010000003.1:0-119603 GCA_964417725.1 uncultured Chromatiaceae bacterium
GAGCGATACCTTGCCAAGGTATAGGTCGCCGGTTCGAGCCCGGTTTCCCGCTCCAGATTCTGGTTGTCAGTGATGGTGCCATCGGGCACGGCTCCGACGTGGCGTCTCGGCGCTGCCGAGGACCCGCGTTGCCCGTGGTTGCTGTGCTAAAGTGCCGGGCCCGCGCCCACCGAGGCTAGGTGGCAGAGTGGTTATGCAGCGGCCTGCAAAGCCGTGTACGCCGGTTCGATTCCGACCCTAGCCTCCATGAATTAACCGCCCGGGTGGCGGAACTGGTAGACGCTGCGGACTTAAAATCCGCTGGCCCGCAAGGGCCGTGCCGGTTCGAGTCCGGCCCCGGGCATTGATGGTATCGCTGGGTGGTAGCCAGGCGGCCCCGATCCGATCCTGTCGAAGGCCGCACCGCTGCCCGCCGAGGAGTAGTCAAGTGCCCGTCGTCGTCACCGAAAAATGCATCAACTGCAAACACACCAACTGCGCCGATGTGTGCCCGGCGGATGCCTTTTACGAGGGGCCGAATTTTCTGGTCGTCAACCCGGAGCAGTGCATCGATTGCATCATGTGCATCCCCGCGTGTCCGGTGAACGCGATCCTCGAGGAACGCAACGTGCCGGACGGGCAACGGATGTTCGTGAGCCTTAACGCGGAACTCGCCGCCGTATGGCCCAAGATCTCGAAAAAAGTGCCGGCCCCGCCGGACACCGAAGAGTGGTACGACGTGGATGCGAAGCTTCATTACCTGGAGCGTTGAGCGGCACGGATTTCCGGAGCACGACGGCGATTACCCGGGAATGCAGGCTCAGGAGCGCGACTGCCTGATGCGGATCCGGCAGCGGCCGATCACAACCAGATCGTTGTCCGCCAGGCTGCTTGTCTTCCGGATCCTTTTGCCATTGATCCATGTGCCGTTGGCGCTGTCGAGATCCGTCACCTGCGGCACGCCATCCAGCCAGGTCAGTGCCGCGTGATGCCTGCTGACGTGGCGTTCGGGCAGGCGGATATCGCAGTCCGCAGCCCGCCCGATGACGAACCGCACGCCGCGAACCATCTGGCGGGGCGGGTCCCTGCCATCTTCGACGACGACGAACCAGCAGTTGCCGCCGGTCGATACGCCGGGTGCCCGGCACGGCCGCGGCGCCTGGATCGGCATGACCCGGTGCAGTGCATGGTCGAGGTCGAAGCGCTCGCGCGTCTGCGAGGCAACCGACGCCATGGCATTCGAGTCGGCAATTCTGTCAAGACCCGGGTGGCCCGCCAGCAAGCAAGTCACGACGAATTCGTCCGCAACCTTGATTCCAGCCAGCTCGCGTGCCCACGCCAACACGGGCGCACTGCAACTCGTCGCATCGCCAAGAACGACAAGTGTCCGGTAACCCTTGCTGCCTTCATGACGGAGAAACAGCATCAGCAATTTGTGCAGTTCCTGCGGAGTGGCCTCGATGTGTTCGTGGCCAAAAGCCGCCAGCAAATGCCTGACGCGGCCTGCGACATCAAGGCTGCAGTCGCCAAGGTAAAACTTGTGGAGATTGGGCCAATACTGCGGGTCCGCCACCAGCGAGCGGCACCAGGCATCAAGTGCCCCCGCGTCCTGTGATGTGACCAGGGCAAAAGCGCGTCGCGCGCGCAGACAGCGGCTAAGATAGGCGCGCGCCGCGATGCCCGACACGGCGGATGGCAGGCCCTCGTCCCGGATGCTGTCGGGTCTGGAAGGAATCACGTTTTTCTTCTTGGCGAATGGGCGGTGGACTCAGGCCGCATTGTAGCAGCGAGGACGTCGCATGCAGCCTGGATCGGCGGGTCGCTGTCGTCAGGGTGCACTTGTTTTAAATGCATATAAAACAAATGGTTGCAAATCATTAATGTGGTTGGTTTTAGATTCATGAGCTGGTGGCGGTCACCGGCCGCTGGAGCATGCGCTTGCTCGCGGTAGACGATTTGACGGTCTGGCGAGGTAACAGCTGCCTCTTCGACGGGTTGAGTTTTGAACTGCCGGCGCAACGGGCCTTGCTGCTGATGGGGCCGAATGGCAGTGGCAAGACCACCTTGCTGCGTATCATCGCTGGCCTGGCCCGGGCCGAGTCCGGCTCGGTGCGCTGGCACGGCAGGACATTTGCCGAACATCTGCGTGCCGGGCAATCCGCTCTGGTGTATCTCGGCCACGCCAGTGGGCTGAAGTCGGACCTGACCGTCGTCGAGAACATCGCCTTCTTTGCCAGGCTCCAGGCCGCCGATCCGGCACGGCTGCCGCAGTTGATCGACCGCTGCGGTCTTGCCGGCTGCGAAGACATACCCGTCCGGTATCTGTCCGCCGGGCAGAGGCGCCGGGCCGCGTTGGCGCGCCTGCTGCTCAATGACGCGCCGCTGTGGCTGCTCGACGAACCGCTGACGAACCTGGATGCGGCGGGAAGGATCTTCGTCAATGAACTGATCACGACGCATCTTGGGGCGGGCGGCAGCGCGGTCCTTGCGACGCATGGCGACCTGTCTTTCGGCGCTCACCCCGTGGACAGATTGATGATGGGGACACCATGAACAGCCTGCTGGCCATCAGCACGGCGGTCCTGCTTCGCGACATCAAGGTGGCGTTCCGACGCGCGTCCGACCTTTGGACTCCGGTGCTGTTCTATGTGCTGGTGGTTGCGTTGTTTCCCCTGGCGCTGAGCCCGAAGGCTGAGCTGCTTCGCACCATCGCGCCGGGCATACTGTGGATCGCCGCCTTGCTGGCGACGCTGCTTTCGCTCAACACGCTGTTCAGGGCCGACCTCGAGGACGGGTCATTCGAGCAACTGCTGACGCTACCGTTACCGCTGGGCTGGATCATGTTCGCCAAGGCGCTGGCCCACTGGATAACCACCGGTCTGCCGTTAATACTTATGGCCCCGATATTGGCGATCACCTACCATGTCCCGGTCGATGCGCTCGGTCCCTTCCTGTTGTCCCTGCTGCTGGGCACTCCGACGCTCAGCCTGCTGGGCTCAATCGGTGCGGCATTGACGGCGGGGCTGCGGCAAGGTGGTGCGCTGCTGGCCCTGCTGGTGGTGCCGCTGATGCTGCCGGTGCTCATGCTCGGCGCACGCGCGGCGGATCTGGCCATCGCTGCCGAATCCGCCGCCGGCCCGCTGTACATGCTGGCTGCGCTGCTGGCCCTGATGCTCGGGCTGGTACCCGTTGCCACTGCCGCTGCCATCCGGATTGCCATCGAATGAGAGAAACAGAAGCCCGGCCCCGCATGTGGCGATGGTTCTACCAACTGGCCTCACCGCCCTACGTGTATGGCACGGCTGGACGTCTTGGCCCGTGGTTTTTTGCCGCAGCGCTGCTCATGATCGCCATCGGCACGTATGGCGGTCTCGTCCTGGCGCCATCCGACTATCAGCAGGGCGATGCCTTTCGCATCATCTACGTCCATGCGCCCAGTGCATGGCTGTCGATGATGACCTACGTGGCCATGGCGGTGACCGCCGCCATCGGCCTCGTGTGGCGTATCAAGCTGGCCCATGCGGTCGCCGCAGCCTGTGCACCCATCGGCGCATCGTTTACCTTTGCCACGTTGGTCACCGGTGCCGTATGGGGCAAGCCGATGTGGGGCACCTATTGGGAGTGGGACCCACGGCTGACCGCCGAACTGATACTGCTGTTCCTCTACCTTGGCTACATGAGCCTGCGTGCTGCCCATGAGGAAATCGACAAAGCCGACCGGGCCAGCGGTCTGCTGGCAGTGGTCGGCATCGTCAACATCCCGGTGATCCGCTTCTCGGTGGAGTGGTGGGCCAGCATCCACCAGGGGCCGACTGTTGCCCGCATGGGTGCGCCCGCCATCACCGGCGACATGCTCTGGCCCCTGCTGTGCATGATCGCCGGCTTCACGTTGTTTTTCTTCGGTTTGCTGGCCATCCGGGTGCGTGCCGAAGTGCTGGTCCGCGAGCAGCATTCGCGATGGGTGCACGGCGTGCTGACCGGGGGTGCGCCCGGGGAAGACCGGCATGCGTGAGTTTCTGGCCATGGGAGGGTATGCCGAGTATGTGTGGCTGGCCTATGGCACGACGCTGGTCGTCATGATCGGGAACCTGATCGCGGCATGGCGGTCTCTGCAACGGACCAGTGCGCGATTACGCCATCGGCTCGGCCGCGTGAACCCCAGGAGATGACCCCATGACTCCAAGACGACAGCGGATGATCAGCGTGGTGCTGGTCCTGGCGGGTGTCGCAATTGCCGTCACGCTGGCGTTGCGCGCTTTTGAAGAGAACCTGCTCTACTTCTACACCCCCACGGAAGTACTGGAAGGCAAGCCCCCTGAGGGCAAGCGCTTCCGGCTCGGCGGGCTGGTGCGGGAGGGCAGCGTGACCCGCCAGCCCGGTGACATCGAGCTGCGATTCGACGTGATCGATGCGCAGGACAGCCTGGTGCCGGTCAGCTACTCCGGTGTGCTGCCGGATCTTTTCCGTGACGGGCAGGGTGTCATCGCGCACGGCACCCTTGAGCCTTCCGGACTGTTCCGTGCGGATGAGTTGCTGGCCAAACACGATGAAAACTACATGCCGCCGGAAGTGGCCAAATCGCTTGCCGAGCAGGGGCATCCCGTGAAGCCGGCCGGCACGGCCGCCAACTGAGGTCGGCGCCATGTTGCCGGAATATGCCCAGGTGTGCCTTGCACTCGCTTTCTGCCTCAGCCTGCTGCAGGCGTTTTTCGGTCTCACCGGGGCATGGCTGCGCCGCGTGGCATGGCAGCGCGCCACCGTGGGCGCGGCGGCGGGCGCTTTCGTCTTCATCTGGATGGCTTTCGCCGCCTTGGGCTGGTCTTTTCTCGACAACGACTTCTCTGTGGCCTACGTTGCCGAAAACTCGAACAGCAAGTTGCCATCCGTCTACCGCCTGGCTGCCATCTGGGGTGGACACGAGGGCTCACTGCTGCTCTGGGTCGTGATCCTCTCCACATGGACGATGGCGGTGGCGGCCTTCAGCCGGCACCTGCCCAGGGAGATCTCCAGCCGCATCATCGGTGTCATGGGCATCATCGGCACCGGCTTTCTGGTGCTCACCCTGCTGACCTCCAACCCCTTCCTGCGCCTGGCGCAGGTTCCCGCTGACGGCAACGACCTCAACCCCCTGTTGCAAGACCCGGCCATGGCGCTTCACCCGCCGATGCTGTACGCCGGGTATGTCGGCTTTGCCGTGGCCTTTGCCTTCGCGGTTGCCGCATTGCTGGCAGGCCATGTCAACCGTGAATGGGCACGTTGGGCACGGCCGTGGACGGGTGCAGCCTGGGTCTTCCTCACCTGCGGCATTGCGCTCGGCAGCTGGTGGGCCTACTACGAACTGGGCTGGGGTGGCTGGTGGTTCTGGGACCCGGTCGAGAATGCCTCGTTCATGCCGTGGCTGGTCGGCACCGCGCTCATCCACTCGCTGGCGGTGACGGAGAAGCGGGGCTTGTTCATGGGGACCACGCTGCTGCTGGCGATCAGCGCGTTTTCGCTGAGCCTCCTCGGAACCTTTCTGGTCCGCTCCGGGATCCTGGTATCGGTACATGCTTTTGCCAGCGACCCGACCCGCGGACTCGTCATCCTGATGTTCCTGGCCATCGTCGTGGGCGGGGCGCTGGCCCTGTATGCCTGGCGTGCGCCGGCGCTCGACATCGAGGTCGGCTTCAGGCCGTTGTCGCGCGAGTCGTTTCTGCTGGTCAACAACATCCTGTTGTGTGTTGCAGCCGGGTTGATACTGCTTGGTACCCTTTACCCGCTGGTTCTTGATGCGCTCGATCGCGGCAAGATTTCAGTCGGTCCGCCGTATTTCGAAACAGCGTTCCTCATCCCCATGCTGCCGCTGCTGCTTGCGGTGGGACTGGGTACGCAGGTGACGTGGCGCAGTGCCGAATGGTCGCGGGTTCTGCGGCGCATTCGCATTCCGGCGATCACCGCAGTGGCGTGCGGCGTCATCCTGCCTTATGCCTTTTACGGCGCCGGCGGCGCGCTGACGGTGGTTGGTGTGGCGGCGGCAGCATGGCTGATCGGGACCGCGCTGATCGAACCCGTCGCACAACTGCGTGGCGGCGGGCCGCGCCTGACGCTGGCCGGCACGGGCATGAACCTTGCCCATCTCGGCGTGGGGCTGTTTGTACTCGGCGTGACGGTCAGTTCATCGTTCGGCATCGAGACGGATCAGCGCATCGTGCCGGGCGAGACGGTTTCGGTCGGTGAGTACGCCATCACTTTTCGTGGCACGACCGAGGTCGCGGGTGTCAACTACCGTGCGCTGCGCGGTGAAGTCGAGGTCAGCCGGGGAGGGCGCACGCTGCGGACGCTGTATCCCGAGAAGCGCACCTATTTCGTCCGTACCATGCCGATGACAGAAGCCGACATCGATGGGCGCTGGGCGCGCGATGTGTTCGTCGCCCTGGGCGAAGACCTCGGTGGGGAAGCCTGGAGCATGCGCATCCAGTACAAGCCGCTCATCCGCTTCATCTGGTTCGGATGTCTGGTGATGTCGCTGGGCGGGTTGCTGGCCATTCTCGATCGCCGCTACCGTGCCGCCGCACCGGTGATGGCGGCCGCAGCGGCAGAGGCGGCACCTCGATGAAGGCCTGTTGAGATGCTGCGTTACCTGGCGCCGGTGGCGGTGTTTGCCGCGCTCGTGGCGATGTTCTTCGTCGGCCTCGGCAAGGATCCATCCTATGTGCCCTCGCCGTTGATCGGCAGGCCCGCCCCGACATTCAGCCTGCCACGGCTCGATGACCCTGCCTTGCGGCTGACGCAGGCAGACCTCCGGGGACGTTTCGTCCTGGTCAACGTCTGGGCAACATGGTGCAGTGGCTGCCGCCAGGAACATGAGGCGCTGATGCAGATCGCGAGGCAGGGCGAGGTGCCGATCTACGGGCTCAACTGGAAGGATGAGGCCACCGATCAGGCAAGGCGCTGGCTCGAAGCGCTTGGTGATCCCTATACGGCAGTTGGCGTGGATGCCGATGGCCGTGCCGCCATCGACTGGGGCGTGTACGGTGCACCGGAAACTTTCCTCGTCGACCCGGACGGCATCGTCCGTCACAAGCACATCGGACCATTGACGCTGGAGACGTGGCAGGAGGCGTTCCTGCCACGCATTCGTGGCCGCCGGGCACCATGAAGACGATGTATGTTTTTCTCACCCTCACGCTGGTTGCACTCGGGATCCAGCCTGCGGCAGCGATCGACGACGAGGTGCCATTGGCCGATCCCGCCCAGCAGGCCTTGTACATCAGCCTGATACGCGAGGTTCGTTGCCTTGTCTGCCAGAACCAGACGGTCGCTGATTCAAACTCGCCGTTGGCCGCCGACCTGCGCCGCGAAATCCGTGCGATGGTCGAAGCGGGAAAGTCGAAGGACGAGATCAAGCGTTTCCTGCTTGAACGGTATGGCGACTTCGTCCTCTACAGGCCACGCTTCAATGCCGACACGGCGCTGTTGTGGCTGGCCCCGGCATTGCTGCTGGTGGGCGGCGCCACGGCGCTGTGGCGCACGATCCGGCGGCGAGCGCGCCTGCCCATGCCGGACGAAACGCCATGACCATGTTCCTTGTCACGGCGGCACTGCTGAGCCTGGTCGCGGTGGTGCTGGTTGCATGGCCCCTGTGGCGTGGCCACGCCGGGGCGCACAGCCGTGGTCTGGCTGCGGGGCTGGGCGTGCTGGTTCCGTTGCTCGCTGCCATGATCTACCTCCGGGCCAGCAACCACGACTGGTCGGCAGCCACCGTTCCGCCGGCGGCCGGCATGCCTTCGATCGGGCCAGCCATTGCGGGGCTTGAGGCGCGTCTGGCCGCCAACCCGGAGGACCCCGCGGGGTGGTTCCTGCTCGGCAACAGTTATCTCGCCACGGGGCGCCCGCGGGACGCCGTGACGGCGCTGGAGCGGGCCGTCGGCCTGATGCCAGGGGATGATGCCGCCGAGGAGGCCGAGCTCAGCCTGGCGGAGGCCCGGATACTCACCGGTGACCCGGACATGGCGCTCGAGGCCGAGCGCACCATCGACAGGATCCTGGCGGCCACGCCGGACCACCCGAGGGCACTGTGGTACGGCGGGGTGCTGGCGCTGTCGCGAGGCGACGAGGCCCTGGCACGGGCCCGCTGGGTGCCACTTCTGGCGTTGTCGCCCCCCGAGGACATCCGGGCGTTCGTGGTGGATCGCCTGGCAGAGATGAGCGGGGAGTCCGCGGTGCCGGCACCGTGAGGCCGGCGAGAGCGGGCGAATCCTCTGCGTCGGGACTCATAATTTAACATAATATACATTATACGCAATATCATCGTATCCCTCGAAGGGGTTCCGGGCTGCCTTGATGGCCTGTATCCGCCCGCACGGGCCACCGCGCCGCGATCGCAGGTGGCTTCTCAAGGTCCCGCCCACGTGCGGTATCGGCAAAGCCCGTGCGCCGTACCTCCCGTCGGCGTGGCCGGTACCGCGGGCCTGCGCGTCTTATTGTCGCAGTGCCGCCCCTCACCACCGTTTTCGGCTTGATCCCTGACGGGGCGGTACGGGACGATCATGCCAGTCCCTGCGGCCACCGCATTTGCAGCCGCGGCGGCTGTCACTTCCCATTCCGCGACATGGAGCGCCCGCATGATTGCTCACCGGTCCATCCCCGTGCCCCGCTGCGGCCTGCCGGCGGCGGCGATCCTCGGCGCGTTCCTCTTCTGGGTCATCGCGCTGTACCCCGGTCTGGCCTCGTCCCAGCCGGGTTTTGCACGGCAGTACGACGTCAGCTGCGTGCTGTGCCACAGCGCGTTTCCGAAGTTGAATGCCTTTGGCGAGAAATTCGCGGCAGACAACTTCCGCCTGCCGCAATGGAAGGAAAAGACCACGATCGATGTCGGCGACGACATGCTCAGGCTGCCGAAATTCCCACCGTTCGCCATCCGCGCACAGGCGTACGTCCAGGGGCGTGATGGCGAGGAAGTCGATCCCGCCACCGGGCCAACCGGCAATGACTCGGATTTCGATTTCCAGTCACCGTATCTCGTCAAGCTGTTGTCGAGTGCACCGCTTTCCGACCACATCACGTATTACTTCTACGGAATATTTGCCGAAAAAGGCAAGAACGGTGAAACGGTGATCGAAGACGCCTGGTTCAGGCACGATGACCTCTTCGGCAGCGGGATTGCCATGCAACTCGGGCAGTTCCAGGTCTCCGACCTGATGTTCCCACGGGAGGTGCGAATGACCTTCCAGGACTATTACGCCTACCGTGCCGCCGGCGTCACCTACGAACGCGGCGTGATCTTCGATCGAGACGTGGGGCCCGTCGGGCTGGGCATCGGGATCGTCAATGGCAGTGGCATAGAGCAGAACTTCGCCATCAACAGTCCTGGCTACAAGCGGCCCGACCGGATGTTCGACAACGATGCGCAGAAAAGCATCTTCGGCCGCATTGGCATTCCGGTGGGGCCGGTGGAGATCGGCCTTTTCGGGCTCTCTGGTGAACAGAAAAGCGCGGCCGGTTTCGCCGGTACTGATGCAGGCAGCCGCAAAGGCGACAAGCGGATCTTCGGCGTCGACATATCAGGGGATATCGCCGGGAAGTACAACTGGTACCTGCAGGTTCTGTGGAACCGCTGGGAAGATTTCCTCGACCAGGACCCAGGCACCGACTACGACTGGGTTGGCGGTTTCGCCGGTGTCGACTATGTCCATGATGCCCGCTGGGCATTCTCCGCTCTGTACAACTACGCCGAGGCAGACGATTTCGACGGGTCGGGCACGATCTACGAGGGCATCGAGATCAACTCGCTGACCTTCACCGTGAACTACTACTTCATGCGTAACGTCAAGGCCGTGCTCGAAGCGAATGTCGACTTTCTCGGTGAGGACCGCGGTGGTCCTCCGTACGTCGGCCACCAGACGAAGGAGCACTACCTGCTGTTCGGTTTCGATACGGCGTTCTGAGAGCTCTGCCCGGTCTGCCCGGTCAGCGTGCCCGCGCGCCGGGCCGATCGCGATATTGCAGCACCCGGTCGGGGAAATCGGTGAACACACCGCCGACGCCTGGTGTAGCGAACACGGTGGAGAGCAGGGCTTCAAAGCTGTCGACACCGGGCGGCAGGTCATCGGCGCGCAGCGTGTAGGGGTGCAGCGGCAATCCCGAAATGCCCGCCAGCCGGCCGTCACGGTCGGCGGCCAGCAGGCGCAACGAGGGCCCGATGCAGTCTGCGTGCCCGCTCAGCGACTCGATGAATCCCGGGGCCTCTATTGGTGCCGAACCGTCGAGCAGCTGGACGAGGTGCAGCTTGCAGCCCAGCTCATGGCGAATGCGCTGCAGCTCGCCGGTTGAAAAACACTGCAGGAAAGCCCGCGCGTCACGGCTATCGTGGCCATGCCGGGCGAGGACACCGAGTACCGCACGACTCAGGTCGACCCCATGGTCCCGGTGCCACTCCGGGGACTTGATCTCTACGTAGATCCCTGCACCGCGCCCCGATGAGCGGTTCAGCCCGGCGATGAACGCCAGCTCCTCGTCCAGCGTCGGGATCGTGAACGCGATCGATGTGTCCACCGGAAAGCGCCGCGGATAGCGTGCTTCGGTGGTGCCGGGCCGACGGCGTTCACCAACCCTGAGGCTGCGGATTTCGGCCAGATCGAAGTCGATGCAGTAATGTCTGCCGTCGCTGCGCTGGCGCCCGGGGAAGCGCTGCGCCACATCGCTCATGTCGTCGAGGTAGAGGTCATGGAAGACGATCAACTGACCGTCGCGGGTGGCGACGACATCCTGCTCGAGATAATCGGCGCCCTGGGCGTGGGCCAGCGCCTTTGCCGCCAGCGTGTGCTCGGGCAGATAGCCGCTGGCACCGCGATGTGCAATGACGAGGGGTACGGGCCCGGCAACGTTGCCCACCGCCGCCCCGCGCCCGCTCAGGATTCGCCGGCGATGCCGAGTCGTTTGTGCATCACGGGACTCGTCGTCGTGTACTGCAACGGCACCTTCTTGCCCGGCTCGATGATCGACTTGGCCGCGAATGCCGCCAGCGCCGCTTCGTGAAAACCGCTGAGGATCAGCTTCTTCTTGCCCGGGTAATCGCAGATGTCGCCGATGGCGAATATCCCGGGAATATTGGTCTGAAACGTCTCCACATCGACAGCGATGGCTTTCTTGCTGATGTTGAGCCCCCACTCGGCGATTGGTCCGAGCTTGGGCGAGAGGCCGAAGAACACCAGTACGTGATCGGCGGGCACCACATGGCTGCTGCCGTCCTTGCAGGACACCTCCAGCGCCTTGAGCGTGCCCTCCTCGATTTGCAGGCCGGCCACGCTCGCGTTTTCGATGAGCCTGACCTCACCCTTTGCGGCGCGCTCTTTCAGGGTGGCCACCGACGCCGGTGCCGCACGATACTCGTCGCGCCGATGGATCACCGTCAGCGATTTCGCCTTGGGTCCCAGTTCAAGAGCCCAGTCCAGGGCCGAGTCGCCGCCACCGACGACAACGACGTGCTTGCCGGCAAACCGTGCAGGGTCGCTGACCCGATAGTGGACCTGTCGGTCTTCGAGGCCATCGGCGCCCTCGACCTGCAGCTTGCGGGGCTGGAACGAGCCCACGCCGCCAGCGATGAACACGGTTTTGGCGAAGAACTCCGTCCCGGCGCCCGTCTGCACCTTGAACCCTCCTTCGACGGGCGCAAGCGCTGTGACTTCCTCGCCGAGGTGGAAGCCGGCGCCGAACGGCTCGGCTTGTCGCATCAGGCTGTCGACCAGTTCGGCACCCGTGCAGATGGGTACCGCAGGAATGTCATAGATGGGCTTGTCCGGATACAGCCAGCTGCACTGGCCACCGACCGCGGGCAAAGAGTCGACGATGTGGGCGCGCACACCCAGCAGGCCCAGCTCGAAGATCTGGAAGATGCCACAGGGACCCGCACCCACGATCAGTGCGTCGGTATTGATGATTGTCATGGTGTTCCACTGCGCCTGCCGGCGCTGCTGTCGCGCCGGCCCGGCCGGCAGAGGGGCAGGAATATACGTGACCGGGCCGGCGGAGAACAAGGGCCAATGTGCCGCACGCCCCCGTCAATCCTCCAGCTTGAACTCGATGACCTCCCAGCGGGACGTCTCCTCATGGCGCGCGTGCCGGCGGATGGCATCGACCAGTGCCCGCTCGTTCCAATCGACGATTTCCACGGCCCGTGCGAGCACGTCCTTGTGCAGGGCGACCGTCTCCCCGAAGGATTTGATCATGACCACCGGCTTGCTGAAGGCCCCGGCGACATCGAGCTGGAAAGCGACAAGATCGCTGCCCGCGGCGCAGGTGTTCATGGGCATCACCACGATCTCGGCGGCACCGATCTGGCGGCGCAGCTCCTCCCTCACGGCCTCGCGCCCGCCGGCAGGGCGGATGTCCGGGTCCGCGGTATTCACGTAACGCAGGCGGTCGTGGCTCTCGAGGTATTCGAAAACCCTCAGATAGTCGGTTGAACGCTCGAACAGATGGGCGACGAAGATCCTGATTGGGCTGTCGTCTGGCATCCCGGCCTCCCGCTCGGCTGCACCGCGCCAGTTTACCTGCCGTGGACAGCCGGCGTCATGCGGTTTCTCCGGGCACCGCCGCGGCATTACACTGCGGCACATGCGCCTTCTCGTGTACAACATCCGCTACGCCATGGGCGCTGGCACACCGCCCCATGTGCCCATACCGGGGGCAGGTTACCTGTTCGGCAACCCGGGGAACCTCGACAACATCATCGAATTCATCCGCTCCAGCGTCCCGGACATCGTCGGCCTCATCGAGGTCGATGTCGGGTCGGTACGCAGCGGGCGCGTCAATCAGGCAGAAGCCATCGCCAGGGCGCTCGGGCATTATTCCTGCTACGAGTGCAAGTACGGTGAGGACTCGGTCAACCAGCGCCTGCCGATACTGCGGAAGCAGGCGAATGCCTTCCTGGCCTCCCCGGCCATCGCTGGCGAGCGTTTCCACTACTTCGATACCGGCGTCAAGCGCCTGATCATCGAGCTTGAACTCGACGACATCGTCATTTTCCTCGTCCACCTGTCATTGAAGTATCGCCACCGGCAGTTCCAGCTGCGCCACCTCTACGAACTGGTTTCCGCCGCACGAAAGCCGGTGATCATTGCCGGAGACTTCAACACGTTCTGGGGCGAAGACGAAATGTTTCTGTTCATGCGTGCGGCCCGGCTGCGCAACGCCAACGTGCATCGGCTGCCAACCTATCCCAGTCGTGCGCCGCGCATGGAACTCGATTTCGTCCTGTATGGGGATGGCATCGAGGTCGATACCCTGCAGGTGCCGCCGATCCCCCACTCCGACCACCTGCCGCTGATCTGTGACTTCAACGTGAGGTAAGGCGATGAGCACGACGACGGCAGGTGACTGGACGCTTTCGATCGATGACGGGGGCACTGCCTGGCTGTGCCTCGATCGCCGCGACGCTTCCGCCAATACCCTGTCGATGCAGGTCATGGCCCAACTTGACGCGCTGCTCGACGATCTGCAGCGGGTGCCGCCCCGTGGTGTCGTCATTTACTCCGGCAAGACGCAAGGCTTCATCGCCGGTGCCGATATCAACGAATTTCCCCAACTCGAGACGGCGGAAACCGGCTTCAGGCTGACGCGTCAGGGACAGGCCGTACTCGACAAACTGGCAGCCCTGCCCTGCGCCACCGTGGCTTTTCTCAATGGCACGGCACTGGGTGGCGGGCTGGAGCTGGCGCTGGCCTGCACCTGGCGGCTCGCCCTGCATGGCCACGAGCCGGTATTCGGCCTGCCCGAAGTGCAGCTCGGCCTGCACCCCGGCCTGGGTGGCACGGTGCGTGCGACACAGCTGCTGGGCGTGCGCGTGGCCATGGATTTGATGTTGACCGGGCGTTCGCTGCGTCCGGCCGCTGCCTTGTCGTGCGGGCTGGTCGATGAACTCGTCACGGCAGATACCTGGCGTGAGGCGGCCGCAAGGCGGCTGCAGGCTGAGCGGCCAGTGCGCCGGATGCCGCTCGTCGACCGCTTCCTCAACATACCCCCCCTGCGCCCCCTGCTCGCCCGTTCACTGCAAAGGAAAGTGGCGCAGCGCGCGTCAGCGGCCCACTATCCGGCCCCCTACGCGATCATCGACCTCTGGCGACGCCATGGCGGCGCACCCCATACCGAAAGCTACATCGCCGAGGCACGCTCGTTCGGCGAGTTGGTGATGACGCCGACATCACGGAACCTGGTCAGGGTTTTCCACCTGCAGAACCGGTTAAAGCGGGCCAGTGGCACGGCCTTCCGTGCCGGCAGGGTCCACGTGGTCGGCGCCGGGATCATGGGCGGCGATATCGCCGCCTGGTGTGCACTGCGCGGCATCGATGTCACCTTGCAGGACCGCGAGATGGCATTCATCGAGCCGGCCCTCACCCGGGCCGAGGCGCTGTTCAGGCGCAAGTTGCGCGAGCCCGGTGCCGCCGCCGCCGCACGGGGACGCCTCCGGGCCGACCCTGGCGGCGAGGGGGTGGGCAGCGCCGACGTCGTCATCGAGGCCATATTCGAGGACCGGGCAGCCAAACAGGACCTCTACCGCCACATCGAGCCGGCCATGAGGCCCGGCGCACTTCTCGCCACCAATACGTCGAGCATTCCCCTTGAGGCGCTTGGCGAGGGCCTCGCCGATCCGGGCCGGTTCATCGGGTTGCATTTCTTCAATCCGGTCGCGAAGCTCCCGTTGGTGGAGGTCGTCAGGGCACGGGACAGCAGTGACCTGATACTGGACCGCGGCCTGGCCTTCGTGCGGCAGATCGGCAAGCTGCCCCTGCCCTGCCGCAGCCATCCCGGCTTCCTCGTCAATCGCATCCTGGCACCGTATATGGCCGAGGCCATGGTGCTGCTCCGCGAAGGGGTGCCGCCGGCGGCGATCGATGCGGCTGCAACGGAATTCGGCATGCCCATGGGCCCGGTCGAGCTGGCGGACACGGTGGGCCTGGATGTTGCGTTGCATGTGGCGCGGGTCCTCGCCCCGGTGATCCGCCGCCCACAGGCTCCGGAACTCGAGGCGCTGGTCGCTCGCGGGCACCTCGGCCGCAAGTCCGGACAGGGGTTCTATGTCTACCGGGAAGGCAAGCCGGTACGCCCCCACCCCGCTCACGCCGGGGCGGATCCCGACATCACGAATCGCCTGATGCTGAGCCTGGTCAACGAGGCCGCGCAGTGTCTCGCCGAGGAGATCGTCGAGGATGCCGACCTGGTCGATGCGGGTGTGATCTTCGGTACCGGCTTTGCACCCTTCCGGGGTGGACCGCTGCATCATGCCCGCAGCACGGGGGTGACCACCATCCGCGCCCAACTCGATGCCCTCGCACGCCGGCACGGCGAACGATTCGCGCCGTCGACCGGATGGGACCTGTTGCACGACTGAAGTCACAGATCCGCACTCTTTGGCATGCGCGGGCAATTCCGCTGTGGTTACAATGACTGCCGTCGGGGGCTCGGGTGACCCCGGAATCCGTGTCCGCATTGAAGAGACGGCATGACCGCTAGCAAGTTCACGGCAGATATCCTGCGGCGCTTCGCGCCGCTCGATGGCCTGAAGCGCGAGAATATCGCTGCGCTGGCCAAGAAGGTCGAGCCCCGCAGCCTGGAA
Source organism: uncultured Chromatiaceae bacterium (assembly GCA_964417725.1). Lineage (GTDB taxonomy): Bacteria > Pseudomonadota > Gammaproteobacteria > Steroidobacterales > SHZI01. The sequence goes on from CAYQIV010000003.1 coordinate 15,572, forward strand.
GCTGGCAAAACACTCATCCGCGAGGGCGATGTCGACAAGCGAACCTACTATCTGGTGAGCGGCACGCTCGAGCTAAGGGGCAATGACGGCAGCGTCCAGCGCCTGGTTGCCGGCAGCGAACAGGCGCGCAGCCCGGTGACGCCGATGTTGCCCAGACGCTACACGGTGCGCGCGCTGGACAGCGTCACTTACATCTCCATCGACACCGACCTCCTCGACGTCATGCTCACGTGGGATCAGACCGGCAGCTATGAGGTCAACGAGCTGCATGGGGACAAAGCGGCCACGGATGATGATGACTGGATGACGACCCTGCTCCAGACCCGGGCCTTCCGTCGCATTCCCCCGGCCAACATCCAGGCGATCTTCATGCGCCTGCAGAAGGTCCAGCACCATGCCGGCGATGTCATCATCAAGCAGGGCGAGGAAGGCGATTACTTCTACATCGTGACGCGCGGGCGCTGCACAGTGACGCGTGAGACGCCCCTCAACAAGGAAGGCATCAAGCTCGCGGAGCTGGGGGTCGGTGACACCTTTGGAGAGGAGGCACTGATCTCGCACAGCCGGCGTAACGCCACGGTGACCATGGCCACTGACGGCACGTTGATGCGCCTGGCGAAGGCCGACTTCGCCACCCTTCTCAAGGAACCGATGATCGAATGGGTCGACCACGAAGAAGGACGCAGGCGGGTTGCTGCCGGGGGCAAATGGCTTGACGTGAGGTTGCCGAGTGAGTTCAGTGCCCACCATGAGCCTGAAGCGCTCAACATTCCGCTGTACTTCATCCGTCTGAAGATCGGCACACTTGATCCGCAAACCACCTATGTCGTTTGTTGCGACACCGGCCGGCGCAGCTCAGCGGCGGCATTCATCCTCGGTGAGCGAGGGTTCAAGAGCTGCGTCCTCAAAGGCGGGCTCAACCACATGACGGGCTGACCATAGCCCCTATCCGGAACCGGGCGCTGGCCTCGCTACATGGTGTGGGTCGTCTTGTCGCCGCCGAGTGCGCCCGCAAGGTAATTCTCGATCTTTTTTTGCGTCGTGCCATTGTCCTGGTCGCTGAACTGCACGCCAATGCCGGCGGTGCGCTTGCCCTGTGCGCCCTTGGGCGTGATCCAGATGACGCGCCCCGCGACCGGGATCTTCTCGTCCTCTCCCATGATGTTCAGCAGCATGAAGACCTCGTCGCCAAGCCTGTAGCTGCTGTTGGTCGGGATGAACAGCCCGCCATTGCGGACAAAAGGCATATAGGCGAGATAGAGAGCGCTCTTGTCCCTGATCGTCAAGGTCAGCAAGCCCGGTCTGTTGGACATCTTCTGGACTACCTGGCGGTAAAGCCCGCGCCACCGAACCACCACGCCAGCAGGTCCGCGAACTGGAGTTCGCGGCTCAGCGATCGGTCCCGCAGCCTCCGGGTGTTCAGTAACTGGTCGACGTAGGTGAAGCAGGCCGACATGTTTATGCGTGCAGGCCGATTTTGCAAGGCCGCCAATGCTGCCGGCGCACTGCCATCGATACCTGACCCGACACGGATGAGCGCCATGACTTGCTGGTAAAGCCAGCGCAGGCACAGGTCAGCATCGTCGTCCGCCCAGGCCCTGGCAACGGCAAGTGGCGAGCTGCGCCGCTGCACGAGCATGCGAAGGCTCTCGGCAAACCGGCCGACGGACGCCGCTGCCCCGGCCTGGTGAAAACGTCGTGCCAGCAGCGGCGCCCCGTCAGCCAGGGTCATGAAGACTGACCAGTCGACGTCGCTCCCCTGCTGTCGCAGCCACTGCAGCGACGCCTCGCGTGACGGGATCCCGACGGCCTGTCGCTCGCAGCGGCTGACGATGGTCGCCGGCAGGCGGCCGGGCTGGGCAGTCACCAGCATGATGCAGGTCTGGCCCGCCGGCTCCTCCAGGGTCTTCAGCAGGCCATTGGCGGCATTGACGTTGAGAGACTCGGCGGGACAGATCACCGCCACCTTGCAGCGCCCTGCGTGGCTGGTGCCGGCAAGGGTTGCGTTGAATTCCCGGACCTGTCCGATGCTGATCTGGCGGCCGCCCTCGGCAGGCAGCAGCAGGTGGTAGTCGGGATGCTGGATCGCCAACGGATCCTCCGCACCTCCGGTTCGGGCAGACGGCAAGGGCAAGTGGAGCAGCCGGCTGGCGAACGCGGCCGCCAGATGGCGACGGCCCACGCCTTCCGGGCCATGGATCAACAGGGCCTGAGGGATTTGTCCGGCCTCGACCCGGCCGTCAAAGGACTCGATCAGCGGAGAAATCCACGGTATTTCGACCATTGAATCATTACCTTTCGACACTTACTTCGAGCGAGACAGCAACTCGTGTACATGCCGGGCGATTTCCACCTGCACGTCCTCGACCGGGCCGCCTGCATCGATCAGGCGGACGCGGTCCGGGGCGCAGCGGGCGATCTCCCGATAGCCCTGTCTGACCCGCTCGAAGAACCGGCGCTCCTCGCGCTCGAATCGATCCGCCCCCCCCCGTGCTTGTTGACGCGCCAGCGCAACCTCCGCGGGCACCTCCAGCAACAGGGTCAAATCCGGGCGCAACTCCTGCTGGACCAGTTCCTCCAGCTGGGCCACGGCGGCCGCGGGCAAACCGCGCCCCCAGCTCTGGTAGGCATAGCTGGAATCGGTGAAGCGGTCCGAGACGACCCAGCGGCCGCTGGCAAGCGCCGGTCGGATCACGGCCTCGATGTGGGCCGCCCGCGCGGCGAACATCAGCAGCAGCTCAGCTAACGGAACCACCTCAATTTCCGGCGCCAGAAGTACCTCCCGGATGCGTTCGCCGAGCGGTGTGCCGCCCGGCTCGCGGGTGACGGCGACTTCGTGGCCGGCGGCCTGCACGAGCGCAGCGACATAGGCCAGATTGGTCGACTTGCCCGTTCCCTCGCCCCCTTCCAGGGTGATGAAGCGTCCCTGTCCCGGGTCCATCATGGCTCGCGTATCTCCCCTGATGCATGATTCGGCACGCGGCGCTGGCGCCATGCGCGCACGGCACGATTGTGTTCGGCCAGTGTATCGCTGAAGACGTGGCTGCCGTCGCCGGATCCGCTGGCGACGAAATACAACGCACTTCCGCCCGCGGGGCGCGCCGCGGCCAATAGCGCCTCGCGGCCAGGTGCAGCGATCGGCGTGGGTGGCAACCCATCACGGGTATAGGTGTTCCAGGGGGTTTCGGCGACGAGATCCGCGCGGCTCAGTGGACCGGAAAAATCATCGCCCAGTCCGTAGATGACGCTGGGATCGGTCTGCAGTCGCATGCCGCGCCGAAGACGTCGGGTGAACACCCCGGAGATCATGGCCCGCTCGGTGGCGAGTCCCGTCTCTTTTTCGATGATCGAGGCGAGTATCAGCAACTCGTAGGGCGATTGCAGCACGTCCTGCTGCTCACGCATCGCCCAGGCTTGCGCGAGGTGGGTACGCAGGGCGGCATGGGCCATCAGCAGCAGCTGACGGTCCGTGGTACCCCGCGGAAAGCGATACGTGTCGGGGAAAAATGCCCCTTCGGCGCTCGGGTAGTCGATGCCCAGTTCCCCGGCCAGTGCAGCGGGGTCCCTGGACGTCAGGGTCTGGACGAGGCCGGGTGCGCTGGCCAGGGCGGCACGGATGTCACGCACCGTCCAGCCTTCGAGCAAGGTCAGGCTGTGCATCACCACGCGGCCCGTGACCAGCATGTCGACCAGCCGGCGCGGGTCGATGCCCGGATCGAGCCGGTACTCGCCGGCATGGATCCGTGTGGCAGCACCGCGGCTGCGGGCCCAGAGCAGGAAGATACGCGGGTGATCCATGACCCTCGCGGTCGCCAGGTCCTGTGTGACCGATGACAGGGATTGCCCCGGCCGTATCTCGAGGACATGTCCTCCCGCGGGCACGGGCAGCGGGCGATCCAGCCAATGCATCATCCACCCCGCGCCAGCGGCAGACGCGGTGACGAGCAGGACCATGGCGATCAGCACCAGGCGGCGCATTCGCCAACCCCCGCATCGGTCAGATAACGGCACAGGCGGCGAGTGACCGGGCCAACGGCCCAACGGCGCGCACCGAAGGCCGTGACAGGCCTCAGGCCCGCCAGTGCATTGGTGATGAACACCTCGTCGGCCTCGTCAAGGTCGCCAGGCCGCATGTCACGCGCCTGGCAGGGGATGGCCAGTGTCATGGCTGCCTCCATGACCCGCTGGCGCATGATCCCGTGGACACCGAACTCATCGAGCCGTGGGGTGTACAGGCCGTCAGCCGCCACCATGAAGATGTTGCTGGCAGTGCCACCGACCAGTCGCCCGTCCGCGCTGCGCATCAGTCCCTCCATGACGCGGGGATCCTGCCATTCGGCACGGGCCAGCACATGCTCCAGTTTCCCGAGGGTCTTCATCCCTGCCACGGCCGGTGAGGTGGCCACCGGCGTCTCACAGCAGATGACCTGCCCCGTGGCGGGTGGCGGGTGGTACACCCCTTCGCTGATCCCCACCGCCCAGGTGACCGGCCCCGCCCCTACCGGATGGTAACCGCGCTCACCCGGGCCGCGACTCACGACCAGCTTGACCACCCCGTCATGGCGGCCCACCAGCGCTGCATCCAGCGTGCGTATCCAGTCCGTACCGGACACGTCGATCTGCAGGCGCTGGCATCCGTGGTGCAGCCTGGCCAGATGCCGATCGAGAAACCGCACCGCCCCGGCCCGCAGGGCCATCGTCTCGAACAGGCCATCGGCATAACCGAACCCGCGATCGTCGGCGTCGATGTGACGTGCGGGGCTTCCGTTGATCCACCAGCGCATGCCGCTCAGCCGCCGAGTGCCAGCAGCATGCCCCTGGCCTTGGCCCGCGTCTCGTCGAGTTCCCGTGCGGGTGACGAGTCCGCGACGATGCCGCTGCCGGCGGCCAGGGCGCAGTCGCGGCCCGTGATGACGATGCTGCGGATGAGGATGTTCAGGTCACAGCTCCCGTCGCGGTTGAGGTATCCCATGGCACCGGTATAGGCCCCACGCGGCCGGCGCTCCAAGTCTGCGATGATCGACATGCAGCGCACCTTGGGGCAACCGGTGATCGTGCCGCCGGGGAAGACGGCACGGATGAGTTGGCCGGGCGTGACCTCGGGACGCAACGTCCCGCGTACATTCGAGACAATATGATGAACATGAGAGTATGTTTCTATTGCCATGAATTCATTGACGTTTATTGACCCTGGAATACAAACGCGCCCGAGATCGTTGCGTTCAAGGTCGATGAGCATGACATGTTCGGCCTGCTCCTTGGGGCTGGTGAGCAGACGCCGCCGCGCCTCGTCATGCGCACCCGTGCGGGCACGGGTCCCGGCGATGGGGCGGGTTTCGACGGTGCCGTGCCGCACGCGCACCAGCCGCTCCGGCGAGGAACTGGCGATGGCAAAGCCGTCGAAGGTGGCGAGGCCCGCGAATGGTGCCGGGTTGGTCAGGCGCAGTCGTGCGTAGACGTCGGCCGGCGTGACCCCCGCCCGCAGCGTGCCCTGCCAGGCGCGCGTCAGATTGGCCTGAAAGATGTCACCGGCCGCGATGTGTCGCAGGGCTGCATCGACAGCAGAAAGGAACGAGGCAGGGTCCGGTTCCTGCATCGGCGTCGCCAGCAGGGTGTCGTGAGGTACAGGCACCGGGGGGGCATCGAACAGCGCAGCGATGTCGGCGCGGATCGCCGCCTCAAGTTCTCCCGTCTCATCGACGATCCATGCCTCACCGCTCCGCCGCTCGCGGACCACCGCGGCCGGTACGCGCAGGGCGATGGCCACCGGCTCGCTGCCCATGACCGGCGCGGTGGCGGAAGGCTCGGTCTCATCACGCAACTCGTAGCCCATGAACAGGAACCAGCCGCCGCGAAAAACGGCCGCTTCCCCTGCCGTGGCTTCCACGGCCTCGCGCTCTCCGTGCCAGGCGGCATCCAGCGCATCGAGGAAGCCGCCCACCCGCGCCGGGCCACCGCGCAGAACGCGGTCGGCACCCAGCACCAGGGCATCACCGGGGAAGCCGAACAGGATGTCGTGACGGCCGCCTGCACTGCCCTGGTCGACGCTCTCGAGGAGGCAGGGGTAGCGAGCGGGGTTCGCACGGTGAAGCGCCAGCAGGTCGAAGGCTGGAGGCAGCCTGACCGGGCGTATATGGGATCGATGCTGCACCATGGTCTGCTGGCCGACGATGGGGATCCGGGGCGCCGGCGGCCAGCGAGTCCCGTGCACCCGCCGGATCAGACTCGACGGAAGATGATGCTGCCGTTGGTCCCACCGAAACCAAATGAGTTGCTGAGCGCGGCGTCGATACGCATGGTTCGGGCCGTTCGCGGGACATAGTCCAGATCGCAGCCAGGGCCGGGTTCGTCGAGGTTGATGGTGGGCGGCGCCACCTGGTCGCGGATGGCGAGAACGCTGAACACCGCTTCGATGGCCCCTGCGGCACCGAGCAGGTGGCCTGTCACCGACTTGGTCGAACTGACGGCCAGCCTGTGGGCATGGTCGCCGAAGACTGCATGAATGGCGCGGGTCTCGGCCACATCGCCCAGGGGCGTCGAGGTGCCGTGTGCGTTGATGTATTGCACGTCCTCGGGGTTCATGCCGGCATCACGGAGCGCTGCCTGCATGCAGGCCTTGGCGCCATCGCCACCTTCCGCCGGCGCCGTGATGTGATGCGCGTCACCACTCATGCCGAACCCGATCACTTCAGCAAGGATGGGTGCCCCTCGCCGCCGTGCGCATTCGTACTCTTCCATAACGAGGCATGCGGCACCGTCGCTGAGAACGAAGCCGTCGCGGTCCTTGTCCCAGGGGCGGCTCGCCGCCTGCGGATCGTCATTGCGCTGCGACAGCGCCCGCGCGGAGCAGAAGCCGCCGAGTCCAAGCGGCGTGATGCCGTGCTCCGCACCGCCGGCGAGCATGACATCGGCGTCACCATGCGCGATCAGGCGCGCACTCATGCCGATACAGTGCGTCGATGTGGTACACGCCGTCACGAGGGCGATGTTGGGGCCACGAAATCCGTACTGGATGGAGACGTGCCCCGAGATCATGTTGATGATCGTGCCCGGCACGAAAAACGGCGAGATCTTGCGCGGCCCGCCTTCACTGTACTTGGCGTAATTCGCCTCGATCGTGCCGACGCCGCCGATGCCTGATCCCATTGCGACACCGACGCGGTCGCCGGGGTAGGTATCCGCTTCGATACCGGCGGCGGCGACAGCCTGCCTGGCCGCCGCGATGCCGAAGTGGATGAAGGGATCCATCTTCTTGACATCCTTGGCGGGGACGAACTGCGCGGGGTCGAAATCACGGATCGGCCCGCCGAAGCGGGTCGAAAATTGGCTGACGTCGAATTCGGTGATTGGTCCGATACCGCTCACGCCAGCCGTGACGTTGGCCCACGCCGTGGCGATATCGTTGCCCGTGGGCGAGACGATACCCAGACCCGTCACAACGACCCGCCGACCGGACATCAAATGGATTCCGCAACCCGGGTGAGGCTGCTATGCCGCATGCGGCATGGGGCACCCGCCTGCATCGTGGCTCAGGCCGCCTTGGAACGCTGCGTGATGTAGTCGATCGCTTGCTGGACCGTCTTGATCTTCTCGGCATCTTCGTCGGGAATCTCGGTCTCGAACTCTTCTTCGAGCGCCATGACGAGCTCTACGGTATCCAGGGAGTCGGCGCCAAGATCATCGACGAAAGAAGCCTCGTTGGTGACCTCTTCTTCCTTCACGCCGAGTTGCTCGGCAACGATGTTCTTGACCTGTTCTTCAATGCTGCTCATGTCTCGCATGTCCTCTGTGCTGGGCCTCGACAACAGCGCGCCCCCTGATGCGAAGCGGGATTCGCCGGCCGGTATTCTATGTTAAGCGCCGATGCCAATCTAGCACCGTCAAAAAACGGCATATCCTGCCGGAAATCAGGCCATCAGCATGCCGCCGTTGACATGGAGCGTCTCGCCCGTGACGTAGGCGCCAGCCGCCGATGCGAGATAGAGCACGGCGGCGGCCACGTCTTCCGCGCTGCCCAGCCGCTGCATGGGGATGCGCGCCATGAGATCGGTGCGCTGGGCATCGCTGATGGCGGCCGTCATGTCAGTGGCAATGAAGCCCGGCGCGACGACGTTGACGGTGATGTTGCGGCTCGCGACTTCTCGGGCCAGCGACTTCGAAAAACCGATCATCCCGGCCTTCGCCGCCGCGTAATTGGCCTGGCCCGGGTTGCCAATGGTACCGACGACGGAGCCGATGTTGATGATGCGTCCATGGCGCTGCCTGATCATGCCGCGGAGGAATGTGCGGCTGACATGGAAGACGGCGGTGAGGTTGGTCCGGAGGACGGCATCCCACTCTTCGTCTTTCATGCGCATGGACAGGTTGTCGCGCGTGATCCCGGCATTGTTGACGACGATCCTCGCCGGTCCTTCGCAGGCGCTGATGTCGGCTTCCACGGCAGCAATGGATGACGGGTCGGACACGTCCAGCACCAGTCCCCGCCCGCGGAGACCCGCTGCCGCAAGCCGTGCAGAGATCGCCGCCGCACCGTCGGCCGTGGTGGCCGTGCCGACGACGGTGGCACCGGCGCCGGCGAGCGCATCGGCGATCGCCGCGCCGATGCCTCGCGTGGCGCCCGTCACCAGCGCGACGTGGTCATCGATGCGGAAAAGAGGATGTCCGGTCTGCATGGGCGCGCATTATACCGACCGGCGGGCGATTCGCTGCACTGCTTCTGCACCCGTGTAGATGCACCCACCGACGGCGCCCCAGAAATGGGCCGACGTGATCACCGGCGCGCCCACGGTCTCGGTGGACAGTGGCAATCCTCCGGCGAGTTGTTCCCACGCAATCTTCAGGCCCCACAGCCCGAGCAGCGCATAGCCCGTGCGGTCCCCTGCACGGACCATGTCGAACCCGCCGATGATCAACAGCCCGTGCAGCGCGCCCGACATGCCGATGCACCAGAAGACATCCGGGTGGAAGACCCACAGGCCGATGTTGGTGGCCAGTCCGCAGGTGAGACATGCCAGCAGCCAGCCCCACGGGGTGCGCGCATCGTGAAACAGCCATATGCCGATGGCCAGCGCGCCGACGTTGAGTGCGAGATGCCGCCAGTTCAGGTGGACCAGGTTGCCGGACAGCAAGCGCCACAGTTCGCCGCCAGCGACAGCCTGCCGGTCATACCACAACGACTGATGCAGCCCGTCGGGCAACAACTGGAGCCCGACGAGGAGCACGGCGAAACCGCTGGCCCACACCATCGAAGATGAGGTTTTGCGGGGTGAAAGCGTGATATTCCAGCTGGTTGACGTCACTTGATGATATTTTTGCCAGATCCCTACCATCGGTGATGCCGGTGGCGGATAATCACCGCGCCGAAACCGCATCGCGGCGGATCATCGCAGAATTACAGGATGGATTCATGGTGTTCATGACATCACGTGCCGCAAGGCGACGTGCCGCCGGGTTCACGCTTATCGAGATCATGGTCGTGGTGGTCATCCTCGGCATCCTGGCGGCACTGATCGCACCCAACGTCATCAGCCGCATCGACGACGCGCAGGGGGCCAAGGTGTTGCAGGACATCCGCGCCATCGAAAGCGCGCTCAAGCTCTACCGCCTCGACAACTTCCGCTACCCCAGCGGACAGGAGGGGCTCGATGCGCTGGTGACCCCGCCCGCCGACGGCGGCACACGCTGGCGGCAGGGCGGCTACCTTGATCGCCTCCCGCGTGACCCATGGGATCGCCCGTACGTCTACGAGAACCCCGGCAAGCAGGGCGAGTTCGACATCTACACCCTGGGCCGGGATGGACAGCCCGGCGGGTCCGGCCCGGACACCGACGTCGGCAACTGGGACCTGTAGCACCCGGTCCGCCGCCGGCCGGGTGTGGACGGTGAACCCCCATGCCGGGAACCAACAAGGCAGCGGCAGCCGGTTTCAGCCTCATCGAACTGCTGGTGGTGGTTTTCATCATCGGCATCATCGCCACCATGCTGACCCTGTCGGTTGCCACCACAGGTGGCGACGAAAAACGCATGCTTCGCGCAGCCGAGCGCTTTGCCGCGCTGCTGGCACTGGCACGCGAGGATGCGCTGTTCCAGGCGCGTGAGCGGGGCATCCGTTTTTATCCTGATCGCTACGAGTTCTCGCTGCTCGATACGGGCGACATCCGTGATCCGGACGATGACACGTGGATCGTGTCGACGCGGGACGAAGGGGGCGGCATCGACATCCCCGCCGAATGGCAGGTTGTACTGGAGATCGAGGGTCGCCCGGTGGCGCTGGAGCGCTCGGCCATGGACGTGGAAACGCGCTACACCCCGCAGCTTTTCATTTTTTCCAGCGGCGAATTCAGCGATGCCTTCAGCGTGACGCTGCGCCAACGCCGGGGCGACTACAGCGTACGTGTCGATGTCGGGCCCGACGGCGAAGCCGGGATCATTGCTGATGGGCGCTGAGCGTGGTTTCACCCTGCTCGAGGTCATGGTGGCGCTGGTCATCGTCAGCCTCGGCCTGCTCGCCGCCTTCGGCCAGATCAACCAGTCGGCGACCACGGCCATCCACCTCCGTGACAAGACATTCGCCACCTGGATCGCCAGCGACCGGCTGGCCGAACTGCGTCTGCTCAACGAGTTCCCCGCCATCGGCCGGCGCAGTGAGGAAATCGAGATGGCGCGCAACGAGTGGCGCTACACGATCGTGGTCAGCAAGACCGCCGTCGATTCGCTGCGCCGCGTTGATGTCGAAGTGGCGCTGGCGGAGCGGCCGGAGTCGATACTCACGACGGTGAGTGGTTTCGTGGCGCGTCCGTCGGCAGCGGCGACGGGTCCCGGCAGCCGCAGCAACTGGGCGCCGATCGGTGCGGAGGTTCCCGGGGGATGACGAGGCTGGCGCAACGGCGCGTGCGGGGGTTCACGCTGCTCGAACTGCTCGTGGCGATGGGTATCCTGGCCCTGATCGGGGCCATGGCCCTCGGTGGCCTCAACACCATACTGGAGCAGGATGAAATTGCCCGCGACCAGATGGCACGGCTCACCGACATCCAGCGCACCGTGCGGTGGATGACCGAAGATATCGCGGCCATCCAGCCGCGTTTTGTGCGTGACGAGCTCGGCACTGCCGGGGAACTGCCGCTGCTCGCCGACGGGCGCGGCGATTACCTGCTGCGCCTGTCGCGTGGCGGCTGGCGCAACCCGGCCCGCCTGCCCCATCGCGGGACCCTGCAGCGCGTCCAGTACCGGCTCGAGGATGACCAGCTGTACCGGGAATACTGGCCGGTGATGGACCGTGTGCTCGGCCTGGAAGCCCGCAGTACCCGCGTGCTGGACGGTGTGCGCCGCATCTCGCTGAGCTACCTTGACGACAGTGACGAATGGCAGACCGTGTGGCCCCCGCTGCGCGACGCCGGCACTGCCCCCTTCGAGCGGCCACGGGCGATCCGCATCGTCATGGAACTCGACGATTGGGGCGAGATCGAGCGGCTCGTCGAGGTCGCCCGGTGAAGCGCCCCAACTTCCGCCACCGCCAGCGGGGTATCGCCGCGCTGACGGCCATCCTGATCGTGACGCTGGCCACCCTGGTGGCCGTCAACATCCTCTGGCGGACGAGTGTCGACCTGCGCCGCACCGAATCACTGCTCCTTCAGGAACAGATCCGCCAGTACAACCTCGGTGCGGAAGGCTATGCACGGGTCCTGCTCGCCGAGGCGGCGCGCGACGATGGCAGTAACGGTATCGACACCCGTGCGGAACTCGAACTGGCGAACCAGCAGGCACGTTTCCCGGTCGAGGGCGGGCTGATCGAGGCCTGGATCGACGACGCCCAGGGACGCTTCAACCTCAACGACCTGGTCAAGGACGACGGCAGCCGGGATGACATGGCCATGGAAATTTTCCAGCGCTTGCTGGTGCTGCTGCCGCTGGAGACACCGGTCGACCCCGCCACGGCCACCGTGCTGTCCGCGGCCCTTGCCGACTGGATCGACCCGGACGAGATGCCTGGCCCCGACGGCGCCGAAGATGACCGCTACACGGGCCGTCAGCCGCCTTACAGACCCGCCAATTTCTGGCTGGTGTCGATCAGTGAGCTGCGGGCGGTCGAAGGGTATACGGCGCAACTCGTCGACGCCCTGACCCCGCATGTGGCTGCCCTGCCCCGCCGTGCCGGCGGTGGGCCGCACGCCATCAACGTCAATACGGCGAGTGCGCCGGTGCTCGCGGCCCTTGCCCCCGGCATGACCCTGGACGACGGCGAGGCACTGGTCGGCGGCGAGTGGCAAAGTGTCGATGAATTCGCCGAAGACCTGCCCGCGGTGGCCGATGACCCCGCGCTGAGGGCGCGGCTCGCCGTATCCAGCAGCTGGTTTCTGCTGACTGCGTCAACGTCGCTTGGCGACACCCGGTCGACTATGTACAGTCTCCTCGAACGGAACGGGGACTCGGTCCAGACCCGTCTGCGGACGGTGGGTGCGCAGTAAGCCATGAACGAACATCTGGTCATCCGGCTGGCCGGCGACGGGCACGATGCGGAATGGGTCGTCGTCGACGATACCGGTGCCTGCGTCCATGCGCCCGCGCGCGGCGTACTCGGCGACTGCACGGCCCTGGCACCTGGGCGCAGGACATGGCTGCTGCTTCCCGCCACCGATGTCCTGCAGGCATCGGCGGAATTGCCGCCCCGGCTGTCGGGAAAGCTCAGCCAGGCCCTGCCCTTCGCCCTGGAAGACCAGCTTGCCGACGATATCGACGCGCTGCACTTCGCGCCCGGCCCACGGGCCGATGGACAGGTGCCGGTCCGCGTGGTCCACCGTCGGTGCATGGACGGCTGCCTGTCGGCTGCACGCGCTGCAGGCCTCGACCTGCACAAGGTGGTTGCCGCCAGCGACGGCCTGCCCGACATGCCGAACACGGCCGTCATGCTCGTCGAGAATGCGCAGGTTGTGCTGAGGATGCCGGGCCACGGACTGGTGGCCAGTGATGCCCGGAACATCGGTCCGCTGCTGGAGCTGTGGCTTTCATCACCGCCACCGGCGTCGGCCGACGGCGCGCTGGTGCCGCACCACCTGCGAATCTACATTGCCGGCGATGCAAGCCGCCATGAACCGGCATGGGCACCATTCCGGGAACGCGCCGACAGCCTGGAAGTGCACGAACTCGGTGAATCGGCGCTTCCCAGGCTGGCTGCCGGGGTGGTCACCTCGTCCTGCATCAACTTGCTGCAGGGTGACTATGCCCGGCGCGCATCGTGGCGTGCACACTGGCCGCGGTGGCGGGTCGCCGCAACGTTCCTGGTCACCGCGCTGGCACTGCAGCTCGCTGTCGAAGCAGCCGCTCTCTGGCGATTGCACCGGGAGAACGACCACCTCGGTCGGCAGCTTGCCCGCGCCGCAGCCCATGCTTTCCCCGGCGTCGATGACATGACGCGCATCCGCGTGCTGCTCGATGACGACCGGCGGGGCGGGCCGTCCGACGCCGCAGGGGCAGGCGCGCGGGGTACGGCCTTTCTCGACAGCATGGACAGCATCAGCGCGGCACTGGCGGCGGTGCGCGAGGCGCGCCTCGAGTCGATCAATTATCGCAGCGGGGTCGTGGAGCTCCAGCTCAGGGCGCCCAGCGCATCGACCCTGGATGCCATCCGGATGGTGGTCGAAGAAGATGGCCTCGGCGCCGAGATCCAGTCCGCCACGGCAGTCGGTGAGGAAATCCAGGGCCGGATCCGCATCACACCCGAGGGCAAAGGATGAACGACTTGCGGCGCTGGTTCGATGCGCTGGCGCCTCGTGAGCGGCTGATGGTGGCGCTGGCAGCCGGTTTTGCCCTGCTCGCGCTGGTATGGGCTGCGGGGGTCAGGCCGCTGCTGGGCTGGAAGGCCGACATGCGACAGGCTCATGTTGAACAGCAGGCCTTGCTGGAAAGCATCGAGCAGCGCCTGCGTCAAGGTGGGCCCATGCAGCCGGGTGCCCCCGCGGGCGCATCACCTGCCGATGCCGGGTCGCTGGTCGTGCTGGTCGACCGCACGACCCGCGAAGCCGGGCTTGGCCCCTATCTCAGGCGAAGCCAGCCTGATGGTGCGAGCGGTGTCAGGCTGCGTTTCGAAAATGCCCCCTTCGATGCCCTGCTCGAGTGGCTCATCGACGCCCAGTCCCGCCATGCGCTGCATGCCACGACCGCGTCCTTCGATCCAAGCGGCGAGCCCGGTCGGGTGAACGCCAACCTCGCGTTGTCCCGGTCGACGCCATGAGCGGACGCCACGACAGCGCCCGCGTGCTGTGGATCGCGGGCGTGACGACATTTCTCGCCACCCTGCTCGTCACGGCGCCTGCCGGGTTGCTGGCCCCGGCTGTGCAGTCGCTGGGTGGCGGTAGCGGGTACGGTGGCACGATATGGCGGGGGCAAGTCCGACGCGCGTGGATCGCCGGCGTCGACCTCGGCAGGCTGCGCTGGCAACTGCACCCCTCGGCGCTATGGCGTGGCCGGCTGGCGGCGGATGTCGAGGCCGACCTGCCCGGCGGTTTCGCCCGTGGCACCGTGGCGGTGCCGCTGGCCGGTGGGGTATTGCTGTCCGGTGTCGTGCTGAGTGCCCCGGTGGCCGCCTTGTCCACGGCTGGGGGCCCCTACACCGCCGCGAGCCAGGTCAGCGCGGAACTGCAGCAACTGGAGTGGCGCAAGACGGGGCCCACCGCCCTCGTCGGCACGTTGCGCCTGTCCGGCGTGACGCTGGCTGTTCCGGATGGAAGCCCGGGTGCGGCGAGCACGGGCCAGTTCATCGTGCGCTTCGATGCGCCGCGTGCGGCGGAGGATGGCTCGCTGGCCGGCACCCTGGCTGACGAGGGTGGCCCGCTCGAAGTGTCCGGCACCATCACGCTGGGTGCACCGGCCACGTGGGCCGTCAGCGGATTGATCCGCGCCCGGGCCGGCACGCCGGCGTCGCTGGCCAGCATGCTGTCGACCCTCGGCCCGAGGGATGCTGAAGGGCGCCACGCCTTCACGATCGAGGGCAGTTTCTGACGACCTGAAGATGTCCCGTTCGTGCACCGACCGCCGCCGCGCGATGGGCCGCGCCGGGGCGGGCCTGCGGATGGCGGCCAGCCGTCATGGCCCGGTCAGGTCAGGTCAGGTCAGGGGACGCTGATGCAACGCCCTCACCGAGGACAAGCAACCGCCGGTGCAGCGGGTAGTAGAGCGCCACCCGGCAGGGGCGCGGTTCCAATCGGCGGAACGCAACCTCGTAAAGCCGCAGTTGCGGGCCGTGCCGTTCAATCTCGTTGGCAAAAAAGGTCTCGAGGTCGGTGCCTTCGTGGATGGCAGTCTTGTAGTCGATGATCCAGCGGACGCCTGCACCGTCGATGAAACACCGGTCGACGACCAGCCGCCGGCAGCGGCCGTCGATGACGGCGGTCAGGGCGTACTCGCTGCGCGAATCCTCGTGCATGGCGGAAAGGACCCAGGCCCCGTGCCTGTCGGCAATGCAATTCGCCAGCGTGGCCAGTACCCGCTGCCGGGCGCGCTCCAGATCGGCGCCCGCGACACCGGCTTCTGCGAGCTGGCGCAGGATCGTCGGCCCGAATACCGCCAGTCGCGCGGCCGGGAACCGCTCAATGCCCTGCTGGGCGATGTGTTGCAGCCAGCGGTGTGCGACTGCCCCGGCATGCATCGCCCAGCGGCTGGCCCAGTCATAGGGCGGTGGTGCGGCACCCGACACGATTGCGCCGCGCGGCTGCCACGCCGGCGGCATGGCGGGCAGCCGCCAGTCATCCCCAAATCGATTCCTGGGCGGGGTGAGCCATGCGCCATCGTGCGGTGGATCTGCATCCGGGGCACCGTCCGGGGGGGCAGGCCACAAGTGTGCCAGCGCAGGCCACAGGCGTGCGAGCAGGCTGCGGGCCCGGGGTGCCGCCCGCTCGCTGCCACGCGTCACTGCCGCCAGATGGCCGATGAGGTGGAGGCGCATGCGGGCCCGTGTCGCCGCGACATAGAGCAGGCGGTCACGTTCGGCAACGTCCATGGCGGCTTTCATCGACCGCAGCATTTCGTAAAGGGGTGCCTTCTCCTCGCCGCTGGCGTTCACCGGGGCCAGCAGCAGGGTGTCGCGGCCACCGGCCACCGGCATCTCCTGCCAGAGCAATACCGGCGGCTTGTCCGGTCGGGTCTCGCGGCCGAGCCCGGGCAGGATGACCGTATCGAACTCCAGCCCCTTGGCCTTGTGCATGGTCATGATCTGGACCCGCTGGCGGGCGTGGCCGGGCGGCGCCGGCTGCGCGGCCAGTGCCTCCATGACTGCAAGGACGTCGGGCAGGTCGCCGCCACGTTCCTGGGCGGCAAGATGCGCCAGTACCGCATCCGCTTCCGCGTCACCCGTCACGGCCGGCCCACCCAGTTGCACCCATAGCGCCTCGACGATATCGCGCAGGCCGACATGGCCGAGCTGCGCCCGCGCCGCCGCCATGGCGGCCACGAGGCGCGCCACGCGCTGGCGACTGGCCTCGCTCAACGCATCGCCGGCACCGCGATCGGCCAGGCACTGCTCGATCGTCGCATGGGGGTCGCTGCCGGCCAACGACTCGAGCTCGCCGAGCGACAACCCGCACCACGGCGCCCGCAGGAGCGCCAGCCATGCCAGGCGATCTGCCGGATGGATCAGGGCGCGGGTGATGGCCAGCAGGTCGCACGCCGTACCCGTCTGGCCGAGCTGGAGCAGTTCGGAGGTGCAGGGTATTCCCGCATCGCGCAGGGCCGACAGCACCCCTGCCGCATGGCTGCGGCTGCGGACGAGGATGGCGATCTTGCGATCGGCATCGGCAGCCAGTTCGCTGCGCACGATCCCGACGACCTCGCGCGCTTCATACAGCGGGTCGGCATCCGGCATGCAATGGAGGAACACGCCGCTGCCCGGCACGGCCGCCTTCACGGCGCGTGACGGCGTGTAGGCGACGGTGCCGACCAGCGCATCATCGTGCGGTGACATGACATTGGCGAAGATCTCGTTGATCCACTCGACGATCGCCGGCCTCGAACGGAAATTGGCCTCGAGGCGCAGGAATTCCAGCACCACGCCCGGCAGGCCATGGTCACGCATGTCGAGGAAGATGCGCACATCGGCTTGCCGGAACCGGTAGATTGATTGCATCGGGTCACCGACCATGAACAACGTGCGGCCATCGCCGGCCTGCCAGCCGCGCGTCAGCGCCTGCAGCAAGTGGTACTGGGCGCGCGACGTGTCCTGGAATTCATCGACCAGCAGGTGGTGGAGCCGCCAGTCGAGGCGTTGCGCCAGTTCACCGGGCGCCTCGTCGTCACCCAGCGCTGCCAATGCCGCCCTTGCGATGCCGACATGATCCGTTTCGCCACGTGCGGCCGCGATGAGGTCGAGATGAGCCGCGGCTACCGGCAGTATCCGGAGCAGCGCAGCCAGGATCTCCCACTGCGCGTCGCGGTACACCGGCTCGGGCAGCCTGGCCACGGCGGCCAGTGGCGAGGGGTCATGTGGCGCCTCGCGAAGCGTGGCCGCAAGCGCCTCGATGCGTGCCTTCGCCGGCTTGTCGGAGGGGGAGAACCCCTGTGTGACGGTGAATCGCGTCCGCCATCTGCCATCCTTGATCAGAAGGATATCTGCAACGAAACGCCACCATGCGAGCCGTGGGGCCAGGTCGTCCTCGGGCACAGGCCGGCCCGCTGCAACCCCCCGCGCCGCTGCCGCCGGTGCGAGCGCCCGCTCGATCCCGGCCTGCAAGGTGGCCGGCAGGGATCGCTCCACGGCATGGATGTGCGCCCGGACGACACCGGCCAGCGCACCCTCCAGCAGCATGCGCAGTCGCGCGGCCTGCTCATCGTCGGCAGGACCTGTGCCGATCAGTGGCAGCCACTGGTCGCGGCACTTGAGCATCATCGCCAGTTGTTCGCGCAACACATCCAGCTGGTTGCCGAAATGCACGTAGAGACAACGCAGCGCCGCCGCGATCGGACTGTCCGTACCGAGCAGCGCAAGTGTCTCGCTGGCGGCGTCGAGATAGATGCTTGCCTGCGCCTCGACGACATTGCGGCAGGCGGCGGCACCGCTGCCGACCGGCAGGCTGCGGGCGATGGCCGCATTGAGTGCATCTATGGTCATGATGCGCAGGCGTGCGGGATGGGCCGGCAGGTTCCAGCCCCGTTGCGCATCGTGCACGCGGACGGCATCGATCAACCTGGCCGTGCCGGGTACCGCGAGGGCATCGGCCTCGCCGGCCAGCGCATCGACGAGACGCTGGCGCATCTCCGCGGCCGCCTTGCGCGTGAAGGTGATGGCGAGGATTTGCTCGGGCTCCTCGACGGTCGCCAGCAGGCGCAGGAAACGCTGCACGAGAAGCGCCGTCTTGCCGGCGCCCGCGGGCGCCTGCACAAGAAAGGAGCGGTCGGGCGTGAGCGCTTCGTCGCGGATCGCCTGATCGGGTGCCACGGGGGCCGACCCGCTCACGATTCTTCCTCGTACAGCGCAAGCTCATGCAGGCGCGTCAGCATGCCGAACTGGCTGTCGCCATATTCGCGGTCGTACGGGTTGACGCGGAAATCACCACGCGCGTATCGGTGCGCCAGCCCCTCCAGTTGTTCGCGCCACGCGGTGCACAGCGCCGTCCATCCCGGCTGCTTGTCGGGCAGGTATCCATTGACGAACGCCTCGGGTTGCACCGTGCCCTCGAGCCCCATCGCATCGGGCGCCACGCCGGAAACCTTCAAACCGGCGGTCGTGAAGGCGAAAACGGCGATGCCTTCGGCATGACCGGCCAGCGCATAGAGCGGCAACTGACAATCCTCGAGGCGATCCGGGCGCCAGCGCTTCACAGGCACCGCTGTCGACTTGTAATCGATGACCAGCTGGCCGAGGCCAGGGTGCCGTTCGATGCGGTCGATGCGCAAGGTGAAGGTCAGCCCACCAATGGTCAGCGCATGGGGGACCTCGACCTGAACCACGAACGGCATTCGTTGTATGTCGAGGTCGGCCAGTTGCCGGACTACCCCCCACAACCGCTCGTGCTCCAGTTCGCGGAGCGCGGCATGCCAGAGGCTGCCGTCGGGCAGAACCCTGGCGAGCACTGGCGCGATGGCCCGTTCGAAATGCTCGCGCAGGCGCAGCGGGTCTGTGGCCTTGAGTCCGCCTTCATATACGGGGTCGCGGTAGAGCTGTTCCAGCAACCCGTGCACCAGGTTGCCCCGGTCACGCCGGTCGAGCGGCAAGCGCGGGCGGGTGATTTCCCCGGCGTGCAGCCGTCCGGTGATGAAGGCCCTTGCCGGGCACTGGGCCTGCGCCGTCAGCGTACGGGCGCCACCCCGCACCGGGTGACCCTCCGGCAACACCCGGACCTGCTCGTCCGCCTCGACTGGCAGCGGCGGGGCCATCGCCGCGACGCTGGCGCGCAGGCGCGGCGGGTCGTGCGCCGCAATCTCTGCAACCGCTACTTCAGGTAAGGCATGGAGCAGCGTGCTGGTGCGCTGGACAACCTCATCCTGACTGGCCGGCCAGCTCACGAGCGCGGTCCCGGCGGCCGACAGGATCCTGGCCAGCCGGCGGGTCGCCAGCGCCTGGGTGCCCGCAGCGGTGCTTTCGGGCAATCCGGCACCACGCTGCAGCCCCAGCGGGATCAGGGCATCCGGCTGCGCGGCGCCGGGCCATTGCGATGCCGTCATGCCGGCAACCCAGATGCCGTCGAATGCCAGGCCGTCGGCTTCGCGCAGGCTCAGGATCTGCACCGCACCCGGGTGCGATTCCGGGTGAAAAACGCGCTGTCCGGCCATGTCCTGCAGCACGTGAAGCGCATCCGCCAACCACGCCGGCTGCTGCACGCGACTGGTGGCGGCATAGCCCGCCAAAAGCTCCTGCCATGCCGCCTGCACCTGCCACATCGCGCTGTCTGGCCGTATGTCGCCGGGCCATCCGGCCACCTCGAGACGCTGCATGAACCACGGCGCCCACTCATGTGCGGCACGCCGGTTGGAGGGGACGTCGCTGCACAAGGCGGCCATGCACCCGGCGAAAACCGGCGCATGCGGCGTGCAGTCGCTGGCCAGCCGGCTGATCTGCACGCGCATGCGCCCCTTCTCCCGCAGCCGCCACTCGATGCGCGCACGGGCCTGGGCCTCGTCTCCGTACCCACGGATGAACGGCGAGCGGAGCAGCTGGCTGGCGTCCCGCCAGTCGACCTCCCCACCGCTGGCCCCGAGCAGCAGCAGGGCTGCGTGGACCAGGGGATAGTCGGCCAGTGTCCTCGTGGCCGTCATTGCAACGGGCGATATCGCCGGCGGCGAGAGCGCCCACCCCGGGGCCAGCACGTCCAGACAGGCGCGCCGTGCGGCATCCCCACGGCCGGGCAGGTCGGCGAGGACGACGGCCACGCGTGCCGTCGGGCAGGCGTGGAGCTGGCCGTGGGCCCAGCGTGCGGCGCTGCGCAGCTCATCGTCGACATCGACACAGGCGATGCGCCGGCCCGCAAGCGCCGCACCGTCGCCCGAAAGACGCACCACCCGGCAGCCGGCCGTCGTCAATGCCGCCGAGAGCCTCACCAGCACGGGTGGCCACGGATCGAAACCGGCAAACCCGATCCACGCGGCCGGCAAACGCAGGCGAGCGGCTTGCAGGTCGCTCGCGATACGTCGTGCCAGGCCGGCACTGTCGACCCACCTCCGGGCACTCAGTTCGGCGTCCATCTGTGCCGCCCAGCCGGCAAAACAGCGCTCATCGGCGGTTGCGGCAGCCTCTGCCAGCTGCGACGCACCGATCAGCCAGGCCTGGCAGGTGCGCCAGGCCTGCGCAACTTGTCCGGCAAGCGCCATCGGCTCGGCAATGAGCGACTCCCCCCCACCGGGGAGTGCGCCCCAGAGCAGCCGCATCTCGGCCTCGGACAACAGGTCAAGCTGCCCGGCCGGCGTGTCCTGGAGCAGCGCCTCCTCCCGGCATCGGTGCAGCCACGCCTCTATCGGCAACACGTCGGCGTCGGGCCATGCGTCCTTGCCCGCCTGCCGTTGCCGAATGTCGTGGGTCTCGCGCAGATGGCGCGCCAGGCGGGGTGTCGCCGTGATGACGGTGCCGCCGCCGGCGAGGACGTCCAGCGCACCGCCGGTCATCATCGCGCGCTGGCCTTGCGATGGCACGCCATGATGGCAGTTCAGGCCGTGACGAGTGGTTGGTAGCTGTCGAGGAGATCCTCGATGCGGGAAAACACGTCACGCAACACCCCGGCATCGGGCAGGTTGGTGATCCGGAAATGATTGTTGTAATCGGTGTTGAAACTGCTGCCGGGCGCGACCAGCACGTGCTTCTGCTCGAGGAGGTCAAGGGCGAAGGCCTGGTCATCGAAGCTCGGCAGCGTGCCCGGACGGATGCCGAGGAAGGCGTACATGGCACCATCCAGTGGCGTCACGCTGAGGTAGCGGCTCGCCGCCACGGCCTCGAGTATGGCCGCCCTCGATTCATGGAGCCGCCCACCAGGGGTGATCAGGTCCTTGATGCTCTGGTAGCCGCCGAGGGCGGTCTGCACCGCCCATTGCCCGGGGACATTGCTGCACAGGCGCAGCGAGGCGAGCAGGTCCAGCGCGTCGATGTAGGGCCGCGCGTGTTCGCGGTCCCCGCTCAGGGACACCCAGCCGACACGGAAACCACAGGCGCGATAGACCTTCGACAGGCCGCTGAAGGTTGCGCAGAGCGTGTCATGGACCAGCGTGGCCATGGGGATGAAACGCGCCTCGTCGTAGGTCATCTGGTCGTAGATTTCGTCGCTGAAGACCACCAGACGATGGCGTTCGGCAACCTGTGCAATGGCCCGCAAAATGTCGGCGCCGTACACGGCCCCGGTCGGATTGTTCGGGTTGATGACGACGATGGCGCGGGTGCGGGGCGTGACCAGCTGTTCGATGCGTGCCGGATCGGGAATGAAGTCGTCGGCCGGTGCGCAAGGGTAGTGGACGACACGCCCCTGGTTCAGCGTCACGCTGGCCGTCCACAACGGGTAGTCGGGGCTCGGCACCAGCACTTCGTCACCCGGGTCGAGCAAGCCGCGCAGGCACAGGTCGATGAGCTCACTGACCCCGTTGCCGATGAAAACCTCATCGGCCGTCACGCCCACGACGCCGCGCGCCTGCTGCTGCATGACGACAGCCTCGCGTGCCGGAAAAATGCCCTTCTGGTGGCAATAGCCCTCGGCGTCATGGAGGTTTTCGATCATCGCCAGGCGCATCGTTTCCGGTGCCCTGAAACCGAAGCGTCCCGGGTTGCCGATGTTCAGGGAAACGATCTCGTAGCCGCGCCGTTCCATGTCCAGGGCCAGGCTCGCCAAGCGGCCACGGATTTCGTAACGCACGCCGTTGAGCGCCCGGCTGGGCCTGAACGTATTGACTGAATCGCGGCTGCTCGGGAGGGTCATGATGCTGTCACTCGTCGCGCGGGTAGATGAAAGCGTGTCGCGATCAGGAACGCCGTGCCGACCAGGCCGGCGATGACCATGAATGCGACATCGTAGGAACCGAAGCGATCGTACATGAGGCCGGTGAGAAACGGACCCATGCCGCCACCAAAAGTGTCGAGCACGGTGATGGTGCCGAGGATCTTGCCGAGATCCCGCAGCCCGAAGGCATCGGCGGCAAGGAGTTGCAGCAGCGTATAGAGCCCGCCCCAGCCCAGGCCGACCAGCACCAGCGCGGGCCAGAAAGCCACCTGCCCGGTGTTGACCAGCAGGAGCGCGCCGGCGGCCATGATACCCAGCGCGCCGAGGAACACCGTCCGGCGCGGCAACCACTCGGTGAGCATGCCGCTGATGATCTTGCCGGCGAGTCCCAGCAGGAACATCAGCCCGACGCCACGGCCAGCCGTGGCCGGATCGAAGCCCTGCCCGCGCATGTGCAGGAACAGGTGGGTGGCCATGGCCAGGATGGCATAGAACGTACACATGGCCACCAGGGCCAGGATCCAGAAGTTGGCGCTGCCCAGCGCCTCGCGGAAGGTCAGGCCCTCACCCGGTCCAGTGCCCTTGACCAACGTGCCGGAGCCGCCCGCAGCCGGCGGCTCGCGCATCACCAGCAGGACCACAGGAACCATCAGCAGTGGAATCAGCGCGATCCATGCGAACGCATCGCGCCAGCCGAACTCGGCGATCAGCCAGACATTGATCTGCGGGAATGCGGCATTGCCGAGGCTGGTCCCTGCCAGCGCGATGCCGATCGCCGTCCCGCGTCGGTGCACGAACCAGCGCGACACGATCATGACGTTGACGACGAGCCCCGCGCTGGCCAGCGACATGGCGATCAGCACGTGGATGCCGTAGATTCCGCCAAGGCTGGCGACACCGGCGTAGAGCCAGTGGGCGGCGGTTAGACATAAAAGCCCGGCGATCATCAGCGGCCTGACGCCGAAGCGGTCGGCGAGCGTACCGGCAAAGGGCGCGAGGAGACCGCTACCGAAGAGCGTGATCGTGTCACGAAACTTCAGCGCCCCGCGCAGGCCTTCAGCCCCCCTGTCCTCGGCGAGCAGTGCCAGCAGTTCTTCGTCAAAGACCGTGAGGCCGCTCAGCGCCATCCCGTTGGTGATCCACAGAAGGACACCGCTGGCGATGACGATGATCCAGCCGTGGTGGAAGCCGGCGCGGTACGCCGGCGTAACGCGCCCGGGCTCGGGTGAACGCATCCGGGACAACCCCTGTTCAGCGGGCCGCCAACATACAAGAATCGATGATGGGCGACAAAACCACGACAGCCCGTGGGCCGCTAGTCCGGGCCGGGTATGATGGCCGTCGGTCTTGCGGGGCAATACTTGAATAACAATTCTAATCAACTTGTTCTAATAAAATGCTGAATTCAATATATATCGTCACGTTGATTGTTAGCGCCCTCAACGATGTGTCGGCGGCCTGGCAGGCCCAGCTCGGCTATCACCCCGTCCACGAAGGACTGGTCAGCAACGCCGTTGCCACGCGCTGGGATGCCCCGGCAATGACCGGCCGGCCTTTCATGATCCTCGCACCAGCGAGCGGCAGCCCGGTGCTGGTGCGTCTGATCGAGGATGCGGACAGCGAATTCCCCCGCCCTGGCACCACCCACGGCTGGAACGCCATCGAGCTGCTGGCCACCGACCCCGACGCCCTGGCCGAACGCCTCGCTGATGGCCCGTATGAGGTCGTCGGCGCACCCCGCAACCTGTGGCCTGCGCCGGACGCGCCGCGGGCCATGCAGGCACTGGGGCCGGCAGGCGAACTGCTCTACTTCACGCGGGTCTCGCCACGCAGCTTCGACATGCCGATGCGGCCCGCGACAACCCCGGTCGACCGGGTCTTCATCGTGGTCGTCGGCGGCCCGTCGATCACGACATTGCGTGATTTCTACGGTGGGAATCTCGGCCTTCGGCTGGGGCCGACGCAGGCCTTTGCCATCACCACGTTGTCACGCGCCCTGGGCCTGCCCCCGGCGACGACCTACCCGCTGGCCACGGCGAGTCTGCCGCAGGATTTCCTCGTGGAGCTCGACGGGTATCCGCCGCAGGCCGAATCCCGCAGGGTACGGCCCGGTCACTTGCCGGACGGCGTGGCCATGGTCGGTTTTTCCGCTCCGGACATCGACGCGCTGCCGGTCGCGTGGCGGGCTGCCCCGGCCCGCCTCGACGAGTTCCCCTACAACGGCCGGCGCGCGGCCGTGACGGTCGGACCAGCCGGGGAATGGGTCGAGGTCATTGCCACCGGCCTGCCCGGGCCGTCACCCCGCTGAGGTCAGGCAACTGCACTTTCACGGGTCAGCGACACCAGTTCATAGGCGGTCAGCATGTACCCGCCGATGACGCCCTTGAGGAAAATGAAGTCGCCATCCGCCGTACACCAGATGTCGTACGGCGGGTGGGCTTCCGGCAGGCCCGGCGAGGACACGAAGCGGTAATGCAGGGCATCGAAACGCCCGGCCTCGACCTCGATCACCTCTTCGCCGACATATTCGACACCGAAGCCGATGCGGAACAGCATCGGACCCGTCGCACCGCGATGGTCGGGTGAGGACAACAACATCTCGTCGATGCTCTGTACCCCGGGCCCCTTGTTGCGGTCGAAGAGCTGCATGTGCCATGCATCACAAACGATGGCGTGATTCTGGAAAGCACGCAGCCTGCCACTGGTTTCCATGCGCTGCGTGACACGGCCATCGAGCGCCGTCCAGGTCTCACACTCGGCAAAATCGCGGCCAAAACGAAACCAGCCGCTGCCGGTGAAGCGGTCGTTGACCGACAGGCGCACGAAGCAGTCGGTCGGCATCCAGTCGGCATCGAGGCTGTAGCAGATGTCGCGCATGACGCTCGGCCGATCGTCGATCTCCGAATGCGCCATGCAGGTGCGTGTGCCATCGGTGTGCACCGTGATGTGGAAGTGCTCGCGGCCGCGTTCCTGGTCGAGCCGGTCCGGCTTGCGGCTCGTGTAGCGGATGGTGCCGCGGACGACGCGATGGTCGCGCTGGAGGATGCTGCTGCTCATGAGGTGTCCTGGATCAGGTGGTGAAGAGAATATGGCAGTGAATGGCGCGACACTTTACGGCCATCAGCCGGCGGCGCCAACCCGCAGGAGTCAGTGGCGTGCCACGGGCCGGGCCGGGTCGGTGATCCACTCGCTCCATGAACCGGCGTAGAGCGCCGCACCCGGAAAGCCGCCCAGCGTCAGGGCGAAGATGCCATGACAGGCCGTGATGCCCGAGCCGCACATGACCACCAGCGGCGCCGTGCGACCCTCCAGCAGCGCCGTGAAGTGCCGGTTCAGTGCCTCGGCAGGCAGGAAGCGGCCTTGCGCATCGATGCACGCCTGAAAGGGGGCATTGATCGCGCCGGGAACATGTCCGGCCACCGGATCGATGGGTTCGACCTCACCGGCATAACGTGCCTCGGCACGGACATCCAGCAGGGTCACGGTGCCCGCTGCCAGCCGTTGCTCGAGGGTTGACGTATCCATCACCGGCATGCCACCCGGACGCCCGCCGTAGGGCGGGGCCGGGGCGATACAGGGCGCATCTTCGGTCAGCGGCAGCCCGGCGGCCTGCCAGGCCGCCAGACCACCGTCGAGCAGCGAGACCTGCCGGTGCCCGAGAAACCGCAGCAGCCACCACAGTCGGGCGGCGAAAGCCCCGCCGTGCGCATCATGGACAACCACATGGTGCCCCTCGCCGATGCCCAGCATCGCCAGCGTCCGGCGCAGCCGGGCCAACGGCGGCAAGGGGTGCCGGCCCGTGGTCGGGCCTCGAGGGCCGGCGAGGTCGTGATCGAGGTGAGCATGGCGCGCTCCCGGAATATGGCCCGCCGCATACGCCGCCCGACCGGCCTGCGGGGCCATGAGGTCGAAGCGGCAATCGACGACGACCAGGGCGGGGTCGCCCTGCAGCGCCGCGAGTGCCTGGGCGGTGATCAGCGACGGCTGCGGCCCTCGCCCGGACGTCCCGTGATCCAATGCGCATCTCCTGGAAACTTGTCCCGGCCGGCGAAGTTACCGACAATGGCGCCCTTTTGCGGCACCGGCCTCTCAATGAAGAAGATCATCGTATGCCTGAAGCGCGTCGTCGACTATAACGTCCGGATACGCGTCAAGCCCGACAACAGCGGCGTGGTCACCGAAGGATTGAAGATGAGCATCAATCCTTTCGACGAGATCGCCCTCGAGGAAGCGCTGCGCATCCGCGAGGGTGGCCAGGCCGGGGAAATCATCGCCGTGACCATCGGCCCCGATGACTGCCAGCAGCAGCTGCGTACCGGCCTGGCGATGGGCGCCGACCGCGCCATCCTCGTCCAGCACGACGGCGAGCCCCTGGAACCGCTGGGGGTCGCGCGCGTGTTGCACAGGCTGGTGGAGCGCGAGCAGCCTGATCTGGTCATGCTCGGCAAGCAGGCCATCGACGACGACTGCAACCAGACCGGCCAGATGCTCGCAGCCCTGTGGGACCGCCCGCAGGCCACCTTTGCCTCGAAAGTCGAGATCCATGATGGGACAGCCCGCGTCACCCGCGAGGTCGATGCCGGGCTCGATGTCATCGACATCGACCTGCCGGCCGTGATCACCAGCGACCTGCGTCTCAACGAGCCGCGCTACGTCAAGCTGCCGGATATCATGAAGGCAAAGAAGAAGCCCATCGAGACCCTCCGCCTCGAGTCGCTGGGCGCCGACACGGCATGCCAGCTGCGGATTGTCCGCCACGACGCACCGGCGACGCGCCAGAAGGGCGTCATCGTCAAGGACGTCACCGCACTCCTCGCTGCGCTGCGCGACCGCGGCGTCCTGAAATGAACATCGAAGTCGAGGCATCAAGGCCATGAGCAGGATCCTGTTGATCGCGGAACATGACGGAGTGGCGCTCAGCCAGAGCACTGCACGCACCTTGGCCTGTGCCCTGCAGATGCAGGCTGCAGCGATCGATGTCGCCGTACTGGGGAGCGGCTGCGACAGCGTGGCCCGTGCCGCTGCGGCGCTGGAGGGCGTCAGCCGGGTCCTGGTCGTCGACGAGCCGGCCAATGCCAGCGGGCTGGCAGCGGTACTGGCACCGCAGGTGGCCGAACTGGCGAAAGACCATGATTGCCTGCTGGCACCCTCGACGACTTTCGGCCGCGATCTGCTGCCACGTGCCGCCGCCCTGCTCGGCACGGCACAGATCAGCGACATCATGGCCGTCGTGGGCCCGCGCACCTTCCAGCGTCCGATCTATGCCGGCAATGCCCTTGTCACGGTCGAAGTGCCGGCCGGACAGCAGATCGTCGGCACCGTCCGACCCGCCTCGTTCCGCCCTGTCGGGGCGGGTAACGCCGCGCCGATCGAGGCCGTGCGCTGCGAGGTCGCACTGCCTGCGCATACGCGGCACGTCGGCCTCGAAGCGGCCGGTGGCGAACGCCCCGACCTGCAAAGCGCACGAATCGTCGTTTCCGGCGGGCGTGGCGTCGGCAGCGCGGAGCAATTCGAACGGTTGTTTGCCTTTGCCGACCGCCTCGGCGCGGCTGTCGGTGCCTCCCGGGCCGCGGTCGACGCAGGCTTCGTGCCCAGTGACCTGCAGGTTGGCCAGACGGGCAAGATCATCGCCCCCGATCTCTACATCGCCTGCGGCATTTCCGGCGCCATCCAGCACCTGACCGGCATCAAGGACGCCGGGACCATCGTGGCCATCAACAAGGACCCCGAGGCACCGATTTTCGAGGTGGCCGACATCGGCTACGTGGGTGACCTTTTCGAGGCGCTGGACGAATTGACGCGGCAACTGGGCTGAACGCCGGCGCCCCATCCGGCAAGGTGGGCGCGCGTCGACCGCCGCTTGTCCTGCTGTCGCTCGCCGCGGCCCTGTCGCCGTTCGGCATGGCGATCGTCCTGCCGATGATCGGTGGCATCGCGACGCGTTTCGACACCGGTCCCGCAGGCGCGCAGTTTGTCATTTCCGTCTACCTGTTCGGCCTGGGCATCATGCAGCCGCTCGCCGGCGCACTGTGCGACCGCATCGGACGTCGGCCGGTACTGATCGGCGGCGTGGCGCTGTTCACGCTGGCCAGCGTCGGCTGCGCGCTGGCCGGCAACCTCGCCACCCTGGTGGCCTTCCGCGGCCTTCAGGCGATAGGGGTCAGCGTCGGCACCGTCGGCAGCCGCGCCGTCATCCGCGACACCTGCGATCCGCTCGAGACAATGAAGGCGCTGGCGGTACTGGCGGCAGCGATGGGCCTGGCGCCGGTCATCGCCCCGGTCATCGGCGGCAGCCTGGGGGCGCTGGCGGGACCCGGCACCATCTTCCTCGTGACCGCCTCGCTGGGGCTTTTGGCCACGGGATGGCTGTTCGTTGCGCTGCCTGAAACCCGCGGTGCGCCGCCTGTCGACCACCAGCCCGGGCGTGGCGGGATCCGCTCCCTGCTCACCTCGCCGCCGTTCATGGGGAATACCCTGCTGTACGGTTTCGTCCAGGGCGCCTTCTTCGCCTTTCTGGCCGTGGGCGCACCGCTCTTCGAGGCGGCATTCGGCCTTGGGCAGGCAGCCTTCGGCACGATATGGGGGCTGATGGGCCTGGCCTACGTCGGTGGCGCCGCCGCTGCCGGTCACGCAGCCCGGCGCATCGGCGCCTTCGAGTTGCTCCGCGCGGGGGCCACACTCGGTACCCTGGCCGGCACCGCCCTCCTCGCCGACGCCGTCATCGGCGGGCCGTCACTGCCCATCATGATCGGGGCGCTGACCGCGCTGATGGTGGCCGGCGGTGTCATCATGCCGACCGCCATGGCCGGCGCGATCAGCGGCGAGGCGGCCCTTGCCGGGCGTGCCGCCGGCCTGTCGAGTGCCATCGGCCTGGGCATGAGCGGGATGTTCTCGGTCGTCGCCGGGCTGGTCTATACCGGCGATTTCCGCCCGGTGGCGCTGTTCATGGCGGCCGCCGGCTACGGCACACTCGCCGTCCTGCCCTGGGTGCGCACCGCGGTCCGGGGCTGATCAGCCCGGCAGCAACACCCGCCAGGTATCCGCCAGCCATGCGCCGGCAGCGGCCATTCCGGAACCGTATTCGGGACTGCCCGGCTTGACGACACCGATGACGGTTTCGAGGACGAGGCCTGCCCAGATCGCATAAACGAAGGTCCGGCATTTCGCCAGGCTCCTCGACATGGCATCGTCTTGATCCGGCGTGATGCCACCCTTGGCCAGTGCATGGATCCCCTGGATGTAAGGGCCGATGTAGCGGCGGATCATCAGCCCGCAAAACACCATGCCGGCGAATATGAGCAGCTTGCCCGCGATCCACGGTGCCGGCGCCAGACGGCCGGTGACGGTCGCCAGGATCGCCGACGCACACACCGAGATGACGATCAGCCAGCGGAACCAGAAATCGATGCGCGTGACGGTCTTCGCCACGGCCTTGCCTTCATTCATGTGGATGAAGAGCACCATGCCAAGCCAGACCGGCGCCAGCAGCAGGATCAGGGGCCATTGCCAGCCGAGGTGCTCGACGCCCTCGTAATGGCTGAGTACGCCACCGACCGTGAGCATCAACGTCATGCAGATGCGCGGCACGAGGTCAAGGTTGACCATGATCCTGGCCGCGACCAGTCGCGCCGCCGGGTTGACCTTGGGGTCGACGACGAAGCTGCTGGAATAAAAGACGCCCATGTCGCCGCCGAGCCAGTAGCAGAACAGCAGCAGGTGGATGATCAGGAAAATGTCATGCAGGTCCATCGGATCCCCCAGTGAATGCCCGGTACGCTGCCCTGCGGCCGGTCACGACCGCAGGGCAGCGTGTTCGATTCCCTTCCCCGCACCGGGGCTCAGAGCTGGCCGAGCACGCATTCCGCGGTGCTGACCTTGAATTCCTTCGGTGCCTCGACGTTGAGCTGGGTGACCACGCCATCCTCGACGACCATGGCAAAGCGCTGGCTGCGCCGGCCAAGGCCGAAGGCCGTGCCGTCGAGTTCAAGACCGAGCGCACGGGTCATTTCGCCATTGCCGTCGGCGAGCATCAGCACCGTGTCGCCGACACCCCGATCCTTGCCCCATGCATCCATGACGAAGACATCGTTGACCGCCATGCATGCGATGGTATCGACGCCCTTGGCCTTGAGGCTTGCCGCATTGCCGACATAACCCGGCAAGTGACTGTTGGAGCAGGTCGGCGTGAAGGCGCCGGGCACGGCAAAGAGGACGACTTTCTTGCCGGTGAACAGTTCGCTGGTCGTGATGGCACCAGGCCCCTGCTCCGTCATGATGCCGAACTTGCCGGAGGGAAACCGGTCACCGATCTTGATTGTCATGCCATGTACCTCGTGATGGTGGGTGTCAGCCGGGGCGCGGACCCCGGGCAACCGGGGGCGCCCCCGGCCATGGGGCCATTGTACAGCCCCGGCGCACGGCGTCGCGTCCGGTCAACGGACGAGGAACAGCGACAACGGCGGCCACAGGGAGACGATCACCAGGCCCGCAAGCATGAGCAGCACGAAGGGCACCACTGCACGGCAGACCATGGCGAAGCTTTCGCCGAACGCCATGACGGCGGCGATCAGGTTGAGTCCGAACGGCGGGGTCAGGTAGCCGATCTCAAGGTTGACCGTCATGAGGATGCCGAGGTGGACGGGGTCGACCCCCTGGGCTGCGGCGAGCGGCTGAAGCAGGGGAGCGAGGATCAGGATGGCCGAACCGATGTCAACCAGACAGCCCAGCGCCAGCAACACGATATTGGTCGCGAGAATGAATGCGATCGGTGTATCGATCATGCCGCCGAGCCGTGCGACAAGCATTTCCGGTACCTGCTGGTACGTCAGCAGGACATTGAGGCTGAACGCCAGCATCAGCACCGGGAACAGGGCACCGAGGATGCGCGCGGTGTCCGTCATGGTGTCGACGAGATCGCGCCAGCGCAGTTCGCGATGGATGTAGATCTCCACGACGACGGCATAAACGACCGCCACTGCGGCCGACTCGGTGGCGGTGAAGTGACCGCTGTAGATGCCACCGAGAATGACCACCGGCATCATCAGCGCCAGGATCCCCTCGCGCAGCGCACGGGCGATCTCGATGGCAGGCGGCATGCGGCTGCGCAGGTGCCGGTGGCTGACGGCAGCATAGGCGCTCAGCAGCAGCGTCAGCAGGAGGCCCGGGCCGATGCCGGCGAGGAACAGGTCGGTGATCGACGTGTGGGTCATCACGCCATAAAGGATCAGCGGAATGCTGGGCGGAATGATGATCCCGAGCGTGCTGCCGGCACACAGCGCGCCGAGGGCAAAGTGCGGTCGGTATCCGGCGGCGCGCAGCGCCGGGTACATCACGGTACCGATCGCCAGCAGGGTCACGGTGCCCGATCCCGATACGGCGGCAAACAGCGCGCAGCTCAGGACCGTGGCGATGGCCAGCCCCCCCGGTACCGGCGCCGTGACCGCGCGCATCAGGCGCACCAGCCGGGAGGCGATGCCGCCGCGGCCCATGATCGCCCCGGCGAGGATGAACAGCGGAATCGACAGCAGGAGGTCACGATTTGCCGCTTCCCATGCATCCAGCGCGATGAAACGCAGGTCGCCATCCGACTGGTACAGCCAGGCACAGGCGAGGGCCGTGCCGAGGATGACGACGACGTTCTGCCGCAGCGCCAGGAGCACCGCGACGAGCAGCAGCAGCGCCAGCGCGAGACTCACTGCGCCGCAGGCGGGGGCGCCACCGCCTCTGGTGGACGCAGCGACGGATACACGGCATGGCAGGCGTGCCTGAAGGTGGCGATGGCAAACATCAGCGGCAGCATCAGCTGCGGGATCCACACCGGCACGTCAAGCACGGCGGCGCGCTCACCCAGTGCGAA
Source organism: uncultured Chromatiaceae bacterium (assembly GCA_964417725.1). Taxonomy (GTDB): domain Bacteria; phylum Pseudomonadota; class Gammaproteobacteria; order Steroidobacterales; genus SHZI01. Next base: position 47,825 of record CAYQIV010000003.1, read on the forward strand.
GGTCTCGCTGACCATGCGCAGGCAGATGATGAGTGCCGCAAGGCAGAACAGGGCCGTAAGCGCATCCCCGGTGCGCGACAGCCATGCATCCCAGCGCACGGGCAGCCAGTGGTCGAGGAAGCGCGGCCGCAGGTGTGTGTCGTGCGCCGACGCCAGGCCAAAGCCCATCGCGACCACCATCAGGTTGGCCCAGACGCCGGTCTGCACAGCCCAGTAAAGCCCCGTGCCGGTGGCCTCCCGTGCCACAACATCGGCAAAGACCACGACGATCACCAGCAGGAATGCGCAGACCGCCACCCCGCGTTCGATCCGGGCCAGTAACGCGAGCGAACGCGCGAGCACGGCCATCACGATACTTCCCGCTCCTCGATGATGGCAATTTCCGGGATGAACCAGCTGATGAAAGCCGCCGACAGCAACTGCGTGATCCCCACCAGCCAGAATACCGGCTCCCAGGCGTAGTGCATGGAAACCCAGCCTGCCATCACGCTGAACAGCGCCGCGCCGAGGCTGCCGGCCGCACCAAACAGCCCCCACACGCTGGCGACGCGCAGTGACGGGAACAAGTCGGCAGGCAGCGAGAACAGGCTGGATGCCTTGGCCTGGATGGCGAACATCGCCAGGGAGATCAGCGCCAGTGCAGCGTACGGCGAGTCAACGATGCCGGCAGGCAGGCTCGCGATCACCAGCAGTGCACCAAGCCAGATCACGCGCTTTCGCGCGCGGTCGAGCGTGCAGCCACGCCCCATCCACCAGCGCCCCAGCCAGCCGCCCGTCAGGGAGCCGACGTCTGCGGCCAGGAATGGCAGCCACGCAAACAGTGCGATCTGCCGCAGGTCGAAGCCACGGGCCTGCGACAGGTACAGCGGCAGCCAGGCAACGAAAAAATAAAACGCGCCGTCATTGCTGATCCGGCTGAGGAGCAGCCCCCAGATCTGCCGGTGACGCATCAGCCGCGGAATGTCCCGCCACATTCCCGCGCCCTGCGTCTGCGTGCCGTCCGTTGGCGCATCGCGCCCCGCCATGATGAGCGCGCGCTCCTCGGTCGGCAGTGCGGGATGAGCCGCCACATCGAAGAAGCGCCGTTGCCAGACCCACAGCCAGAGAAACCCGGCCATACCCGGCACGAGAAAGGCCCAGTGCCAGCTGCTGTAGAGGATCAGCGTGCCGAGCAACGGTGGAGCGAGGATCGCGCCAAGTCCCGGCCCCACCGTGAGGATACCGACAGCCAGCGAGCGATCGCGACGGGGGAACCATTCGGAAACGGCCTTCACGGCGGCCGGGAAATTGGCTGCCTCCGTCAACCCCAGCAGTGCGCGCATGCCAAGGAAACTCCAGAACCCCCGCCCGGCCGCATGCAGCATGCCGGCAATGCTCCAGGCGACGACGGCATAGCTGAAGGCCCGCTTTGTGCCGAAGCGGTCGATGAAAGGGCCGGTCAGCAGATGGCCGATGCCATAGCAGAACAGGAACGCCGAGGTGATGAGCCCGAACTGGGTGTTGTCGATGCCGAACTCGGCCACCAGCAAGGGTCCGGCAACAGCGAACGCCTGTCGGTCCATGTAGTTGACCGTCGTGATCAGGCACAGCAGCACGGCGATCTGCCAGCGCACAGCCAAAGGTCCTGGTCGCAGGGTGCTCATGCCGATCACGGCTTCCAGCCCATCCGGGGCGGCCATGGTAAAGCAGCATGGGCCCCGCTGCCGAGGCGATCTTTGTGCTTGATTCGCCCGTGGCCCGCCACTTATCCTGCCGCGGTTGATTCACGGAGAGCAGTAGATGAGTTCCGGCGCGCCGAGCATTGCCCCCTCCCCCGCAGCCAGCGAATTCCTGGCGCGCACGCATGGTCTGCTGATCGACGGCCAATGGCGGCAGCCCGCCGGCGGCGACAGCATCGTCGTTACCGACCCGGCCAGCGAGGCACACCTCGCCCGCGTGCCCCTTGCAGGCCCGCGGGACATCGACCAGGCGGTTGCAGCCGCCCGCCGGGCGCTGCGCGGCGAATGGTCACGCCTCAATGCCCATGAACGCGGGCGACTGATCTGGAAACTGGCCGACGAGATCGAGGCCAATCTCGCGCTGGCGGCGGAACTGGAAGTCCTCGACAACGGCATGCCCCTGATGGCGGCCCAGTACTCGATCGCCAAGTTCGGTTGTGAGTTCCTGCGCTATTACGCCGGCTGGGCAACCAAAATACATGGGCTGACGATTCCGGTGTCCCCTCAGGATGTCCCCAACGGGGAGTCCCTGAGTTATACGCGGCGGGAACCGATCGGCGTGGTCGGGGCCATCATCCCGTGGAATGCCCCGCTGATCATGGCCACCCTCAAGCTGGCCCCGGCGCTGGCTGCCGGCTGCACCATCGTCCTCAAGCCGGCCGAGCAGACGCCACTGACAGCACTGCTGCTCGGTGAACTGGTCCGACGGGTCGGCATCCCGGATGGCGTCGTCAACATCGTGCCAGGGCTCGGTGAGAGCGCCGGTGCAGCCCTCGCCGCCCATCCCGACATCGACAAGATCGCATTCACCGGCTCGACGGAAGTCGGACGCAAGATCATCACCGCCGCGGCCGGCAATCTCAAGCGCGTGACGCTGGAACTCGGTGGCAAGTCACCGATGGTCGTGTTCCCCGATGCCGACCTCGAACGCGTCGTGCCGGGCGTGACACGCGCGGCATTCTTCCTTCAGGGGCAGAACTGCATGGCCGGTACCCGGCTGTTCGTACACCGCGACATCTTCGACACCGTCGTCGAGCGTGTTGGCCAGATGGCGGCAGCGATGAAACTCGGCCCGGGCATGCTGCCCGACTCCGAGCTTGGCCCGCTGATCTCGGCGGAGCAGCGCAGTCGCGTCCTCGGTTATGTCGAGGAAGGGCGCCGTTGCGGCGCCGAACTGGTCTGTGGCGGCGCCACCGTCCCCGGCAAGGGCTACTTCATCCAGCCGACCGTCTTCAGCCACACGACCATGGACATGAAAATCGCCCGCGAGGAAATCTTCGGCCCGGTGCTGTGCATCCAGTCCTTTGACGACAGCGACGGCCTGCAGGCGGTCGCCGAAGAGGCCAACCGCAGCATCTACGGGCTGTCCGGCAGCGTGTGGACGCGGGATATCTCGGTGGCCCATCGCATGGCCGCGCTCATCGACGCGGGCCAGGTCAGCATCAACTGCCATGCGGCGGTCGACCCGGCCATTCCCTTCGGCGGCAACAAGCAGTCAGGCTGGGGCCGTGAGTTCGGCCAGGAAGGCCTCGACGCCTACCTCAAGACCAAGGCAACCACGGTCATTTACTAGGCTTCCGGCCAGCGGATACGCGGCTCGACGGGGCCGTACATCAGCGTGCGGAAGAAGTCGCCCTCGAGCAACGACTCGGGGTTTCTCAATGTCGGCGGTGCCAGTGCGTCGAGGGCGCTGCGCTGCGCATCGTTCAGCGTGACGGCCGTACAACCGAGGTTGTCTTCCATCTGCTCCGGTCGGCGGGCGCCGATGATCGGGATGATGCCACCCGGCCGCTGGCACACCCACGCCAGGGCGAGGCGCGCCGGGCTGCAACCGGCTTCTCTGGCGATTTCTTCCAGCGCACGGGCCGCCTCGAGGTTGCGGCCGGTCAGGATGCGCGCGGCACGGGCGCCGGTCAGGCGTCCGGGAGTGCCACCCGTGTTGTACTTGCCGCTGAGAATGCCATTGGCCAGCGGACTCCACGCCGTGATCGCCATGTGATGCGCCCGGGCCAGCGGCAGGAAATCAGGCTCGATGCCACGCTCGACGAGGTTGTAGTGCATCTGCAGCGCGGTGAATGGCGTCAGGCCGCGTTCCACGGCCAGCGTGTTGGCCTCTGCCACCACCCACGCCGGAGCATTGGAGATGCCGATGTGCAGGATCTTCCCGAGGCGTACCTGGTCGTCAAGCGCCCTCATGACCTCGGCCATTCGCGTGTGGCTGTCCCAGCCATGGACCCAGTAGAGGTCGATGTATCCGGTACCAAGCCGCGACAGGCTGTCTTCGATTGATTGCACGAGATTCTTGCGGTGGCTGCCGCCGGCATTCGGGTCGTCGCCGCGGCTGCTCAGGGTGTACTTGGTGGCGATCACCCATCGGTGTCGTTCGCTGCCGACGAAGCGCCCGACCAAACGCTCGCTGGTCCCGCGGTTGTAGATGTTCGCCGTGTCGATGAAGTTGCCACCGGCCTCTGCATAGGCGTCGAAGAGGCGACGAGAGGTCGCCTCGTCGGCCCCGATGCCGAACTCCTCGCCGAAGGTCATTGCGCCAAGGCAGAGCTGCGAGACGCGTAATCCGCTGTGGCCCAGCAGACGATATTCCATGGTCGGAGCCTCCATCAGCACGAGCAATCATCCGGCAAGGCTTGGCAACGCACGGCGGCGCGGCTACCATTGTCCGCCTGTCGGTCAGTTAAGGATGGTTGGCGCCCGATGAACTCCACACGCCCGATTCGCGCCCTGCTGCGCGGCCTCGAAGTGCTCCACGTGCTGAATCAGCACAACGGCGCCACCGTATCAGAAGTGGCCATGGCCATCGACCTGCCACGGACGACCACCTACCGCATCCTCGAGACATTGTGCCATGCCGGTTATGCCTACCGTGCAAGCAGCGACGAGCGCTACCGCCTGACGATCCTCGTCCGTGGCCTCTCCGATGGCTTCGACGACGAGGCCTGGGTCACGCAGATTGCACGGCCGTACATGTACGACCTGTGCAAGGAGCTGGTGTGGCCGATCGCCATCGCCACGCTCTCCGGGTCGTCCATCCTTGTTCGCCAGACGACCGATCACCGCAGCCCACTGGCGGTCGAAAAGCGCGCGCCAGGTTTCCGCATTTCGATCATGACCTCGGCCTCTGGGCACGTCTATCTGGCCTACAGCCCGCCAGAGCAGCGCGAGGCGCTGCTCGATCTGCTGGTCAAGTCGAAGCGCAGCGCCGACCAGCTGGCCGGGAACCGCAAGCGCGTTCAGGAGATCATCGAAGAGGTACGGCGTCGTGGTTACGCCATGTGGCGCCGGCCGCGGCGCGTGTCCGACGAACTGAGCCTGTCGGTGCCGATCATGGCCGAAGACCGCCTGCTCGCGGCACTGACCATCCGCTTTTCATCGACGGCGGTCCCTGAGTCCGAGGCGGTTCAGCGCTTCACACCCCGCTTGCAGGCCACGGCCCAGCGGATCAGCAACGATTTCACCAGCCAGAATGAGCGCCAGGCGCTGGCCATCGCCTCGGACCATGGCCCGGCGGGCGAAGCCGCCAGCGAGCACGGTTAGCCCGTTTGGTATCGCGGCATGAGATAAGGCGGCAGATGCCTCCGGCACCTGCCGCCTTTGCCGTCCCGTCAGGCGCTGCCTCAGGCTGCCGATTTGCGCTTCTTCACCTTCTTGCCCGCCACCTCGGCGCGCAACCATGAGGGGAACACCGGTGCCTTCGGCGGCTCGAGCCCCGTTTCCTTGCGGCAGGCCTTCTTCAGTTCCGGAATGGTGCCACCAAAATCGAAGAGCTTGGTCTTGCCGCGCTTTTTCGCCATCGAGGTGCGCAGGGCTTTCGTTGCCTTGGCGTCAACCTTGCCGCCGGCACTGATGACGACACCATAGCGGCGCGCGCCAGCACGGGTGATCAACCCGGCGTTGTAGTCGAATTCGACCTTGTCGATCGGACGCTTGAGCGGATCACCCCAGCCGCCGCCACCCCAGGTGTCGAACAGCAACAGGTCACCCGCTTCGACCTGGATGCGGTCGCATTTGGACGGCAGCAATTCCTTCTTGCCGTTGGCGCGGATCAGCGTCTTGCGGCTGCGGGCGCCCGGCAGCCCGCCATTGACCCCCCAGGGATAGGTAAGCCAGCGGTCGTCGTGGATCGAGATCTGCCCGGGCTCAAGCAGCCGGTAGGCCATGCGCAGGGCGTTGCCACCACGATGCAGGCCGGCGCCGCCGCTGTCAGCCAGGGTCTCGTAGCTCTCGATGCGCAGCGGGAAATAGCTCTCGAGGAACTCGTTGGGTACGTTGGTGAAGCTTGGCCATAGCGAATGGCCGTCGGGGCCATCTCCCGATGGCTTGCCGGGGACACCGCCGAAGCCGATGCTGAACAGCTGGTACCACTCGCCGTCCCGGCGATAGCCGGAGTACATGAAATGCGGGCTGTCGGAAAAACCGGCGGCACAGAGGAAATCCGGGCTGCCCTGGCCCAGCAGGCCGCCGAGGATGTCGAATACCCGGCCCAGCGCGTGTGTGCGGCACGACAGTGCAGCCGGAAAACGCGGCTTGAGCAGCGAACCCTCGGGGATGCGCACTTCCATGAGATCATAGAAGCCGTCGTTGAACATGATCTGCGGGTCGAACACCATGATCATGTAGACGCCGCAGAACATCTTGAACATCTCCTCGTTGAGGTAGAAGTTCACGGGGCCGGTGGACTGCGGGTCGGTGCCCTCGAAATCGAAGATGACCTTGTCCCCCTCGCGCCACATCGCGCAACGGAGCTTGTAGGGCCCCATGCCCATGCCATCGTCGCAGATGTAATCCTCGAAATATTGTTTTCTGGTCGGCACCGTGGTCTGGATCAGCTTGGCCATGGCCCGCTTGTTGCGGTCGAGAAGGTCCTCCAGCGCCGAATAGAACATGTCGTCACCGAAGCGCTTCGACATCTCGATCAGGCGCTTTTCTGCCGTGCGGATGGCGGCGACGATGGCGTGGAAGTCGCTGCGGTTCCACTGTGGCATGCGGCAGTTGTGCAGGATGATCTCGAGGATCTCCTCCTGGAGGACATCCTTGCGGTAGATCTTGGTCGGCGGCACGCGGATGCCTTCCTCGAAAATCGTCTGCGCATCGGTCGGCAGGCTGCCCGGCACCTTGCCGCCGATATCCGTCATGTGACCGAACATTGCCGCATAGGCGATCAGCCGGCCATCCTTGAAAACGGGTCGCAGCAACAGCCAGTCATTGGCGTGGCTGACGGCGCCATTGCAGCTGTAAGGGTCCGTCATGAGGAACATGTCGCCTTCCTCGATCGTGCCCTCGTAGGCCGCCTTGAAGCCATAGATGAAACTGCCGAACTGCCCGACGACCATCTTGCCGTCGACGTTGGCGATCATGGGGAACTCGTCATGCTGCTCGCGGATGCCGGGCGACATGGCGGTGCGAAACAGCACGGCATCCATTTCGTGACGGGCGTTGAGCATCGCATTCTCGATGATATCGAGCGTGATCGGATCCACTTTCTCCCGCTTGAAGGGCCGTGGTTTGGTCTCGATGATTTTTGCTGGCATGTCTTGCGGCTCCTGCCTTCAGGCTGCGGGCGTGATCAGGATGTTGCCCCACTCGTCCACCCGGCCAGCATGGCCGGGCAGGATCAGGGTCGTCGAATCCATCTCGAGGACGATGGCTGGTCCGGGAACGATATTTCCAGCGGCCAGCTTCGCCCTGTTGTAGAGGGTCGCTTCCTGGTCGCGGCCCTCGCAGTAGATCTTGTTGCGGCCGATCACGGCATCCGCCGCAGGCTTCTCGCCACCCTTGCCGACGCGCAGTGCGCGGACATGGGTCGGCTTGCCTTCGACGACAGCGCGAAGATTGACCAGCTCCTTGTCATGCGGCAGGGCAAAGGTAAACAGCTGGCGGTGCATTTCGTCGAAGCGCTCTCCGATGGCGTCGAGGCCACGAGACTCAAGCTCCTCGAGTTCGAAGTCGACCGTCAGCAACAGACCCTGACCCCGGTAGCGGATATCGACCTGATAGCTCGCAGTCTGTTCGTCGCGCGGGATACCCTCACGGTCAAGCGTTTTGGAGGCTTGGGCCGCCAGCACCCTGAAGACCTTGGCGACTTCCTTGACCGACGTCTCGCCAAATGTGCGGATGAAAGTCCGCGCCGCCTCATCGCGCACGCGCGTCGTGGCATCACCATAGGCGCACAACACGCCCGGCCCCGGGGGAATGATCACCGGCCACGAACCCATCAGCTTGCCCACCGCGTTGGCATGCAGCGGGCCGGCTCCACCGAAGGCGATCAAGGCGAAGTCGCGCGGGTCGTAGCCTTTCTCGACGGAGACGAGCCGCAGTGCCCCGTACATGTTCTCGTTGACGATATCGATGATGCCCGCCGCAGCCTGCCTGAGGCCGAGCTTCAGCGCATCGGCGATGCTCTTGACGGCCTTCTCGGCCAGATCCCGGCGGATCTGCATGTCGCCACCGAGCCTGACCTCGCCGCTCGGCAGGTAGCCCAGCACCACATTGGCATCGGTGACAGTCGGCAACGTGCCGCCGCGGTTGTAGGCCGCCGGCCCGGGCACGGCACCGGCACTCTCGGGGCCGACGCGCAGCGCGCCGGTCAGTTCGGGTACGTGGGCGATCGAGCCGCCACCGGCACCGACGGTGCGCACGTCGACGGACGATGCACGGACCGTGACATCGCCGACGGTCGTCTCGCGGCGCAACTGTGCCTTGCCGTTCTCGACGAGGCAGACATCGGTCGATGTCCCGCCCATGTCGAAAGTCAGCAGGTTGCCGAAACCGGCCTGCTGAGCCACCCAGACGGCACCGGACACGCCACCGGCCGGGCCGCTCATCAGCAGGTTGACGGGGTAGGCCTCGGCCGCCTTGGCGGAGGCCAGACCGCCATCCGAGCGCAGGATGTGCAGCTGGACGTTCTTCATCTTCTTCTTGAGTTCGCGGGTCAGGTTGTTGACGTAAGTCGAGACCTTGGGCCGCACGTACGAGTTGGCGACCGTCGTGATGGTGCGCTCGTATTCCTGCATTTCGGGCACGATCTCGGAAGAGATCGTCACCGGTATGCCCGGCAAAACCTTGGCGGCGATCTTCGCCACTTCCTTCTCGTGCTGCGGATTGGCAAAGGAGTTGATGAGTGAAACGGTCAACGCCTCGATGCCCTTCTTGCCCAGTGCCTTGAGGTCGCGCTTGAGCGCCGCGACGTCAAGCTTGCGCACGACATCACCGCGCGCGCCGATGCGCTCGTCGGCTTCGATGGTCAGCTCGAGCGGCGCCAGGGGCGCGCTCTTGTTGTAGATCACCCACCCGCCGAGTCCTCCAGGGACGAACGACCGCGCGATCTGCAGCACCTGACGGTATCCACGGGTGGTGACCAGGCCGACACGCGCCCCGGAACCCGTGAGCACGGTATTGGTGGCCACGGTGGTGCCATGCATGAAGTGGCCGATCTCCGTGGGATCTATCCCGGCGTTCTTGCACACCTTCTCGATGCCGTTCAGCACGCCCACCGAAGAGTCATGCGGGGTGCTCGGGACCTTGGCGGTGTGGATATCGCCGTTTTGTTCATTGATCAGCAGCAGGTCGGTGAAGGTTCCACCGACGTCGACGCCCAGACGGTAACTCATACGGCCCTCTCAGATGTGTGCATTGTTCAGTCGCCGAACTTCGGCTGGCATGCCGCCGACCGGTTTCCTGTTGTTCCCGATGACACGGTGGCAGACACGGACCACACGAGGGTGGCGTTCCATGGCCGCACCGCCTGCTCTTTGCCGGGCCACCGAAGGCGGCTCAGCCCGCCATGGCGGCCTTCTTCTGGAATTCCTCGGCGATCTGGGGAAACATCCCCGCCCGCGGCAACATCGCCGGCGTGGCCCGGCCCAGCTGGACTTCAAGCCAACGGCTGGTATCGATGATCTTCGCCAGCGAGACGCCGCTTTCGACGCCCGAACGGTCCAGCAGGTAAAGCAGATCGTCGGTGGGGATGTTACCAGTTGCGGCCGGCGCAAAGGGACAACCGCCGATACCGCCGATGCTCGCATCGAGCGAGTCGACCCCTGCATCGACCGCCGCCTGGGCATTGGCGAGACCCGTGTTGCGCGTGTTGTGGAAGTGGCAGCGGATCGGCGTGCTGCCGATGCGTTCGCGCACTGCGCCGAGGAGGTCGCGGACCTGGCCGGGCACTGCAACACCGATGCTGTCGGCGATCCCGAGTTCGACCGGTTCACCCGCCATCACTTCATCGACCAGCGCCAGGATGCGATCGGGCGGCACCTCGCCTTCATATGGGCAACCGAATGCGGAGGAGATCATGACGTTGGCACGTACGCCGGCCGCCTTGGCCGCTCTGGCGATCTCGAGCCACGCCTTGACCGACTCGGCGGTCGGCACGCCCTGGTTGCGCTGGTTGTAGGTGTCGGTGGAGATCACCGCCATGCCGATCTCGGGAATACCCGTGGCAAGGGCGCGGTCGAAGCCCTTGCGGTTGAGGACCAGGCCGATGTAGATGACGTCGTCGCGGCGCGGGAGCGCACTGATCAATGCCTCGGCATCGGCCATTTGCGGTACCCGCTTCGGGTGCACGAAGCTGGTGACCTCAAGGCGTCTGATGCCGGCATCGAGCGCACGGCGGATGAACTCGACCTTGACCGGCGTCGCCAGCACCTCAGGCTCACTCTGCAGCCCGTCACGCGGGCCGACCTCGATGATCGAAATACGGCGTGGGTTCTGGCTCATGGCCTTACAGCAAGAAGGAAATTGGTTATTCTATACATGGCACCCGACGATACAACAAAAACACGGCCGCGGTCAGCTTGCGGGCCGTTGGCCGGCTCCGGCAGGCGGGAAGCCCTTGGGTTGGAAACATGCGCCGGCGATGCTGCGCCGGGGCGGATTTGGGTATAGCACCGGACCGCGGGTCCAGGACAGGGATAGGACATGTCAACGGACGATAACAAGATCGCCGGGCCACTGGCCGGGCTGCGGGTCATCGAGATGGGTACCTTGCTCGCAGGGCCGTTCTGCGGTCAGCTGCTGGCGGATTTCGGTGCCGAGGTCATCAAGGTCGAGCCCCCCGGGGTTGGCGACCCGATGCGTGAATGGGGTCGTGAAAAGGCCCATGGCATGTCGCTGTGGTGGCCGGTCGTCGCACGCAACAAGAAATCGGTGACGCTCAACCTGCGCGAGGCCGATGGCCAGCAAGTCCTGCGGCGCCTGGCGGCGAAAGCCGATTTCCTCCTCGAAAACTTCCGCCCCGGCACGCTCGAACGCTGGAACCTCGGCCATAGGCAACTGCACGAAATCAACCCGGGGCTGATCATGATCCGCGTCTCGGGATACGGCCAGACCGGTCCCTACTCGAAGAGGGCCGGCTTCGGTGCCGTCGGCGAGGCGATGGGCGGCCTGCGCTATGTCTGCGGCGACCCGTCGACACCACCCAGCCGCATGGGCATCAGCATCGGTGACTCGCTGGCCGCAACCTTTGCCTGTATCGGTGCGCTGAGCGCGCTCCACTACCGTGAGCGCACCGGCCAGGGCCAGGTCGTCGACTCGGCAATCTACGAGGCCGTGCTCAACATGATGGAATCGCTGGTCACCGAATACGACAAGACCGGCTATATCCGCGAACGCACCGGAGCCATCCTGCCCAACGTCGCGCCCTCCAATATTTACCCGACGAGCGATGGTGGCATGCTGTTGATCGCCGCCAACCAGGACACCGTCTTCGGGCGGCTCGCCGAGGCCATGGGCCGACCCGAACTCGCCAGGGACGAACGCTACGCGACACACACGGCACGCGGCGCCCACCAGCAGGAACTCGATGCACTCATCGCCGACTGGACGCGTACCGTCGACATGGCCACCCTGGAGGGGCTGATGGACAAATTCGGCATTCCTTCCGGCAAGATCTATCGCACGCCGGAAATGCTCGCCGACGCGCATTTTCGTGCCCGCGAAGCCATCGTCACCACCATGCACCCGACTTTCGGCGAGTTGCGCATGCAAAACGTCGCACCGAAGCTGTCGCTGACGCCGGGCTCGATCCGCTCCGCGGCACCGGAACTTGGCCAGCACAACGACGAAATCTACGGGGAGCTGCTCGGCATGGATGCCGCAGAACGTGCGGCGCTCGGCGCCAAAGGCATCATCTGAGCGCCGCGGCATACCCGCAATGAGTACGGCACGGGGAGCAATCCGCCTTGGCGCCATCCGCTGCGTGACCATCGTCGCGCAGGATCTGGCGCACACCGAGGCGCTCTACGCCAGAGAACTCGGCTACCGGTGCATCGGCCGGGGCGAAGTCTCGCCGGCGCTGGCGGCGCTGTGGGGCACGGCCGACGAAGCCGGTGCCCGCACCTTGCTCATGGCACCCCCGGCAGGTGACGAGTTCACCTTTCGCTTCATCGAGCGCGCGGCTGGCGACCCCTGGCAAGCCTTTACCCGCCATGGCTGGAACGCCATCGAACTCATGGTCGAGCACGTCGACTCCCTGGCCGCGCAACTTGCCGGCTCGGGCTTCGAGACCATTGCCCCACCCCTCGACCTGTCGTTCTGCCCCGACATCCGCGCCATGCAGGTCCGCGGACCATCGGGAGAGATCCTCTACCTCACCGAGTTCAAACGCCCCGTACAGGGCCTGCCGGTACCGATGCCGCGCTGTGCCGTCGACCGGGCTTTCATCGTCATCGTTGGCGGCGCATCGCTCGACACGCTCCAGCAGTGGTACACCCGACAGTTCGCGGTACCGGAAGTGGCCGCCATGGAATCACGCGTCCAGACCATGGCGCTGGCCTTCGACCTGCCGCGGGAAACGCGCTTTCGCATCGCCGCCCTGCCGCTGGCGGGAGACTGCTACATCGAGGCCGACGAAATGCCGCCGGCAGCACACCCGCTGCCCCAAGCATCGCGCCGGCTCCCTGCCGGCATCGCCATGGTGAGCTTCAACGGCGAGTTGGCCGGTGGCGCGGTCGTGCCGGACGACACGCCACCCTACGCCGGATCCACCGCAGTTCAGTGCATACGCGGCGCGGCAGGTGAACTCATCGAGGTGATCGGACCGGGCTGACCGGCTTGCCGGGCGGTCTTCAACCGCGCTTGCGCAGCAGCGTCAGGCCGTCTCCAACCGGAAGCAGGGAAAGGTCGAAGCGCTCGTCGTCCCGCAACGCGCGGTTCAGCGCCCGGATCGCCACGGTATCGGGCTCGTGGTCGGCGGTATCCACCACCCTTCCGCCCCACAGCGTGTTGTCGATCACGATCAGCCCGCCCGGACGCAAGAGCGCCGCCGACCGTTCGACGTATTCGGCATAGGCGTGCTTGTCGGCGTCGATGAAGGCGAAATCGAAGGTGCCTGCCAGCGCCGATTCGCCGAGTGCCGCCAGCGTTGCACCGGCCTCGCCGAGGCGCAGCTCGATGCGTCCCTCGACGCCTGCCTCGCGCCAGTAGCGCCGTGCGATCGCCGTCCACTCCTCGCTGATGTCCAGCGTCACCAGGCGGCCATCCCCTGGCAGCGCGAGTGCGCAGGCCAGCGCACTGTAACCGGTGAAAGTCCCTATCTCGAGGCAACGGCGGGCGCCGGTCAGGCGTACCAGCAATGCCATGAACTGACCCTGCTCGGGAGAGATCTGCATGCGTGCCATGGGCAGCGCCGCGGTTTCGGCGCGCAGCCGCGCCAGTACCGGTGGCTCGCGCAAGGAGGCCTGCAGCAGATATTCGTAAAGGCGGTCATCGAGGGACAGTGTGCGCGTCGACATGAGGGCTGGCCACGACCGGAGGGAGGTCAGTATAGGCGGATAGTGGCCGGGCGCCGGCCGGCACCCGCTACAATCACCAACGGCGTGGCAGCAGCCCCGCCACTGCGAGCGCGGAGTCCCGGATGCCCGCCCCTGATTCACTCGAATTGCTGCTCTGGCTGGTGCCGCTGCTGGCCCTGACGGGCGTCTTCGCCGGCCTGCTCGCCGGCCTGCTCGGCGTCGGTGGCGGCATCGTCATCGTGCCGGTCTGCTATCTGCTGTTCAGCGCCATCGGCATCGACCCGGCGGTGCGCATGCACATTGCCGTCGGGACCTCGCTGGCAACCATCATTCCGACCAGCCTGCGCTCGTGGCGCGCCCACCGGCAGCGACAATCGTGGGCGGCGGAGGTGTTCATGCGCTGGCTGCCCGGACTGGTCACCGGGTCCCTGCTCGGTACGCTGCTCGCGACCCAGGCCGGCTTCGCGACGCTGACCGCGGTGTTCGCCGGCGTGGCGCTGCTGGTGGCCTTGCACATGGCCTTCGGCAACCCGGACTGGCGCATCGCTGCGACCCAGCCGGGGCCGGCGGGAAGCACCGTATTGGCCATGATCACCGGCGCGATTGCCGCAATGATGGGCATCGGCGGCGGTACGCTGGGGGTGCCGCTGTTGACACTCTTCGGACTGCCCATTCACCGTGCTGTCGGCACGGCGGCCGCTTTCGGCACCCTGGTGTCGGTGCCGGCCACGATTGGCTTCGTCATCGGCGGCATGGACGTTGCCGGCCGCCCCCCCTTCAGCCTGGGCTATATCAACCTCGTCGGCGTGCTGCTCATCGTGCCCGCCAGCGTGCTCGCCGTGCCGTGGGGTGCGCGTCTTGCGCATGCCATGAGCCAACGCAGTCTGCGTCGTGCCTTCGCACTCTTCCTCGGGGTGACTGCCGCACGCATGCTGCGCGACGTGTATGCCGCCTGGGCCTGAGACGTATTATCCATGGTGTCCGCGAAGGCGGCGGGCAGGCGCTCAGGCCGCCATGGTGAACCGCAGCGTCAGCAGGTCGCCGAAAGACAGCGTGACCGTGTCACTGCGGCCGACCGTGGCTTCCTTGTCGCCAATGCGCAGCGCGATGATGTCTCCCGGCCGCAAGGCATGGTGGCGCGACAGCAGGGCGATGGTTTCGGCGTGTTGCGCCATGTCGGGCGCCATGACGACGCTCGCCACACAATGCCCATTGATGCGCAGGCCCAGCGCAACGGGGGGCGCCAGGGCCCATTCATCCCTGGTCAGCACGGCCGGACCGATCGGACAGGCCCCGGGGAAATGCCGGCCCTCGGTCCCCATGGCAGGCCAGGCCTCCCGACCCAGGTCGGCCAGCAGCGTGCAGCCCGCCAGCGCACGTCCGGCTTCGACGGGTGTCGCATCGTGGATCGCGCGACCGATGACCAGCCCAAGCGCGGCGGCGACGTGCAGCCGGTCGGCGCCGCGCGGTGCGGCAATGATGGCCTGGTCACCGACGGCGGTATTCGGATTCTTGATGTAACACGGCTGGGCGGCGGCGCCTTGCCGGGTGACAAGCAGCAGTCCGGGCCGGCGCACGGGGGGCATGAGTGCTGTGCCGGCAAACGGCAACAAAGCCCCTGCCTCGCGCCACTCACGCTGGCGCAAGGCGTCGGCAGCACCAACCTCCTCGGCCATGCGCCGTACGTGCCCGAGCCCCTCCTCGCCCTGTGCCAACACGCTGACCACCGAGGCGGGCAGCCAGCGGCTGGTCCGCAGTCCGGCGGGTGCCGCTGCCGGGTCGAGGATCTCTCCCGAGGGCAGCCAGATCCCCGGCCGTCCCCCGGTCTCCCGGCTGTCGATGGTCACCAGGCGCATCAGCGGCTCCCCTGCGTTTCGTTGTTGGCGACGTGGACCTCGATGCCGTCCAGTGCATCGCTCATGCGGACCTGGCAGCTGAGGCGGCTGTTCGGGCGTCGTTCGGTGATGACATCGAGCAGTTGCTGTTCCATTTCGTCGGCTGCCGGCACGCGTGTCCACCACGCCTCATCGACGTACACATGGCACGTGCCACAGGTACACCCGCCACCACACTCGGCGACGATACCGCGGATGCCATGGTCCATGGCGGCTTCCATCAGGCTGTCGCCGACACGCATGTCGACGGCGACGATGTGTCCATCGCGATCGTGGTAGATGGCGGTCGGCATGAGGCGCAGCTCTGCGGCAAACGGCCGCCAGAATAGCATCGGCGCGACACCCGGCGGCAAGCATTCAGTGGCGCAGGACCTGGCCGGCGATGCGCTGGACGGCCGCGACCAGCGTGCGCTCGGCGCGACGCCGGAGACCGGCATCACCGATGATCTCCCAGCCCCTTCGCCGGGCCTCCACCGCAAGCCGGGCATCCGGGCACACCGCCACCGCATGACCCACGGTACGCAGCAGCGGCAGGTCATCGGCGGAATCCGCGTAGGCCGTCACTGCCGACAGCGGTTCGCCGAGTTCGTCACACAGTCCGGCAAGCAGCACCCGCTTGCTCTCGCCGAAAGGATGGCGCAGCGGCGCTGCCGCCGTGAAGTACCCGTCACGGGTCGCACAGCGAGTGGCGACGACCCGCCTGATGCCGAGCCGGGCTCCCACCGCAGAGGCGATGAAATGCGGGGTCCCGGACATCAGCACCAGCCCATCGCCCGCAGCACGATGACGGGCGACGCGTGCCACACACGGCGCGATCCATGCAGACTCCAGCGACGCTTCGACCCACGCCGCGGCCAGCGCCTCGAGGTCCGCTTCGGCGAGGCCATCGAGCCACGCCTTGTTCTTTTTCAACGCGTGGCGGCCATGCTCGCGCCAGGCCGCGGGCATGAAGCGCGCGAAGGCGAGCCCCTGGCGCAACCCGACATGGCCGCGTCGGAGCAGATGTCCGGCAAAGCGTCGCTCCGTCGCCCGACCGCCAACCAGCGTGCCATCGATGTCGAATACCGCCAGACCCATGGGCCGGCTCAGTACCGGGCGACCCGGCGGTCGGCCAGACGGCCGAGAATCGCATGGCGCTCCTGCCAGCCGAACTCGGCGATCACGGGGATCCCGCGGAGTACGCAGAGGATCACCGCGAACCATACCAACCCGTCGCCGATGGCAGCCATCACGCCACCCCACTGCTCCCACCACTGCGGGTAGAGCGCGGGCAGCGGCTGGCGCAGCGCCAGCCAGCAGAAGGCGTGCGCCTTGAGCACGGCATAGAAAACCCGCATGAATTGGCCAGCCACCAGCCAGCGGCCCACTGGCGAGGCCATCATCGCGAACGGGCTGCGACGGTGCGTGGCGGCCTGGCTGCCCCGTATGGCATCGACCATCGTGCCGCGGATCACGAACAACAGCGGCACCCACACAGGCACCAGGCCGAGGTCGGCGAACACGATCCACATCGTGACCTCGACGATGCGGTCACCGGCGACATCGAACAGGGCGCCGAACAGGCTGGCCTCACCGCGCCGCCGGGCGACATAGCCGTCCAGCCCGTCGGTCACGAAGACGATGATCAGCAGGGGCACGTTGAGGAACTGCCAGGGCGTGGGCGAACCATAGGCGATCGCCACCACGGCCACGAGCAACAGCAAACGACTCAATGTGATGAGGTTCGCCATGGGGCGATTATATGGCGGCACGCCCCGCCCCCGCGCACCGGCATCCGGCCCGCGGTTGACAAGACCCCGGGGCTTCACAGAACATGCCGCCATGTTCAGTTGTTCGCATGGCAATGGCCCCTCCCGCCCGGTCGCACCGATGGCGTGCCCGTGCCCGGCCCGGACCCGTGCCCTGCGCCTGCTGCTGCGAGGCCGTAGTGCGGGCGCCTGAACGGCTCTGAGCCACCGACTTCCCAGGACCCCGCACCCCAAAGGTCGCGGGGTCTTTTTTTTATTAAAGCAAAACGTTAGATGGATAATCTCAACTGGTTCTCAATAGCAGGCACCGACATTCCCGTGCCGGCGCAGCAGGAGTGACAGGCGATGGACGGCCATGAATCCAACAGGGTTTTGATCTTCGACACCACCTTGCGTGATGGGGAGCAGGCACCAGGCTGCAGCATGACGCTGCAGGAAAAGGTGCGGATCGCCAGGGCGCTGGCGGACCTGCGGGTCGATGTCATCGAAGCAGGCTTCGCCGCCGCCTCTCCCGGAGACTTCGCGGCAGTGAAGGCGGTCGCGGAGGAAGTCCGCGGCCCGGTGATCTGCAGCCTCGCCCGCTGTCACCCCCGGGATATCGAGCAGGCGGCGGCCGCCATCGCACCCGCTCAGCGCGGCCGCATCCATGTTTTCGTCGCCACCAGCGAGATCCACCGCAACTTCAAGCTGAACATGGCCAAGGACGAGGTCATCCGGCGTGCGGTCGAATCGGTGCGCAGCGCACGCGAGCTGTGCGACGACATCGAGTTCTCGGCCGAGGATGCCTCGCGTACCGAGCCGGGTTACCTTGCCGAGGTGGTCTCGGCGGTCATCGAAGCCGGTGCGACGACGATCAACATCCCTGACACCGTCGGCTACACGGTGCCCGCGGAATTCGCCGACCTGTTTGCCTGGCTGCAGGCCAACGTCCACGGGATCGACAGGGCCATTCTCAGCGTCCACTGCCACGACGACCTCGGCATGGCCGTGGCCAACAGCCTGGCCGCGGCGCGGGCCGGTGCCCGGCAGATCGAGTGCACCATCAACGGCATCGGCGAGCGGGCCGGCAACTGCTCGCTCGAGGAGGTCGTCATGGCCCTGCGTACCCGTGCCAATCATTTCGGCCTGACCACCGGCATCGATACCCGCAAGCTGTATCCCACCAGCCGGCTCGTATCGAGCGTCACCGGCATGCACGTGCCGCGCAACAAAGCCGTGGTCGGCGAGAACGCCTTTGCCCATGAATCGGGCATCCACCAGCACGGCATGCTCAACAATGCCTCGACCTACGAGATCATGCGACCCGAAGATGTGGGCCTGAGCCGTTCGAACCTGGTGCTCGGCAAGCACAGCGGGCGCCATGCCTTCCGTGACCGCGCCCAGCAGCTCGGCTTCACCCTCGACGACGACGCGCTGGGCCGTGCCTTCGAGGAATTCAAGGCGCTCGCCGACCGCAAGAAGGAGCTTTTCGACGGGGACATCGAGGCGATCATCATGAACACCGGGGCCATGGGCGGGCCATGGAGCCTCGGCGAACTGCATATCTCGGCCGGCACCGGCGCCATCGCCGCGGCGGCCGTGCGTCTCGAACACCTGGACAGCCGGGTGGTGGACGAGGCAGCCGTCGGCGACGGCCCCGTGGATGCGGCTTTCAAGGCCCTCGAGCGCGCCACCGGCATCCACCTCGGCCTGCGGAACTTCGAGGTCCGCGCAGTCACGATCGGCGAGGACGCACAGGGTGAGGTGACGGTCACCGTCGACTATAATGGCCTCAGCCATCGCGGCCACGGCGTCAGCACCGACATCGTCGAGGCCGGCGCACTGGCCTACCTCGACGTCATCAACCGCGTGTCGCGACAACAGGCACAGGGGCCTGGCGTGGCCGGTGCCGCAAGGCAGGTCAACCTGTAGAACGCAGGTCACGCATCGCACAACGAAGGAAGCGCAATGCCTTTCAAGACGACGGAATGGATCTGGTTCAACGGCCGGCTGGTGCCCTGGCAGGACGCCACGGTGCACGTCATGACCCATGCACTGCATTACGGCTCTTCGGTCTTCGAGGGGATCCGCGTCTACAGCACGCAGGATGGCCCCCGCGTGTTCCGGCTCACCGCACACATTTCGCGGATGGTCGACTCGGCACGCATCCATCGCATCAATCTGCCGTGGAGTGCGGTGCAGATCGCCGATGCGTGTCGCGAGGTCGTCAGCCGCAATGGACTACAGAGCGCCTATATCCGCCCGATCGCTTTCCGCGGCTATGGCGAGGTTGGCCTGGCGCCCCGCCCCGACCACCCCGTCGATGTGGCCATCGCTGCCTGGGAATGGGGCGCCTATCTCGGTGCCGAGGCCCTGGAGCAGGGTGTCGACGTTTGCATTTCCTCGTGGCGCAAGTTTGCCCCGGACACGTTGCCGGCACTGGCCAAGGCCGGTGGCAACTACCTGTCGAGCACCCTGATCAGCCTCGAGGCCCGCGAGCGCGGCTTCGCCGAGGGCATCGCCCTGTCCGCCGATGGCAACGTCAGCGAGGGCGCCGGCGAAAACCTGTTCCTCGTCCGCGATGGCATCCTGCATACGCCACCGGTCGCCGCATCGATCCTTGCCGGCATTACCCGCGACAGCGTCATCACCCTGGCGCGCGACCTCGGCATCGAGGTTCGCGAACAGGTCATCCCGCGGGAGATGCTCTACATCGCCGACGAAGTCTTCATGACCGGCACTGCCGCCGAGATCACACCAGTTCGCTCGGTCGACCGACTGCCGGTCGGCGCTGGCGGTCGGGGTCCCGTCACACAGCGGCTGCAAACGGCGTTCTTCGGCCTGTTCAACGGTACCACCGCCGATACGCAGGGCTGGCTCGAGCCACTGGTGCCGGTATCCACTGACCACAGCTGATCCCCTGTCCCGCACCGGCGGGACAGGGTTTGCAACAGCCCTCGCGCGGAGTCTTCCTGATGACGGCCAAGACACTCTTCCAGAAAGTCTGGGACGACCACGTGGTCGTACCCGAGAGCGATACCACGCCGGCAGTGCTCTACATCGACCTGCACCTCATTCACGAGGTCACCACGCCACAGGCATTCAGTGTACTGCGCGAACGTGGCCTGCGTGTGCGTCGCCCCGACCTGACGCTGGCAACGATGGATCATTCGACGCCGACGGTCCCGCTGAAACGGCTCGCCGACCTCGAGCAGGTATCGGCACCGGCTGCGGCCCGACAGATCCGCCAGCTGATCGCCAACTGCGAGGAGTTCGGCATCGAATTACATGGCTTCGACAGTGCCCACCGCGGCATCGTCCATGTCATCGGCCCGGAACTCGGCGCCACCCAGCCGGGCAAGACGATCGTCTGCGGTGACAGCCACAGCAGCACGCATGGCGCCTTCGGTGCGCTGGGCTTCGGCATTGGCAGCACGGAGGTCGGCCATGTGCTGGCCACGCAGTGCCTGTTGCAGCGCAAGGCCCGCACGCTGGCAGTCAATGTCGAGGGCGCACTGGCTCGCGGCGTCACGGCCAAGGACGTCATCCTCGCCATCATCGGGCATATCGGCGTCGATGGTGGCACCGGCCACGTCATCGAATACCGCGGCAGCGCCATCCGCGCGCTCGACATGGAACAGCGCATGACGATCTGCAACATGTCGATCGAGGCCGGTGCCCGTGCCGGCATGATCGCCCCTGACCAGACCACCATCGAATATCTTGCCGGCCGGCCCAGGGTGCCGAGCGGAGCGGCGTGGGATGCG
Organism: uncultured Chromatiaceae bacterium; assembly: GCA_964417725.1. Classification (GTDB taxonomy): domain Bacteria; phylum Pseudomonadota; class Gammaproteobacteria; order Steroidobacterales; genus SHZI01. The sequence goes on from CAYQIV010000003.1 coordinate 68,676, forward strand.
GCATGCCATCGCTGGCTCGCGCTGGCCTCCGACGCAGACGCCCGCTTCGATCGCGAGGTGTCCATCGACGCGGCGACACTCGCACCGATGGTGACGTTCGGCACCAACCCCGGCATGGTGGTGGCCATCGACCAGCCCGTGCCTGTCGACACCGGCGATCCGAGCTTCCGCAAGGCACTGGACTACATGGGCATCGAGGCCGGCAAGCCGATGCTGGGCCAGCCGGTCAACGTGGTGTTCATCGGCAGCTGCACCAATTCCCGCCTCAGCGACCTCGAGGCCGCAGCGGGTGTTCTCCGCGATCGGCACGTCGCATCCGGCGTGCGCATGCTCGTCGTTCCCGGATCACAGGCCATCAAGCAGGAGGCCGAGGCCCGCGGGCTCCACCGCATCTTCACGGCAGCCGGCGCCGAGTGGCGCGAAGCCGGCTGTTCGATGTGCCTGGGCATGAATGGCGATGTCGTCTCACCGCGAGAGCTGTGCGTATCAACCAGCAACCGCAATTTCGAAGGCCGCCAGGGCCCCGGCTCGCGCACCGTGCTGGCCAGTCCGCTGACGGCTGCCGCATCGGCCGTCGCCGGGGTCATCGCCGACCCGCGTACGCTCAGCTGACACCGGAGTACCGACCATGAGCAAACTGAACCGGATCGAATCGCGCACCGTGGTGTTGCCGATCAATGACGTCGACACCGACCAGATCGTGCCGGCACGCTTCCTGACCACCACATCGCGCGCCGGCATCGGCAAGGCGCTGTTCGCCGACTGGCGTTACGACAAGGACGGCAACCCGCGGGCTGATTTCGTTCTCAACACACCCGGAATCGAGGGGGCATCGGTCCTTGTCGCCGGCAACAACTTTGGCTGCGGATCGTCGCGCGAGCACGCGCCGTGGGCACTGGTCGACTTCGGCATCAGGGCGGTCGTCAGCACGGCCATCGCCGACATTTTCCGCAACAACGCCATCAAGAACGGCCTGGTGCCAGTGGTCGTTCCAGGGGAGATTCATGCCTGGCTGCTGGCCCATCCCGGCACGCCGGTCGTCGTCGACATCGACAAGGCCGAGCTGGTCCTGGCTGATGGTCGGCGGTGTGCCTTCCCCCTCGACGGATTCTCACGCTATTGCCTCATGGAGGGCGTCGACCAGCTCGGGTACCTGCTGCACCAGTCCGACGCCATCGGCCGCTTCGAGGAGCACCGTACATGGCAGCCGTGATCGGCGTCCTGTCCGGCGACGGCATCGGCCCGGAGGTCACCTGCGAGGCGGTGCGCTGTCTGGAGGCCGTGGCCAGCCTGCATGGTCATCGGCTGACCTTCCGTGAGGGGCTCATCGGCGGGGCGGCGATAGACGCCACTGGCGAACCTTTTCCGGCCACCACCCGCGAGCTGTGCCGCGAAGTCGATGCTGTGCTGCTCGGTGCCGTCGGCGGACCACAGTGGAGCGACCCGCGGGCCCGCGTGCGACCCGAGCAGGGACTACTCGACATGCGTGCGGCGATGAACGTCTATGCCAACCTGCGGCCGGTCCGGACCATGCCTTCGCTCCATGCATCATCACCGCTGCGCCCGGAACGCCTGGCGGGCATCGACATCATGGTCGTGCGCGAATTGACCGGCGGCATTTACTTCGGGCGCAAGTCCCGCGAAGCCGACTCGGCCACCGACGTCTGCACCTATACCCGGGCCGAGATCGAGCGCGTGCTGCGCATGGCCGGCGAGCTGGCACGCACGCGTCGGCACAAGGTCACTTCTGTCGACAAGGCCAACGTGCTGGAAACATCCCGGCTGTGGCGAGAGACGGCCACCACGCTGTTCGCGACCGAGTTCCCGGACGTTGTACTCGAGCACCTGCTGGTCGATGCGGCCGCCATGCACCTGCTGTCGCGTGCCGCGGATTTCGACGTCATCGTCACCGAGAACATGTTCGGTGACATCCTCACCGACGAGGCGTCGATGCTCGTCGGTTCCCTCGGCATGCTGCCCTCGGCGGCACTGAACGGCGAGCGGCGTGGCCTCTACGAACCGATCCACGGCTCGGCACCGGACATCGCCGGACTGGGCAAGGCCAACCCCTGTGGCACGATCCTCAGCGGTGCCATGCTGCTGCGCCACTCACTGGCGCTCGGTGTTGCAGCGGATGCACTGGAGGCGGCGGTCTGCTCGGCCATCGATGCCGGTCACCGCACTGCCGATATCGCGCTTCCCGGCCAGCCGGCAGTGTCAACCCGGGGGATGGGTGATGCGGTCATTGCTGCGCTGCATGCCGGCTGAGGGGGCCTTTCTGCCTACGGCATCTCGCCGTCCATGGCGATGGCCTTGCCTGCCGATTCCTGCAACGCACGGTCTCCCTTGACGAGCTGCTCGACGCAGCGCCGCGCCGCGCTGAGGGCATCGAGGAGGTCGTCGGCCTCTTCGACCGCCAACGTGCCGGCCACCGCCGCACCCAGCGCTGATGCCTTGGCCTGGCGATAGGCCGCCTTGAACTCGCCGAGCCTGGCGCGGGCCGAGGGGCCGGTGTCTTCACTGCCGTCCTGACGCGCGGCAAGGGCAACGCAGGCGCCGGCGGTGGACACCACCTGCCCCAGCGCGGCGCGAAGGGCCTCGTCGGCCATGCCCGGTACGCGTGCGCGAATACCCGCCAGCGCGGGCATCAGGCGCGCTGCCTCCAGGAGGTAGCGGGTGCTGCGCAAGGCCTCGGTCAGTTCCGCACCCACCTCAACCGTCATGCCCGCCGTGCGCACGGAGCCCACAAACGTGGCAATGGCCTCGCCCAGCGCCCGCACGGCGCGTGCGCGGATTTCGACTTGCCCGGCCGAAGGGGCCGTCAGCTCGCCAAGTGCCGCGCCGGCGATCCCGAGGACGATGCCACGCAGGCGCAGCAGTTCCTCGCGCAGGGCAGCGGCGGCCAGCGCCGGAGTGCCACGCAGCGTCGAGTCGAGGTGCCGGGGCCGGGCGATATCTTCCTCGGCGCTGCAAAACAGCCGCTCGAGGAATCGGGCGAGCTGTCCCGACAACGGCAGCATGACCAGCACGCCCAGCACGTTGAAAACCGTATGGAACAGTGCCAGCACGGCTGCCGGACTGCCCTCCACGTCGAACCAGTCGGCGAGTGCGCGGACCAGCGCCAGCAGCGGTGTCAGCAAGGCCAGGGCCACCATTGCAGCGATGACATTGAAGGCGATGTGACCGAGTGCGAGGCGCCTGGCCGCCGGCGTGGCCCTGAGTGTGGCCAGTACCGCCGTCGAGGTCGTACCGAGGTTGGCGCCGATGACTGCCGCAGCCGCCGCCTCGAAGCCGACCACACCGCCTGCGGCGGCCGTCAGGATGATGGCGATCGCCGCGCTCGATGACTGGGTCAGGACCGTCGCCACTGCGCCCGCCAGAATCCAGCGCGACCAGCTCGCCGGGACCCCGACGCCGCCCGCAAGCCCGGCACCGTAATCCGCCGCGAGGGCTGCGAATGCCTCCTTGAGGACAGCCAGGCCGAGAAAGAACAGTCCAAACCCGGCCAGCGCATCACCAAGGCCCTGGTGGCGCCGGCCCGGGGCCAGCAGCCGCAGGCCGACGCCCGCGGTGAGGATCGGCAGGGCGAAAAACTCGACCCGGAACCCGAAGCCGACCAGGCTGACCAGCCAGCCGGTCATCGTGGTCCCGACATTGGTGCCATAGATGACGCCGAGCGCCTGGCGCAGGCTGAGCAGCCCGGCATTGACGAAGCCGATGGCCGCCACGGTCACCGCGCTCGATGACTGGACGATACCGGTCACGAGGACCCCCGCCAGCACGCCGCGCAGCGGCGAGGACGTCCAGCGCCCGAGGAGTTGCTTGAGACCACCGCCGGCAAAGGTCTTCAGGCCGTCGGTCATCATCGACATGGCGAGCAGGAACAGCGCCACGCCGCCGGCGACTTCGATGGCGAGCATCACGGGGCGAGCGACTCCACGGCCATGGGGGACGCGCCAGTCTATCGCCCGCCCCATCCGCCGGTACAGCGGCCTTGCGCCGTGATCCGTTTTGCATTATTGTAATAGCGCATTAATACATTGAAACGATGAAAGATCACCGCATACTTGACCCCCGCGACGAGACGGCCGCGGAGCAGGCGCTCTACCGCGCCGTGCTCAGCCTGCGTGATGCCGCGGAGGTGCAGGCCTTCTTCCGCGACCTGTGTACGCCGGCCGAACTGCAGGCCATGAAAGATCGCTGGCTGGTTGCACGCCTGCTGCAGGAAGACCTGCCCTACCGGCAGATCCACGAACGCACCGGTGTCAGCGTGACGACGATCGGGCGGGTGGCCCGCTATCTCAACGACGGCGCCGGCGGCTATGCCACGGCACTCAAACGCACCAGGAAGAACAGCCCATGAGCGAGACCCGCGACCGAATCAAGATCGCCATCCAGAAGTCCGGACGGCTCACCGAGCACTCGCTCGACCTGCTGCAGCGCTGCGGCCTCAAGTACACGCGCGGTCCCGACCAGTTGATCGCCTATGGCGAGAACATGCCGGTCGACGTACTCATGGTGCGAGACGACGATATCCCCGGGCTCGTGCGCGACGACGTCTGCGACCTCGGCATCGCCGGGATGAACATCGTCGAGGAAAAGCGCCTGCATTTCCTCGAGCAGGATCCTGCCGAGCCCTTCCGTATCATCCGCCCGCTCGACTACGGCCATTGCCGGCTGGCATTTGCCTATCCAGAAAAAAGCGCGTTGGCCTGCGTCACCGACCTCGATGGGCGCAAGGTCGCAACCAGCTACCCTTCGGTGGTCAGGGATTATCTGCGCCGCACCGGTGTCGCGGCCACGGTCGTCGAGTTCTCGGGCGCCGTCGAAATCGCGCCGAGTCTCGGCCGGGCCGACGCCATCTGTGACCTCGTCTCGACCGGTGCGACACTGGCCGCCAACCGGCTGCGCGAAGGCGAAACCATCCTCGAGAGCCGGGCGATGCTCCTGCAGACGCCCGTCGAGGTGCCGGCCTGCAAGGCGGAGTGGATCGATCGCCTGCTGCAGCGGGTCGACGGGGTCATGCAGGTGCGCGAGAGCAAGTACATCATGATGCATGCACCGAAGAGCGCCCTGGCCGAGATCTCGGCTTTGCTGCCGGGTTCGGAGGCGCCCACGGTACTGTCCCTCGAGGGGCGTGACGACCGTGTCGCCGTGCACGTCGTGTGCCGGGAGAACGTCTTCTGGGAAACGCTCGAGAGCCTCAAGAGTGCTGGCGCCACCTCGGTGCTGGTATTGCCCGTCGAGAAGATGCTGGCCTGAGCCATGCGCGTCCTCGACTGGCAGGCACTCGATGAACGGGCCCGCACGGCGGCGATGCGCCGGCCCGCGCTGCGCGACGATGCGGCGCTCCAGGCGCGCGTGCGCGAGATCGTCGCCGAGGTGCGCCGCGATGGCGACGCCGCCCTGCTGCGGCTTGCCGAATCGCTCGACGGCGTGCAACTCGACAGTCTGCGCGTCGGGGCAGGCGAGGTCGCCGCGGCAGAAGCCGCCCTGCCGGATGCGGCGCTGCGCGCCATCGATACTGCCATCGCCAATGTCAGCCGCTTCCACGAAGCCTTGCGCAGCACGCCCGTGCGGGTCGAGACGCAGCCCGGCGTGGTCTGTGAACGCGTGAGCCGGCCACTGCGTGCGGTTGGCCTGTATGTACCGGCCGGCAGCGCACCGTTGCCATCGACGGCGATCATGCTGGCCGTACCTTCACGCATCGCCGGTTGCGGGCTGAGGGCCATGGTCACGCCGCCGCGCAGGGATGGCCGTGCCGACCCGGCCGTCGTCGTCGCAGCACGGCGCTGCGGCATCGAACACATCTTCAAGGCCGGCGGAGCCCAGGCCGTTGCCGCGCTGGCCTATGGCACGGAAACCGTGCCCCGCGTCGACAAGATCTTCGGCCCCGGAAATACCTGGGTCACCGCAGCCAAGACGCTCGTCGCCAGCGACCCTGAAGGTGCGGCGCTCGACATGCCGGCGGGACCATCCGAGGTCATGGTCATCGCTGGCGATGATGCCCATCCGCGTCACGTGGCCCTCGACCTCCTCTCGCAGGCCGAGCATGGGCCGGACTCGCATGTGGTGCTGATATGCCACTCGGTGGCTTTTGCCCAAGCCGTGCGCGCCGAGATCACCCGGGAGCTGCCGACCCTGTCGCGCCGGTCAATCATCGCCCGTGCCCTCGACCATGCCGTGGCGCTGGTCGTGCCCGACGAGGCGACGGCCATCGAGGTCGCCAACGGTTATGCACCCGAGCACCTCATCATCCAGAACGGTGCCCCACGCGTCATGGCCGCTGAAATCCACACCGCGGGCTCGGTCTTCCTCGGCCCATGGACACCGGAATCGGTCGGTGATTACTGCAGCGGCACCAACCATGTGCTGCCGACCTACGGCTATGCGCGCAGCTACAGCGGGCTGTCTGTTGCCGACTTCGAGCGGCGCATGACGCTGCAGGAACTGACCGCCGACGGGCTGCGCGCACTGGCCCCCACGGTCACCGCGCTGGCTGGCATCGAGGGGCTGGATGCCCACGCCCGTGCTGTCGGCGCACGCCTCGACGAGCTGGAGGGACGGTCGTGAACGCGACACTCGCGCTGCTGCGCCCGGAGATCGAGCGTCTGCAGGCATACCAACCCGCCGAATACATCAGCGGGCTGGTACGGCTCAACGCCAACGAGACCCCCTGGCGTCCTCCCGGCGATGACACCCGCGACGGCCTCAACCGCTATCCGGATCCACGGCCGCAAATACTGGCCGACCGGCTCGCCAGCCACTACGGCGTGGCGCCGGGGCAGCTGCTGGTCACGCGCGGCTCCAGCGAGGCCATCGACCTGCTGGTGCGGGCATTCTGCCGGGCCGGCCTCGACGAGGTCGTCATCTGTCCGCCAACCTTTGGCATGTACGAGGTCTATGCGGCCATCCAGGGCGCGCCGGTGCGGCGCATGCCGTTGCGGCGTGAAGCCGGCTATGCGCTGCCCCTCGATGCCTTGATCGACGAGTGGCCGGTTCAGGGCAAGCTGCTTTTCATCTGCACACCGAACAATCCGACGGGCAACGCCACACCGATCGATGCCATCGACAGGCTGTGCCGGGCGCTGGCCGGCCGTGCGGCCGTTGTCATCGACGGGGCCTACCTTGAGTTTGCTGACAGTGATCCGACGCACACGCTGCTCGCCAGCCATGAAAACGCCATCGTGTTGCGCACCCTGTCCAAGGCCATGGGACTTGCCGGCGCACGCTGCGGCGCGCTGCTCGGTCACCCGGCCCTGGTCGAGCGCATCGGTCGTCTCCAGCCCCCCTACTGTTTCCCGACGCCATGCCAGGAGGCGGTCCTGCGCTGCCTCACCGACGAAGCCCGCGCCCGCTTCGCCGCGCGGCGCAGCACGCTGCTCGCGGAGCGCCAGCGTCTGTCGGTGGCCCTGGCGGCCCTGCCACAGGTCGCGCACGTCTGGCCCAGCGACGCCAATTTTCTCCTTGTCGACTGCCATGATGCCGCCGCCGTGGTAGATGCCGCGCGCGCGGGCGGCGTCCTGGTTCGCGACTTCAGCCGGGTACCGGGCCTGCCCGGCGGCGTGCGCATTACCGTCGGCAGCCCGACCGACAACGACCGCCTGCTCGCGGCACTGGGAGCGCCATGAACGCACTGGCAAAAATCGCCTTTCTCGACCGCGACGGCACCCTGGTACTCGAGCCACACGACGAACAGGTCGACCGCCTCGACAAGATACGCCTCGTGCCGAACGTCATTCCGGCGCTCCTGAGGCTGCGTGATGCAGGCTGGGACCTGGTCATGGTCACCAACCAGGACGGCCTCGGTACCGACAGCTTTCCGCACGAGGATTTCACGCACACGCAAGCGTTCATCGTTGCGCTGTTCGAGTCGCAGGGCATCCGCTTCCGCGAGGTGTTCATCTGTCCGCACCGCGCCGATCAGGGTTGTGGCTGTCGCAAGCCCAGCCCGGGGATCCTCGGCGACTTCCTGACGCGCGTGTCCATCGACCGTCAATGCAGTTTCGTCGTTGGCGACCGCGACAGTGACGTTGAACTGGCGCAACGCCTCGGCCTGCGCGGCTTCCGCATCGACCCGCTCGACCCTGCGGCATGGCCGGCGATCGTCGCCGAAGTGCTCGACCAGCCACGGCGCGCAACGGTACGCCGCGAAACGCGCGAGACACGCATCGAAGCCAGCGTCGATCTCGACGCCACGGGGCCGGTCGAAATCAGCACCGGCATCGGCTTCTACGATCACATGCTCGAGCAGGTGGCGCGGCATGGCGGTTTTGCCCTTGTCGTGCGTTGCGATGGCGACCTGCACGTCGATGAGCACCACACCGTCGAGGACGTCGCCCTGGCGCTGGGTGCGGCATTGCGCGAAGCCCTCGGCGACAAGCGCGGCATCGGCCGCTATGGCTTCGTGCTGCCGATGGACGAGGCCCGGGCACACGTCGCACTCGACCTTTCCGGACGCGCATGCAGCCGTTTCGATGGGCAGTTCCCGCGCACCACAGTCGGCGGCCTGGCAACGGAACTGGTACCGCATGTGTTCAGGTCGCTGGCCGACAGCCTCGGCGCCACGCTGCATATTGCCGTCGATGGCGACAACACTCATCACATGGTCGAGGCCTGTTTCAAGGGGCTCGGCCGCTGCCTGCGCCAGGCAATCGCCCGCAGCGGCACGGCCGTGCCGAGCACCAAGGGCACGTTGTGAGCACCACACGCACCGTCGCGATCATCGACGGCGGCGGCGCCAACATCGCCTCGCTGCGCTACGCGCTGGAGCGCCTTGGCCACAACGGCGTGCTGACCCGCGATCCGGCGCTGATCCGCGCAGCACCGCGGGTCATCCTGCCAGGGGTCGGTGCAGCAGCGGCGGCCATGGAGCGCCTGCGGGAATACGGGCTCGACACCGTGGTGCGCGATCTGCGCCAGCCACTGCTCGGCATCTGTCTCGGCCTGCAATTGCTCTTCGAGTCTTCCGCGGAAGACAACACCCGCTGCCTCGGGATGCTTCCCGGACAGGCGCGACGTTTCCTCCCGGCGCCCGGCCGGCCGGTGCCGCACATGGGCTGGAACGCCCTGCGCATCACCCGCCCGGACCCGTTGCTCAACGGCATCAAAGACGGCGACCATGTCTATTTCGTGCACAGCTACGCCGTGGCACCCAACCCGGCCACGCTGGCCGTGGCCGATTATGGCGGTGCTTTCTCGGCGATCGTGCGCCGGGACAATGTCATGGCCACGCAGTTCCACCCGGAGCGTTCGGGCCCTTGCGGGGCGCGCTTGCTCGGCAACTTTCTCGCAATGGACTGAGGCGACGACGCATGGAAGTGATCCCGGCCATCGATCTTCTCGGCGGGCGTTGTGTCCGCCTGCACCAGGGCGATTTCGGCAAGGTCATCACCTATGAACACGACCCGATCGAGCTGGCCCATGCCTGTGCCGATGCCGGCGCACGCCGTTTGCATGTCGTCGACCTCGACGGCGCGCGCAGTGGCACCCCCGTCAACATCGCGACCATCGAGGCACTGGCGGCACTCGGCCGCATCGAGGTCCAGGCCGGCGGCGGCATCCGCGACCTGGCCCGGCTCCAGTCCCTGCTCGCGGCCGGTGCGGCCCGTGCCGTGATCGGCTCGGTGGCCATCGAGGAGCCCGAAACGGCCTTCATCTGGCTGGACGCCGTCGGCGCCGGCCGGGTCGTGCTCGGTTTCGACGTGCGGCTCGATGACCGGCAAGATCCGCAGCTTGTCACGCGCGGCTGGACAGAACGCACCACGCTCGGCCTGTGGCCGTTGGTCGAACGTTACATGGCCCGCGGCGCACGCGACTTTCTGTGCACGGATGTGGCGCGCGACGGCACGCTGTCCGGCCCCAACGTGACGCTCTACGCCGAGTGCGGCCGACGCTACCCCGAGGCGCGTTTCATTGCCTCTGGCGGGGTCGGCTCGCTGGCCGACCTGCGCGCCCTGGCGGACACGGGCGTGGCAGCCGTCGTCACCGGCAAGGCGCTGCTCGACGGAAAACTCACCCTGAAGGAGATCGCGTCATTCTCGCCCGCCGCATAATCCCCTGCCTCGATGTCCGCGACGGCCAGGTCGTCAAGGGCGTGCGTTTCCGCGACCACCGCATCGTCGGCGACATTCTCGATCTGGCGGCGCGCTACCGTGACGAAGGTGCCGACGAGCTGGTGTTCTATGACATCACCGCCAGCCCGGATGGCCGCTCGGTGGACCGCAGCTGGATCTCGCGCGTCGCCGCCCTGCTCGATATTCCTTTCTGCGTCGCCGGCGGCATCCGCAGCGTCGCCGATGCCGGTGAGGTCCTCCATCACGGCGCTGACAAGGTATCGGTCAACAGCCCGGCGTTGGCCAACCCCGGGCTGATCGGCGAACTGGCCAGGCGCTTCGGCTCGCAGTGCGTGGTCGTCGGCATCGACAGCCACGAGCAGGATGGCGACCATCATGTCTGGCAGTACACCGGAGATCCGGACAAGACCCGCCAGACCGGATTGCGCACGGCCGACTGGATCTGCGAGGTGCAACGCCGCGGTGCGGGAGAAATCGTCCTCAACTGCATGAACCAGGATGGTGTGCGCCAGGGCTACGACATCGCACAGCTGGCACGCATGCGCCTGCTGTGCGATGTGCCCCTGATCGCCTCGGGCGGCGCCGGGACGCCACAGCACTTCCACGACGTCTTCAGCCAGGCGCATGTCGACGGGGCACTCGCCGCCAGCGTCTTCCACGCAGGTACCCTCCACATCGGCGAGTTGAAGGCTTTTCTGCGTGAACACGGCATCGGAGTGAGGCCATGAAAGAAACCGACAAGGGTATTTTCGCCGAGCTGGAGGCGCTGATCGCATCGCGGCGCTTCGCCTCGGTGGACAGCAGCTATACCGCGGCACTGCTTCGTGGGGAACCGGCACGCGTCGCGCAGAAGGTCGGTGAAGAGGGCGTGGAACTCGCCCTGGCGAGCGTCATGGGCGACCGGGAACGCATCGTCAGCGAGGCGGCGGATCTGCTTTACCACATCCTCGTGCTCCTGCAACGGCACGACCTGTGCCTTGCAGACGTCGGCGCCGAGTTGTCGCGCCGACGGCGCTGACGACCGCGCGTTTCAGATGACGATTTCCCGCGCGGGCTCGCGCAGGTTGTAGTGCGAACTCATCACCTGGCCGTAGGCCCCCGCATTGGCGATCACCAGCACGTCGCCCTCCTCGCAGACCGGCAGCAGACGGTCGGTACCGAGCCGATCGCCGCTTTCGCAGTTGGGGCCGACGATGGTCACGAGGCCGGCCGCCGGCTCGCCCCAGCGCGACAGGTTGGCGATCTCGTGGTATGCACCATACAAGGCGGGTCGGATCAGGCTGTTCATTCCGGTGCTGACACCCACATAGCGCACCTGGCCCTTGCCCTTGGTCTGGGTCACCGTGGCCAGCAGCACACCCGCCTCCGCGACCAGGTAGCGACCGGGCTCGAGCCACAGCTCAAGCTGCGGCCGGGCGGCCCGCAGTTCGGCGAGGCTGGTGTCGAGGGCGCCAAGGTCGAGGGTTCGCTGGCCGTGCTTTTCCGGCACGCCGAGCCCGCCGCCCAGGTCCAGGCAACGCACCTCGGGGAAGTCGTCGACGAGGGCACTGAGCACGCGGCCGACCTCGCGCCAGTTGCCGTGGTCAAGGATGCCGCTGCCGGCATGGGCGTGCAGCCCGATGACGCGCGCCCCGCAAGCCTCGACCAGCGCGCGTGCCTCCTCGACCTCGAACAGCGGGATGCCGAACTTTGAGTGTGACCCGGCGGTGCGGACGTGATGGTGGTGTCCACCACCCAGGCCCGTATCGATGCGCAGCAGGATATCCCGCCCGCGGAACAGATCGCCCCAGTGGCGCAACGGGTGCAGGTTATCGAGGGTGACAGGCACACCGGCATCAAGTCCTGCCTCGTAATCGGCACGCGGGGCGAAATTCGGCGTGTAAAGAATTCGCTCGCGAGCGATATCCGGAAGCACCTCGAGCACGCGGGCGAGTTCACCCGGCGACACACACTCGAAACAGATGCCCTCGGCGTCCAGCGCGCGGAGGATGGCGGGCGCGCTGTTGGCCTTGATGGCATACAGGACCCTGTCCACCGAGTGCAGGGCCCGCAGGCGCCGTGCCGCAGCGCGCACCGTGTCGAGGTCATAGACATAGGCGGAGCCATGCGCCCCGCCGAGCGCCACGAGTTGTGCGCGCCGGGTCACCCACCAGGGCTCGGCGGGCGGCGGGCCAGCGACCGGCTCCCGCTGCAGTTCCTCCCAGGTGGGGCCGAAAACCTCGTCGTCGGGCGACGGCTGAACCAGGGCCGCGTGGAGGCGCTGGATCAGCCGCTGGGCCTGGCCACCTTCGACGACAAAGGACAGGTTGAGGTCGGTGGCCGACTGGCTGACGAGGTGGATACGGTATTCCTGAAAGGCTTCGAGCGCCGGTCCGATCTCATGCAACGCCCCGCGGATCTTCTGCCCCACCAGACTCACGACCTCAACACCTTGCAGGATGCTGACACGACAGAGGCGTTCGAGCCGCACGCGCAGTTCATCGAGAATCGCCGGCTCCAGCGGATTGACCACTGGATCGAGGGTCACGGTGACGTTGCTCTCGGACGTCGAAACCAGATCGATCGACAGCCCGAGATCCGAAAAGCAGCGGAATGCGTCGGCAAGAAAGCCGACCTCGTGCCACATGCCGAGGGTTTCCATCGACACCAGGGTGATCCGACCACGCCCCGAGAGCGCCTTGACGCGCGGCGCATCGCCTGCACCCTGCTCGCTGATCAGCGTCCCGGGAAGGTCTGGCTGCGTGGTGCACAGCACGCGCAGGGGGATCCGGTGGCGGCGGCATGGCGCGATACAGCGGGGATGCAGGACCGAACCGCCGGTCGAGGCGATTTCCTGTGCTTCGGCATAGCTCAGCGTGCGCAGCAGTCGCGCACCCGGAACGATCTTCGGATTGGCGCTGAACATGCCCGGCACATCGGTCCAGATCTCCAGTGCGGCGGCCTTGAGGCGCGCGGCGAAATATGCGCCCGAGGTGTCGGAGCCGCCGCGACCCAACAGCACGCCCTCGCCGCGGGCATTGCTGGCGATGAACCCTTGCGTGAGGACGATGCCGGGCAGCGTATCGAGGTGCGACTGCAGGCGGTCATCCACCCCGAAATCGCAGCTGGCGGCGAGATAGCGAGCCGCCTCGTTGAGGCCCGGTGGATCATTGCTGGTCAACAGTTCACGGGCATCGAGCCAGTGCACCGTGAGGCCGCGGCGAGCCAGGTAGGCGGCACCCAGACGGGTCGCCAGCAGTTCTCCCATGCCCATGACGCGGGCACGGATCCGCGGGCTGGCCTCCCCGACCAGATGTACGCCGGCAAGCAGCTGACCGAGTTCGGCAAAGACTCCGGCGAGCAGCCCCTCGCCGTCGACCCCCAGTTCGTCGGCCAATGCCAGGTGCGTCGTGCGGATGGCATCGAGCGCCCCGCTCACGTCACCCCGCGGGGCATCCTTCAGCAGGGCATCGAGGCTGTTCGATACCGTGGCCAGCGCAGAGTGCACCACCAGCGGGCGGTAACCCTGTTGCTGGCGGCTGCAGAGCAGGTCATGGATCGTCTCCCAGCGCACCCGGCTCGAGACGCTGGTGCCGCCGAATTTGAGCACCACCCACGGTGCGCGTGCCGGCGATGCGGCGACAGTCTTCATCATGGCAGGACCCTGTTATCGAAGGGGGTGCGACGCCACCCGGTGCCTGGCCCGGGTGCGGCACGGACGGGGAAATGCGCGGCAGTTTAGCATCCGCTGCCGGCAGCGTCGCCGGCCGCCGCGCCACGGATGAGCGCACCGGGGTTCATGATCCCGGCCGGGTCGAGCGCCTGCTTGATGGCCCGCATGAGATCAAGGCTCACCCCGCCCCGCCAACGCTGCAGCTCGTCCATCTTGAGCCGGCCGATGCCGTGCTCGGCGCTGAAGCTGCCGTCGAAATCGGCGCACAGGGCATGAACCGTCCCGGTCACTTCGCCGGCGCGGGCCAACAAGCCCTGTGAGCCATCCCCGGTAGGCAGGGCGACATTGAAATGCACGTTGCCATCGCCAAGGTGGCCGAAGGCGATGACCGTCGCGTTCGGGATGACCGCCCCCACCCGGCTCGTGGCCTCGGCAATGAAGCGCCCGACAGCAGATACCGGCACCGATACGTCATGCTTGAGCGCTGGCCCCGCGCGTCGCTCGGCTTCCGGGATGGCGTGCCTCAACCCCCACAGGGCAGCACGCTGTGCGCCACTGCGCGCCATCACGCCATCGACCACCGTCCCCGCATCGAGCATGCGGGCGAGGAAGCCCTCGAGGTCGTCGGCACAGCGGGCTGCGTGGCGCACCGACGCGATCTCGACCAGCACATGACAACCGTACGTCCGGTCGAAAGGCCGGCTTTGGGTCCCAAGATGGCCGACCGCCAGCGCCAGCGCGGCCGGATTCATGAATTCAAAGGCGACCAGCTCACTGCCCAGCGACTCGCGGGCGCGGGCGTACAGCTCAACCGCCGTGTTGACATCATTGAGCGCCAGCAGGGCCGTTGCCACGTCGCGCGGGCGAGGATACAGCTTGCAGGTTGCCGCCGTGATGAACCCCAGGGTGCCCTCCGCACCAATGAACAACTGCTTGAGGTCGTAGCCGGTGTTGTCCTTGCGCAGGCCGCGCAGGCCGTTCCAGACCCGGCCATCGGGCAGGACCACCTCGAGACCCAGGACGAGGTCCCGCATGGTGCCAAAACGCAACACCGCCGTGCCCCCGGCGTTGGTCGAAATGTTGCCACCGAGCTGGCAGGATCCTTCGGCACCCAGGCTGAGCGGAAAAAGGCGCCCGGCGGCATCCGCCGCCTGTTGCAGCACGGCCAGCACGCAACCCGACTGGGCCGTGAGGGTGTCGTTGTCGGTGTCGATGGAGATGATGTTGCGCAAGCGCGATGCGGACAGCAGGATCTGGGGTCGCTCCGCAGTGGCGCGGGGCACGCTGCCCCCCACCAGTCCGGTGTTGCCCCCCTGTGGCACGACGCCGATGCCATGCCGCGCACACAGGCGGATGACATCCGCCACCGCCTGCGTCGTTCCCGGCTGGAGCACCATGGCGGCCTGCCCGGTGAAGCGCCCACGCCAGTCGGCCAGGCAGGCCGCGATCGCCGCCGGGTCGTCGATGCAGCCACCGGGCCCTGCGGCAGTGCGCAGGGCCACAGCGATGGTTGGGTCGGTGATCGGCACCAGTGGCACGACGGGACTCCCTCAATGGCGCTTACGTTGCATGGAAGCGCGATGCTCGGGCATTCTAAGCGAGCAACCCGGCATCGTCAGGCACGCAGGTGTCGTGCGTGGCCAGTAGCCGGACGCGCCCCAGGCATACGGCGGCACAGTGATGATCAGCAGCGGCCTGCACAGCGATCCCGAAACCGACCTGCGCCTGCGTGGCAACCTCGCCGAGCTGGAGCGCCAGCTCCATCACAGCTGGGATCTCGGGCGCAACCTCATCCTCGCCTGGTGTCCGCAGGGGGATGGTCTGCAGCTGCTGGTGGTGCCGCATTTCACTGTCGCCGAGTATGGTGCGGCCGCCGGCATGGAGACCGGCACCGGGGATTCGACACGCGAGTTCATCGCCGAACTGTTGTCGGGCGGCCGTTGTTTCACCGAGAGACAGATGCGCAATGCCGCACATCTGCTCGGCACCGAGCCACGGTACATCACCCTGCGGCAGCCGCTGGGTGGCGGTGGAGTGGAGCATCGGGCCATCGAGGCGATGATCAAGCGTCACAGCGTCAGCCTGGTGCACCACCGTGCCGTGGCGCTGTTCGATATCGTCGGCTTCAGCCTGCTGAACCCCTTTCAGCAGATGACCCAGCTCAACAGCCTGCTGTGTTCGCTGAATGCCGCCCATAGCCACCTGCTCGGTCGCCACGTGCTGGTTGACTTCGCGCGGTCCAACACCGGCGATGGTTTCTATATCTGGAATCGCGACACGGGCCTCGAGGCCAACGTCAACCTCTACCACTTCATGCATCTCGTACTGGCCGATAACGCGATCGCCCGGCACAAGCTGCGACCTCCGGCCGTACCACTGCTGCGGACCAGCTTCCATATCGGCAGTTGCTACGAGTTCCATCATGCCGAAGGACTCAACCCGACGGTCTACAGCGATATCGTCGGCGACGTGACCATCGACCTGGCGCGGATGATCAGCGCCGGGCTGCCAGGGCAGATTCTGGTGGGCACGTTCCACCTGCCCTGCCCCGCCAGCGAAGACGGCACGGGAAGGGAACTCGATTCCGCGGGCTTCATCGAGCACGCCCAGCGCACCCTTGCGCAACTCAACGGCATCGAACTGTCCGGCGAGGCCATCGCCTCGATCAAGTGCTACCTGACCGGGCGGGCACTGGCGAACGGCACATTTTCCGTGCGCGAGATGACCATCCGCGACAAGCATGGGCGCCCGCGCAGGGTTCATAACGCCAAGGTGAACATCTACCGGCGGGGCGGCGTGCCGATACTGCTTGGCATCGAAGACCGCCTGCTGAGCGACGTGAACACGCTGCTCTAGGCAACCACCGGAGGGAATCTGGTCGGGGCGACAGGATTTGAACCTGCGACCCCCTGCACCCCATGCAGGTGCGCTACCAGGCTGCGCCACGCCCCGTGCAGATTCCGTCAGGATTGAAGCCGGTGGTCACGCGCCAGCCACGGACCGGTGCGAGGCCGGCATGATAACCGATCAGGGTGACCCGCGGACAAGCCGCCGCCTAGCGTCGCAACAGACGCTGGATCTCTTCCAGTTCGCTGCGCAGCTGGCGGATGATCTGCTGGCTTTGGCTGACGTCCGAGCGGGCTTGTTCGCCGGCCAGCTTCTGGCGGGCACCACCAATGGTGAAGCCATCGTTGTAGAGCAGGCTGCGGATCTGGCGGATGACCAGCACATCCTGGCGCTGGTAATAGCGGCGATTGCCACGGCGCTTGACGGGTTTGAGCTGCGGGAACTCCTGCTCCCAGTAACGCAGTACGTGCGGCTTGACCGCACACAGCTCGCTGACCTCGCCAATGGTGAAATACCGCTTCCCAGGGATCGGCGGCAGTTCGTCGTTATTCCCCGGCTCCAGCATAGGCTTCCACTCGGGCTTTTAGTTTCTGTCCTGGACGAAACGTGACGACACGCCGCGCCGTGATGGGGATTTCCTTGCCCGTCTTCGGGTTGCGGCCAGGGCGCTGGTTCTTGTCGCGCAGGTCGAAATTACCGAACCCGGAAAGCTTGACCTGCTCCCCGCTGGCCAGCGACGCGCGGAGATCTTCGAAAAACTGCTCGACGAGCTCGCGCGCTTCGCGCTTGTTGAGCCCCAGTTCATTGAACAGCGACTCCGCCATGTCTGCCTTGGTCAACGCCATTGCCGGGTCTTATGTCCTGATTCTCGCACCAAGTTCTTCCGTCAGGCGGGAGACCGCCGCAGCCACGATGGCGTCGCATTCAACGTCGGTTAGGGTGCGCGATGTTTCCTGTAAAATCAAGCCCAAAGCGACACTCTTTTTACCAGACTCTATGCGCTCGCCGGCATAGACATCAAAAGCGAACACGTCACGCAGCGCGACGCCCGCCGCAGCCCGGACCGTATCCAGAAGCCGTACCACGGGCACATCGCGTGCCACCAGCACGGCGAGGTCACGGCGTACGGCCGGATAGCGCGAAACCGGCTGGTATGTCGGCAGCCGAGTTCGCAGGCATTCATCGAGATCGAGTTCAAACAGCAACGGTGCCTCAACCATCCCGCGCGCTGCCACCAGCCGGGGGTGCATCACGCCCAGCCAGCCGACAAGGCGCCCCTGCCGCTCGATCCTCGCGCTGCGCCCGGGCTGCAGCGCCGGGTGGGCGGCGGCGATCCAGCGCAGGTCGACTGCCCGCTCCGCGCGACAAAACAGCGCTTCGATGTCGGCCTTGACGTCATGGAAATCAACTTTCCGCCCCCCCTCACCCCACTGCTCGGGGAGATGTGGGCCGCCGGCGATCCCGCCAATCACCGCGCGTTCGACCGGATGGCCGTCCTGCATGTGGTAGACGCGTCCCACCTCAAAGGCCCGCAAGCGGGCCACCTGCCGGGCCTGGTTATGTAACAACGTTCGAACCAGCCCGGGCCACAGGCTGCGCCGCAGGGTCGCCAGCTCCGCGGAAATCGGATTGACCAGGTCGATGGCGCCGCCACCCTGGGCGAATTCGGCGTCGCCGGCCGCATCACCGAAGCTCCAGGTGACGACCTCCTGATAGCCCCGATCCACCCAGATCGCACGCAGCCGCTCGCACCGACGCGATGACTCGCTGCTGTTGCCGAGCGTCGTGGCGCGGGTCCCGGGCTGCTCCGGGATCGCATCGTAGCCGACCAGGCGGGCCAGTTCCTCGAGGAGATCGACTTCGATGGCAATGTCGAAGCGGTGGGTTGGTGGCGTGACCAGCCAACTGCCGTCTGCGCAGCCAGAAACCTGCATGCCCAGCCGCGCCAGGCTCGCCTCGACCTCGGCATCGCCGATCGCAAGGCCCAGCACTCGCGGGATCTGTGCTGGCCGCAGGCGGACCGCCGACCGCGCTGCCGGGGCGGCCACCCCCCCGACCGACACGGGGCCGGGCTGGCCGCCGCAGATCCCGACCAGCAGGGCAGTGGCCCGTTCGATGGCGGGTTGCGGCGCCGCCGGATCGACGCCGCGCTCGAAACGCATCGAGGCATCTGTCTGCAACCCATGGCGACGTGCCCGCCCGACGACTGCCGCAGGCGGGAAATGCGCCGATTCGAGGAACACATCGCAGGTCGCCGGGCCCACGCCAGTGCCCTCGCCGCCCATGATGCCGGCCATGCCGATCGCACCGCGGTCATCGGCAATGACCAGCACGTCGGGATCGAGTGCCAGTTCGGTGCCGCCCAGCAAGCGCAGGCGCTCGCCGGGCCGGGCGCGGCGGACACGGATCGCACCCTGCAGGAAGGCACGGTCATAGGCGTGCAGCGGCTGACCGAGTTCGAGCATGACGTAGTTGGTGACATCGACCACCGGACTGATGGCACGGATGCCACAGCGGCGCAGCCGCTCGACCATCCACAGCGGGGTCTGCGCCCGTGGGTCGATCCCGCGGATCACGCGACCACAGAACTGGCTACACCCCGCTTCATCCTCGATGCGTACCGGGAATGTGTCTTCGATCTGCGCTGCCACTGCTGGCGGTGCGGGGTCCCGGAACGGCAGGCCGGCAACCGCGGCGATGTCACGGGCAATGCCGACGATGGAAAAGCAGTCGGCCCGGTTGGGCGTGACATTGATGTCGAGGACCACGTCCTCGAGCGCCAGCGCCCCGGCAACGGAAGTGCCGGGCACGAGAACGGAATCCAGCTCGAGCAATCCTTCGGCGTGTTCCGCGATGCCGAGCTCCACCGCTGAACAAAGCATGCCCTCGGAAGGAACACCGCGCAGCCTGGAGCGCCGGATGCGCAGCCCGCCAGGCAGGCTGGCGCCGGCCATGGCCAGCGGGTAAACGCCGCCTTCCCGTACATTGGCGGCCCCACAAACGACCTGCAACGTACCCTCGCCGCTGTCGACCTGACAAACGCGTAGCCGGTCTGCATCCGGGTGCGCCGCCACGGACAGGACCCGGCCAGCCACGACATGTGGCAGGGGACCACCGACCGGTACTGCCTCATCGACTTCGAGGCCTTGCATGGTCAGCTGATGGACCAGCGCCGCGGTGCCGCCCGCCGGATCAGCCCACTCCCTCAGCCAGTATTCGCTGACCTTCATCGTCTTCCTCAGCCAAACTGGGCCAGCAGGCGCATGTCGTTTTCGAACAGCAGGCGGATGTCGTCGATGCCATAACGGAGCATCGCCAGCCGTTCAACGCCCATACCGAAGGCATAGCCGGTATGGACCTCGGGGTCGATGCCTGCACCCGCCAGCACATCGGGGTGCACCATGCCGCAGCCAAGGATCTCCAGCCAGCGGCCGGATTCCGCCAGCACGTCGACTTCCGCGGAAGGCTCCGTGAAAGGGAAATACGATGGCCGGAAACGTACGGTGGCACGCCGCTCGAAGAAACGCTCGATGAACTGGTGCAACACGCATTTCAAGTGGGCAAAGCTCACGTCGCGGTCGACGACCAACCCCTCGACCTGGTGGAACATCGGCGTGTGCGTCATGTCGGAATCACGCCGATAGACCCGCCCGGGGGCAATCAGGCGGATCGGCGCACCGTTGGCCAGCAACGCGCGAATCTGCACCGGGGACGTATGGGTGCGCAGCAAGCGGCCATCGGCAAGGTAGAAGGTGTCGTGCATGGCCCGGGCCGGATGGTCTGGCGGGATGTTGAGCGCGGTAAAGTTGTGGAAATCGTCCTCGATCTCGGGGCCTTCGTGAACGCTGAAGCCGGCGTGGGAGAAGATCTCCGCGATGCGATCCAGGGTGCGCGTCACCGGGTGCAGGCCACCGCCGTGCTGGCCACGGCCGGCCAGCGTGACGTCGATGGCATCCGCCTTCAGCGTGGCCTCCAGTGCGGCATCTTCAAGCACTGCCTGGCGCGCATCGAGGGCGGACTGGAGTGCCGCACGCGCGGCATTGACCGCCTGTCCGGCCTGGCGCCGCTCACCTTCCGCCAGCGTGCCCAACGAACGGAGCAACGCCGTCACCTGGCCCTTCTTGCCGAGGTAACGCACACGAATGGCATCGAGCGCAGCGAGGTCGGCCGCCGCCGCAACTTCCGCGCAGGACTGGTCGAGCAAGGCCTTGAGCTGGTCCATGGAAAGACACCGCGACACCCCGCCCCGCGGCGCCCGTCAGGCGCCCCGGGGCGGAATCCCGGATTGATCAGCCGCCGAGCCCGGCCTTGGCCTTTTCGGCCAACGCCCCGAACGCTGCATCGTCGAACACGGCGAGATCGGCAAGGACCTTGCGGTCGATCTCGACGCCCGCGACACGCAGGCCGTTCATCATGCGGCTGTAGGACAGACCATGCCCGCGGGCCGCCGCATTGATGCGCGTGATCCACAGGGCACGGAACTCACGCTTGCGCGCGCGACGGTCGCGATAGGCGTATTGCCCCGCCTTGACGACGGCCTGCTTGGCCGTCTTGATGAGCTTCCGGCGGGCACCGGACATGCCCTTGGCTTTCTTGAGGATCTTGCGGTGTCGAGCCCGCGCAGTCACCCCACGTTTCACTCTGGCCATCGGTCATTCCCCTCAAGTGTAAGGCAGCATGCGCTGCACGCCGCGCACATCGCTTTCATCAACCTGCGTCATCGGACCCAGCTGGCGTTTCCGCTTGCTGCTTTTCTTGGTCAGGATGTGATTCAGGTGCGATTGAGCACACTTGTAACCGCTGGCGGTTTTCCGGAACCGCTTGGCCGCCCCCCGGTTGGTCTTCATCTTGGGCATTTCAATGTCTCCTCATGGCCCGGACCGTACCCTTGCGGGCCGGTGCAGGCGGGTTTCGGCACACCGGTCATCCGGCCGCCGTCACTCACTTCTTTTTCGGTGCAACGACCATCACCATCTGCCGACCTTCGAGGCGCGGCATCTGTTCGACGGTCCCCAGTGGCTCAAGGTCCTGGCGGACCCGCTGCAGGAGTTGCACCCCGATCTCCTGATGAGCCATTTCCCGTCCACGGAAACGGAGCGTGATCTTTGCCCTGTCTCCCTGGGTGAGAAAGCGGACGAGGTTGCGGAGCTTGACCTGGTAGTCGCCCTCCTCGGTCCCCGGCCGGAACTTCACTTCCTTGACCTGAATCTGCTTCTGCTTGCGCTTGGCTGCATGCGCCTTCTTGTTCTGTTCGAACATGAACTTGCCGAAGTCCATGATGCGACAGACCGGCGGGTCGGCGGTCGGCGAGATTTCCACGAGGTCAAGGCCCGCCGCCCCGGCACGGAGCAGGGCCTGTTCGCGGGAAAGGATGCCTGCCTGCTCGCCGTTTTCGTCGATAACCCGCAGCAGTGGTGCGTCGATGTCCTCGTTACGCCGGACACGTTTACTGGAAACGATGCGTCAATCCTCCATTGAAGCGCGGCCGCGGCTCGCGATGGCTGAGACAAGCCTCTCCTGCAGCTGCCCGATGGACATGCTGCCGAGATCCTTGCCGGCCCGCGTGCGCACGGCCACGGTGTGGGTCTGCGATTCACGATCCCCGACCACCAGAAGGCAGGGGACGCGCCTGAGCGTGTGCTCGCGGATCTTAAAGCCTATTTTCTCGTTCCTCAAGTCCACTTCGGCCCGAACGCCCTGATTTTTCAGTGTTTCCATGATCAAGGTGGCGTATTCGGCCTGGCGGTCCGTGATGTTGAGCACGACGGCCTGGACCGGTGCCAGCCACAACGGCAGCCGGCCGGCATGGTGCTCGAGCAGGATGCCGAGGAAACGCTCGATCGAACCGAACATGGCCCGGTGCAACATGACCGGTGTATGGCGCTGGCTGTCATCGCCGACAAAGCTCGCCCCGAGGCGGCCGGGCAGGTTGAAATCGACCTGCAGGGTGCCGCATTGCCAGTCCCGGCCGATGGCGTCACGCAGCACGAACTCCAGCTTCGGCCCGTAGAAGGCGCCCTCCCCGGGGTTGTAGGCCATCTCGAGGTTGGCAGCCCTTGCCGCCTCCCTGAGCGCCTCCTCGGCCCGGTCCCAGATTTCGTCGCTGCCGACCCGCTGGGCCGGGCGGTCGGAAAACTTGACCCGCACGTCGTCAAAGCCGAAATCACGGTAGATGCCGAGTATCAGGTCGGTGACCCGGACCGATTCTTCGGTGATCTGCGCCGGGGTACAGAAAATGTGCGCATCGTCCTGGGTGAAAGCCCGCACGCGCATCAGCCCGTGCAGGGCTCCCGAGGGCTCGTAGCGATGCACCTTGCCGAACTCGCACAACCTCAGCGGAAGTTCGCGGTAGCTCTTCAGGCCCTGGTTGAAGACCTGGATGTGTCCCGGGCAGTTCATCGGCTTGATGGCATAGCAGCGCTCATCCGGCGTCTGCGTCATGAACATGTTGTCGCCGAACTTGTCCATGTGCCCGGACTGCACCCATAACTCGCGGTCCATGATCTCCGGGGTATTGACCTCCTGGTAGCCACCAGCCGCCTGACGTTCACGCATGTAGCCGATCAGCTGGCGGAACAGCGTCCAGCCATGCGGATGCCAGAACACGGCGCCAGGGGCCTCCTCCTGGAAGTGGAACAGGTCGAGTTCGCGCCCCAGCCTGCGGTGGTCACGCTTCTCGGCCTCCTCGAGACGTTTAAGGTAGGCCTTGAGCGACGCGTCATCAGGCCATGCGGTACCGTAGATCCGTTGCAGCATCGCGTTGCGCGAATCACCCCGCCAGTAGGCCCCGGCCAGCTTCGTCAGCTTGAATGCGCCCAGCCGGCCGGTTGACGGCACATGGGGTCCCCGGCACAGGTCAACCCAGCCCCCCTGCCCGTACAGGCTGATGTCCTCACCGGGCGGAATGTCGGCGATGATTTCAGCCTTGTACTGCTCGCCCTGGCCGCGGAAGAAGTCGATGGCCGCGTCCCGCGACATGACCCGCCGCTCGACGGCCAGGTCGGCCGCCACGAGTTCGCGCATCTTCTGCTCGATGGCGGCAAGGTCCTCAGGGGTGAACGGCCTCGCAAAGGCAAAGTCGTAGTAGAAGCCGTCCTCGATCACCGGACCGATCGTGACCTGGGCCTCGGGAAAGAGATCCTGCACGGCTTGTGCGAGCAGGTGCGCGGTGGAATGGCGCAGGATCTCGATGCCGTCGGCATCGCGCGCCGTGACGATCGACACGTTGGCATCGTCGCCGATGACATATGAGGTGTCGACAAGCCTGCCGTCGACACGGCCGGCCAGTGCAGCCCGGGCCAGGCCAGCACCGATGGACGACGCCAGCGCGGCAACCGAAACGGGCTGCTCGAACGTCTTCTGACTGCCGTCGGGCAGCGTGATGACCGGCATGCTGATGGTGTCCTGGAAGAAACGGGTGGGCGCCCTGGCGGGCGCGCCGGGCGGATCCTAGCAGACGGCCACCCGGGAGGCGGGGGCCGTTGCGGGGATGGTAGGCGCGATTGGAGTTGAACCAACGACCCCTTGCATGTCAAGCAAGTGCTCTAACCACTGAGCTACGCGCCTTCGCCGCAAACCGGCGTCACGATACCTAATCGGTACCCGTGATGGCAAGGCGCCCGCCGTCCGCCGATGTCAGGCCCAGGGCCTCGCGGTGGAGTTCGGCGATCCGGTCGCGGAGCGCCGCGGCGGCCTCGAACTCCAGGTCGCGCGCATGGCGGAGCATCTTCTTTTCCAGCCGGGCGATTTCCCGAACCCTCCGTGCCGGGCTCAGCGGGCGGGCCGGCACGGTCGGTGCGGCAGCCGCCCTCGCACCCTCCCTGCCCCGCTGGCGAACGGCAACCGCACCGTGCGCCCCCTCCATGACGTCGCGCACGGCCTTGCTGATCGACCGGGGCGTGATGCCGTGGACCCGGTTGAACTCGATCTGGCGCTCGCGGCGCCGGCTGGTCTCGGCCATCGCCCTGGCCATCGATCCGGTCACCGAATCAGCGTAGAGCAGTGCCCGGCCGTTGAGGTTCCTTGCCGCACGACCAATGGTCTGGATCAGGGACCCCTCGGAGCGCAGGAAACCCTCCTTGTCGGCATCGAAAATCGCCACCAGCGAGACTTCGGGCAGGTCCAGTCCTTCCCGAAGCAGGTTGATACCGACGAGCACGTCGAAGGCCCCGAGGCGCAGGTCGCGGATGATCTCCATGCGCTCGACGGTCTCGATATCGGAATGCAGGTAGCGGACGCGGACATCGTGTTCCTGCAGGTAGTCGGTCAGATCCTCGGCCATGCGTTTGGTCAGGGTCGTGATCAGCACGCGCTCTTCTCTTGCCACGCACTGGCGGATCTCGCCGAGCACGTCATCGACCTGGGCCGTGGCCGGGCGCACTTCGACATTCGGGTCGACCAGCCCCGTTGGTCGTACGACCTGCTCGACGGTCGCATCGGCGTGCTTCCTTTCGAAGGGGCCTGGCGTGGCCGACACGTAGATCGTCTGTGGCGAGAGGGCCTCGAACTCGTCGAACCGCAGCGGACGGTTATCGAGGGCCGAGGGCAGGCGGAAACCGTATTCGACCAACGTCTCCTTGCGCGAGCGGTCGCCCCGGTACATCCCGCCGAGCTGAGGGATGGTCACATGGCTCTCGTCGACGATGAGCAGCGCATCGCGCGGCAGGTAATCGAACAGGCAGGGCGGCGGCTCACCGGGCTGGCGCCCCGACAGGTAGCGACTGTAGTTTTCGATGCCGTTGCAGTAACCGAGTTCCGCCATCATCTCGATGTCGTAACGTGTGCGTTCCTCGAGACGCTGCGCCTCGACCAGTTTACCGGTCCCGCGCAGCACCTCGAGACGCTCACCAAGTTCGAGACGGATATCCTCGACAGCGCGCAGCAACGATTCACGCGGGGTCACGTAGTGCGACTTCGGAAAGATGGTGTAGCGCGGGATATGTCGCAGGACTTCGCCGGTCAGCGGGTCGAAGAGTGACAGGCCCTCCACCTCGTCATCGCAGAGCAGGACGCGCAGCGCATCGCGCTCGGATTCAGCGGGAAAGATGTCGATGACCTCACCCCGCGCACGATACGTGCCGTTGACGAGTTGCACTTCGTTGCGGGTGTACTGCAGCTCGGCCAGCCTGCGCAGGATGTCGCGCTCGCTGATGCGGTCACCTCGCGAGAGGTGCAGGACCATGCCGAAGTAAGCCTGGGGGTCGCCGAGGCCGTAGATCGACGAAACCGTGGCGACAATGACGCAGTCGGATCGCTCCATGAGTGCCTTGGTGGCCGACAAGCGCATCTGTTCGATGTGCGCATTCACCGAGGCGTCCTTCTGGATGTAGGTGTCCGACGACGGGACGTAGGCCTCGGGCTGGTAATAGTCGTAGTACGAGACAAAGTACTCGACGCGATTGCGCGGAAAAAACTCGCGCATCTCGCCGTAGAGTTGCGCGGCGAGGGTCTTGTTGGGCGCAAGGATCATCGCTGGCCGCTGCATCTTCGCGATGACGTTGGCCATGGTGTAGGTCTTTCCAGAGCCCGTCACGCCGAGGAGCGTCTGCCGGCTGAGTCCTGCCTCCAGCCCGTCGACCAGGGCTGCGATGGCCTGCGGCTGGTCGCCGGCCGGCGGGAAGTCCGCCACGAGGGTGAGCCGGTCGGCGGGCGGCGTGCTCCTGTTGGTGGGCACAGGCGAATCCCGTAACATGTGCGCCCCTGGACAGGCGGTCACTTCAGCGAGGAACTCCGGTGAGTCTAACAGTTTCCCAACGTTGCCAGCGCGTCAAGCCATCCCCGACCATGGCAGTCACGGCGCGGGCTGCAGAGCTGCGCGCCCAGGGACGCGACATCATCGACCTTGGCGCCGGCGAGCCGGACTTCGACACCCCGCAGCACATCCGGGCGGCGGCGATCGCGGCCATCGATGCCGGGCAGACCCGCTATACGGCGGTCGAGGGGACAGCGGCACTGCGCAAAGCCATCAGCGCCAAGTTCCAGCGCGAAAACGGGCTTGCCTATGCGCCCGACCAGATCCTCGTGTCGTGCGGGGCCAAGCAGACCCTCTACAACCTGTGCAGCGCCCTGCTCAATCCGGGCGACGAAGCACTGGTGCCGGCACCGTACTGGGTCTCGTACCCGGACATGGTCAAGCTTGCCGACGCCGAGCCTGTCATCATCGCAGCGTCGATGCAGGACGGCTTCAAGATCACCCCTCGCACGCTTGAGGCAGCGATCACGCCGCGCACGCGGCTGGTCTTCCTCAACAGCCCCAGCAATCCGACCGGCGCGGCCTACACGCGGGCAGAACTCGTTGCGCTCGGCAAGGTACTGGAGCGCCACCCCAACATCGTCATCGCTGCCGACGACATCTACGAGCACATCTACTGGGCGGATGAGCCTTTTGTGACGTTTGCCGCGGCGTGCCCGGCGCTCGGCGAGCGGACCGTGACGATCAACGGGGTTTCCAAGGTTTATGCCATGACCGGCTGGCGCATCGGCTATGCCGGCGGCCCGAAGACAATCATCGCGGCGATGAAGAAGATCCAGAGCCAGAGCACCTCGAACCCGTGCACGATTTCTCAGGCGGCAAGTGTCGCCGCACTCGACGGCGATCAGTCGTGCGTACGCGCCATGTGCCAGGCATTTCGCGAGCGCCATGACTTCATCGTCGCCGCCTTGAACGACACCCCCGGCTTCCGCTGCCTGCCTTCCGCCGGCACCTTCTACGCATTCCCGGATGCAAGCGAGGCGCTCCGCGTCAGCGGTCTCAAGGATGACCTGGCCCTTGCCGAACGGTTGCTTGACGAGGCCGGCGTGGCCGTGGTGCCTGGTTCGGCATTCGGCGCCCCGGGCTTCATGCGGCTGTCCTACGCCTGCAGCATGGCGACACTCGAAGATGCCATCACGCGGATACGCAAGCTTCTGAAAAGCTGAGCGCTGCGTGCGGATACCTTGACCTGCCACCGGCGGCTGGCCCACAATCGCGCGCTCCGCCCGCAGCTCACTTCCCCGGTAGCTCAGTGGTAGAGCAACCGGCTGTTAACCGGTTGGTCGCTGGTTCGAATCCGGCCCGGGGAGCCAGACACGAAAAAACGCCGGCCTGGGCGCACGTCCGGCCGGCTTTTTCATTAACGACGGGGATTTCCCCGAGGGCTGACGCCCGCCGGGCGCTCAGGCCCTCGCCGTCAGCCCGCGCAGGTGGATGGCGAGCGGTTCGGCCAACGCCGGGTCCGCCAGCGCATAGTCGATCGTCGCCTCGAGATAGCCGAGCTTGCTGCCACAATCGTAGCGCCGGCCGATGAAAGGCAGGGCATAGACGGGCGCCTGACCGAGCAGGCGCGCGATGCCATCGGTGAGCTGGATCTCGCCACCGGTGCCCCGGCCTGTCTCTTCGAGGATATCGAAGATATCCGGCGTGAGGAGGTAGCGTCCAACCACCGCCAGGCATGACGGCGCCACCTCCGGGGCGGGTTTCTCGACGATCTGGCGAAGCTGATGTTTCGTGTCGACGGCAACGATGCCGTAATCACGGGTTCTGGCCCGCGGCACTTCCTGGACGGCAATCACGGCCGCGCCGTGGGCATCGTGGTGGGCGCGGAGCTGGCTCAGGCAGCCCGTATCGGCACGGATGAGGTCATCTGGCAGGTGGACATAGAACGGCTCGTCGCCGACCGCCGGCCGGGCACACAGCACGGCATGGCCCAGCCCGAGCGGCTCGCCCTGACGGATGTACACGCACGACACCCCGGCGGGCAGGATGCCCTTGACGATATCGAGCAGGTGGCGCTTGCCCGCATCCTGCAAGGCGCGTTCGAGTTCGGGGTCACGGTCGAAATGATCCTCGATGGCGCGTTTGCTGCTGCCCGTGACGAAGACCAGGCGGTCTACCCCGGCCTCGAGCGCCTCTTCGACGGCGTACTGGACCAGCGGCTTGTCGACGATGGGCAGCATTTCCTTCGGCATGGCCTTGGTGGCCGGCAGAAAGCGCGTGCCACGACCGGCGACGGGGAACACGGCCGTACGGACCGGTTTCGACATTTGGGCGCTCCTCGGAAGCACGTCGGTGCGTGCCGCGATGATACTGGATGGGCGGCGCGCCGTCGCCCCACGGACCAGACCCGGGCGGCACGGACACTGCCGTGCCGCCCGGCAGGCCTCACGGCGAGGCCGGCCGCGTGCCGGCGCCCGCCGGTTTTCCACCGATGCGGATGTTGTCGCGATTCTTGTCGAGGACCTGCGGACCGATACCCGACACCTTGAGAAGATCGTCGGTCGAAGCGAAACGGCCGTTCTTCTCGCGGTACTCGATGATGGCGCGGGCACGGGCGTCGCCGACGCCGTCCAGCTCGCGCGCCAGCGTCGCGGCATCCGCGGTGTTGACGTCGACAGGGCCGGCCTGGGCGACCAGGGGCAACACGGACAGCAGGGCAATGGCGATGTTCCGGTACATGGCACTTCCTCTTGCGGGTTGAACTTGGGCCGGATGGAATTCCGGACGCGCCCATCGTAGGAAGGCCGGCCCTCGGGACCGAGTGCCGAAAGACCCGACTTCAGCAGGAAATGCCGATACGCCCGCAGGTCAAGGGGGATCACCCGGGGTCAGCCGGCTGCTCGGGCGCACGCTGTCCCAGTGCCGGCAGCCCGGGCACTGCCACTGCAGGGTCGTGCTCTGGTAGCCGCAGATACGGCAGGCATACCCCGGCATCTGGCCGACCAGGCGGACAAAGGCACGCCTGATCGGATCCAGTGGGGAAGCCGGGGATGCCGGTGCAGCGCCCTGTACCGGAAGCAGCTCCCGGGCAACCGGATGTGCCGCCAGCAGCGCCGTGAAGGCTCCGTCCACCGCCGGGTCATCGGGCGCGTTGCGGCGCACCGCCGCAAGCGCGATCTGCCGCTGTGCCGCCGGATCCGCACTGCCGATCTCGCTGATCAGGGCAGTGGCTCCGGCGTTACCCAGCGCCCTGCGCGCGCTGTCGAGAAGGCGCGACAACACCTCGCCCACAAGCAGCGGATCGGCGCCGGCAAGTTCGCGGTAGTCCGCGAGCGCGGCACCATGATCACCGCGATCCCGGGCGAGGTCGGCCGCAAGCAGCAGCACGCGGGGATGTCCGGGAGCGGTGGCTCGTGCCCTGGCCAGCCATTCGGCGGCCATCGCCGCATCCCCGTGGGCGCGCGTCTGCTCGGCCATTTCGCACAGGTAATGCACCAACCGCGCCGGCTCGACCTTGTCGTATCCGTCATGGCCCTCGAGTTCGGCGCACAACTGGATGGCGCGCCCCCAGTCGCGCGTCACTTCGCAGACATGCAGCAAGCGGTGCAACGCCGCCCCACGCAGCGCGCCATCACCGCGGCGCAGGCCAAGCAGGTATTCCTCGGCACGATCGTGGATCCCTGCGGCAAGATAGTCCTCCGCCAACGCGAACATCACCCGCTCGCGCTGGGCAGCGTCGAGGGACTCGAGGTCGAGCAGGTGGCGATGCAGGCGGATGGCACGGTCCGCCTCGCCCCGCTTGCGGAACAGCACGCCGAGCTGGATCTGTGTCTCGAGGTCCTCGTCGCCCACCGTATCGAGGCCCGTGAAGACGTCGACGGCGCGCTCGGAGTCCTCGTTGAGGAGGTAACGGAAGCCCCGCAGGATATCGGCACGGGTGGTCTCGTCGCCTGCGGGCCCGTCGCGCCCGAGCCTGGCAAAGACGTAGCCGAGGGCAGCAGCGATGAACAACAGCCCGGCAAAGAAAAAAGCAGATTCAGTCGGCATCCCGCACCGGCATGCTGCGCAACGCCTGGACTTCCTGTTCGGCAAGGTGCAGGGCACGGCGCAACTGGCGCCGCTGATGCATGAGGCGCAGCACGGCCACCATGGCGCAGAGCAGACCGAACAACCATCCGATGGTCAGCACCCCGATCAGCACGACGGACTTCTCCATCTCGACTGCCGCGAAAGCAAGGTCGACGGAGATCCGCCCAGGGTTCAGCACGGAAAAGAGCGCGACCAGCACGAGCAACACGACCAGCGCCAGCAGGTAAGCGACGGTACGCAACATCATGCGCCCTTCGGCTTGGCCGCGGCGTGCATCAGTCCCTTATCGGCAGGTGCCGGTTCTGGTTGACACGGTCGCGCAAGTCCTTGCCCGGCTTGAAATGGGGGACATACTTGCCGGCCAGCGCCACCGCCTCCCCCGTCTTCGGGTTGCGCCCGAGGCGCGGCGGACGATAGTGGAGCGAGAAACTGCCGAACCCGCGGATCTCGATCCGTCCACCGCCCGACAGGGCGTCGCCCATCAAGTCCAGCAGGTGCTTGACGGCGAGTTCGACATCCCTCGCCGGCAAGTGTTTCTGCTTTTTGGCCAGAAGCTCTATCAACTCGGACTTCGTCATTCCGCCTCCCCCGGGAAACCGGCTGCCCCCTTCCCGACCGCTGCGGTCAGGACCCGTTGTTGCCCGAGATACGCTCGCGCAGCAGCTCGCCCAGCGTAGTGGCCCCGCTTGAGGATGCGCTCTCTGCCCGGTAGCTCTCCATGACCTCGGCTTCCTCGTGGGCATCCTTGGCCTTGATCGACAGCGAAACGATGCGCGTCTTGCGGTCGAGGCCGATGAACTTGGCCTCGACCTCATCACCAACCTTGAGAACGGCACGGGCGTCCTCGACACGGTCGCGTGACAGTTCGCTGGCGCGCAGCTGGCCCTTGATACCGTCGGCCAGATCGACAACCGCACCGCGTGCGTCGACCTCGCTGACCGTCCCCTTGAGGATGCTGCCCTTGGGGTAGTCGGCCAGGAATCGCGAGAACGGGTCCTGGTCGAGCTGCTTGATGCCGAGCGAGATGCGCTCACGCTCGGGGTCGATGGCCAGCACCACGGCATCGATATCCTCGCCTTTCTTGTAGTTACGCACGGCCTCTTCCCCGGGTACATCCCAGGAAATGTCGGAGAGATGCACCAGCCCGTCGATCCCGCCGGCAAGACCGACGAAGATGCCGAAGTCGGTGATCGACTTGATGGTGCCGGATACCCGGTCGCCCTTGTTGCACGTGGCTGCAAAGTCGGACCACGGGTTCGACTGGCACTGCTTGATGCCGAGCGAAATGCGTCGCCGCTCCTCGTCGATGTCGAGCACCATGACCTCGACCTCGTCGCCGATCTGCACGACCTTCGACGGGTTGACGTTCTTGTTGGTCCAGTCCATCTCGGAAACGTGCACGAGCCCTTCGACGCCTTCCTCGATCTCGACGAAACAACCGTATTCGGCGATATTGGTGACCTTGCCGAAGATCCGTGTATTGGGCGGATAGCGCCGCGAGATCGCCTCCCACGGATCGGAACCGAGCTGCTTGATGCCGAGTGAAACGCGGTTCTTCTCACGATCGAAACGCAGGATCTTGACGGAAATCTCGTCGCCGACGTTGACCACTTCGGAGGGATGCTTGACACGCTTCCAGGCCATGTCGGTGATGTGCAGGAGGCCGTCGATGCCACCGAGGTCGACGAATGCACCGTAGTCCGTCAGGTTCTTGACGACGCCCTTGACGACCGCGCCTTCCTGGAGCGCAGCGAGCAGCGCCTCGCGCTCGACACTGTATTCCGCCTCGACGACGGCGCGCCGGGAGAGGACCACGTTATTGCGGCGCTGGTCGAGCTTGATGACCTTGAACTCGAGTTCCTTGCCTTCGAGGTAGGATGGATCGCGCACCGGCCGGACATCGACCAGCGAACCCGGCAGGAACGCCCTGACGAAATCGACGTCGACCGTGAAGCCCCCCTTGACCCGCCCGCTGATGACACCCTTGACGATCTTTTCGTGGGCGAAGGCGTCCTCGAGGGCCTCCCATGTCCGCACGCGCTTGGCCCGCTCGCGCGACAGGCGGGTCTCGCCGAAACCATCCTCGACGGCATCGAGTGCGACCTCGACGAGGTCCCCGATCTGGACCTCCATCTGGCCGCTTTCGTTGCGGAACTGGCTGGCGGGGATGACCGCCTCGGACTTCAGTCCGGCACTGACGATGACGGCCTCGCTGGAGACATCAACCACGCGGCCGGTCAGTATGGTGCCCGGCTTGATGTGCTGGTTGGCGACACTTTGTTCGAAAAGTTCGGAGAAATTCTCGGTCATAAAGGGAGTTATACGCCGCTCGGGGCGTCCTCTCGTCGTTGCAGGCGCCGGCCCGTTGCCAGGCTGGCGGTCAGTGGATGAACCGGACTGCGCAGGCGCAGACCGGACCTGGATTTTCACGGAAACGCGGCAGAAGCCCATCGCAGCACACTGGCCACCACTTCCTCGACATCCATGTCGGTGGTATCCAGAACGCGTGCATCGTCGCTGGGTCTCAGCGGCGCGACCTGGCGCGACGAATCCCTGTGATCGCGCTCGGTCAGCTCCCGGGAAAGGGCCGCAAGGCTAACATCAATACCCTTTTCCTTCAACTGCTTATGACGCCTGCGCGCCCGCTCCGCGGCACTGGCGGTGAGAAAGACCTTGAGCCCGGCATCGGGGAAAACGACGCTGCCCATGTCACGGCCGTCGGCGACCAGCCCGGGGGGCTGGCGGAAGGCGCGCTGGCGGGCCAGCAGCGCCGCACGGACCCCGGCCAACGCAGCGACCCTCGAAGCACCCTCGCTGACAGCCTCGCCGCGTATCGCCGCCGTGACCTCCTCACCATCGAGCCAGACCCGGCCCTCACCGGAGGCATCGCTGTCGAAGCGCACGGGCAGTTGCGCGGCGCGCGCGGCAAGCGCGGGTTCTCCATCCAGGGCGACGCCGGCCCGCAGGGCATCCAGCGCAACCAGGCGATAAAGCGCCCCGCTGTCGAGCAGGTGCCAACCGAGTGCCGTGGCGACCTGGCGGGAGACCGTGCCCTTGCCCGAACCGGCGGGGCCATCGATCGCCAGCACCGGCACGGCATCGCGCGTCACGGCGCACCGACCGCCAACCCGATGGCCCTCGCCTGGGCGACGAACCCGGGATAGGAGGTGGCCACGTTGGCCGTGTCGAGGATCTCGACCGGGCCGCTGGCACGGGCGCCCGCGACCGCGAAGCTCATCGCCACCCGGTGGTCGCCCTGGCTGTCGACGGTGCCGCCCCCCAGGGTTCCGCCCCTGATGAGCGCGCCATCGGGCAGTTCTTCTGCTTCGACGCCCAGTGCGCGAAGCCCGGCCACCATCGTACCGATACGGTCGCTTTCCTTGTGGCGCAGTTCCCCGGCCCCGGACACGCGGGTTTCGCCACTGGCCAGCGCCGCGGCGACAAACACCACCGGGAACTCGTCGATCGCCAGTGGCACGAGCGCCGGCGGGATATCGGCGCCCTGCAGTGCCGACGGGCGAACACGCAGCGTGCCGCAGGGTTCCTCGCCCACGTCATGGCGGGCAGTGATGGTGATATCAGCGCCCATCAGGCGGAGGATATCGAGCACCCCGGTGCGCGTCGGGTTGAGGCCGACATGTTCGATCACAAGTTCGCCGGATCGCGCCAGGCAGGCAGCGAGAATCAGGAAAGCTGCGGAAGAGAGATCACCGGGAACACTGATCGACTGTCCCGTCAGCACCCCACCGCCCGTCAGCGCGATGGCGTCCCCGCGGCTGTCGACCGGGTACCCAAGTGAACGCAACATGCGCTCGGTGTGGTCACGGGTCACGGCCGGTTCGCGCACCACGGTGCGGCCCTCTGCATACAGCCCCGCCAGCAGGATGGCCGACTTGACCTGGGCGCTGGCCACCGGCATGTCGTAATCGATGCCGCGCAGGGGGTGTCCACCGCGGATGGTGACGGGCGGGCGGCCGTGCCGGGTTTCTATCACCGCCCCCATGCGACGCAGCGGTTCGGCCACCCGTTCCATCGGCCGCTTCGACAGCGAGGCATCGCCACCGAGCGTGCTGTCGAAGGCCTGGCCAGCAAGCATGCCGGTGAACAGGCGCATCGCGGTACCCGAGTTGCCCATGTCGAGCATGGCCGGCGGGGGGCGAAAACCGCGCAAGCCTCGGCCCTCGATCACCAGGCTCGTGTCGCCGGTCAGCGTGGCGTCGACACCCATGGCACGCACTGCCGCCAACGTGGCGAGGCAGTCTTCGCCGGGCAGGAAGCCACTGATGCTCGACCGGCCCGTGGCGATTGCGGAAAACATCACCGCCCGATGGGAGATCGACTTGTCGCCAGGCACGCACAGGGTGCCATGGACGCGACTGGAGGGTCGGGCAACCAGGCGCTGCATCAGCAGCGTGCGCCGGCGATGCCGGGCATGCGGGCCAGTGCGGCGAGCAGACCGGCGTTTTGCTCCGGCAGGCCGACGGTGATGCGCAGGTGGTCGGGCAGGCCATAGTTGCCGACGGGCCGGACGATGAATCCAGCCTTGAGCAGGTGCTGGTAGCTGTCCATGGCCGGCACCGGCATGCGCACCAGAAGGAAGTTGCCCTCGGATGGCACCACCTGGCACCCCAGCGCCGTCAACCCTTCCCCAAGCTGTACCCGCCCCTGCGCGTTGAGTTGCTGCGAACGCCTCACATGCGCCGCATCGTCCAGCGCCGCCAGCGCGGCCGCCTGCGCCGGGGCATTGACATTGAAGGGCTGACGCACCCGGTTCAGGAGGTCGGCGATCACGGGGTGGCTGACGGCATATCCGACACGCAGCCCGGCCAAGGCGTAGATCTTGGAAAAGGTCCGCGTCACGACCAGATTGGGGAACTCATCGATCCAGCCGATGGCAGAGGCATAGGCCGGGTCGGTCACGTATTCGGCATACGCCTCGTCGACCACGACGATGACTTCGGGCGGCAGCGAGGCGATGAAGTCACGTAACGCCCCCGCATCGAGCCAGGTCCCGGTCGGGTTGTTGGGGTTGGCAATGAAGACCAGACGGGTCCGGTCGTCGACAGCCTCGCGCATCGCTGCAAGGTCATGACCAAGGGGCTTGACGGGATGGTGGGCGGGCAGCGCAGGCACCACGATGGCATGCGCCGATGCCGCCTGTACGGCCAGGGCATAGACGATGAACGCGTACTGCGAGTAGATCGCGGACCGGCCAGGCATGAGAAACGCTTCGGCCAGCAGGACGAGGACATCGTTGGAGCCATTGCCGGGGGTCAGGCACTCCGGTGTCACGTTGAGGTGTGCCGCCAGGCCCCGCTTGAGCGCCCAGGCCGAGCCATCTGGATAGAGCGCCGCACTGCCCAGCGCCCGGCTGGCCGCCTCAACGCTTGCCGCCGGCGGGCCGAGCGGGTTTTCATTGGACGCCAGTTTCACCGTGTTGCGGATGCCGAGCTCGCGCTCCACCTCTTCGATGGGCTTGCCCGGCACGTAGGGCGCCAGACGCTGCACGCCCTCGGCGGCCAGTGCGATGTAGCGATGCGCATCACTCACAGCACGGCCTTGGGATACGAACCGAGGATGCGGAACAGCTCGGCGCGTTTGCGCAGGGCAGCCAGTGCAGCAGCCACCGGCGCATCGCGGGCATGGCCGTCGAGATCGATGAAAAACACGTAGTGCCACTTGCGCCGGTGCGATGGCCTGGACTCGATACGCGTCATGTTGACCCGATGCTCGGCAAGCGGTGCCAGCAGGCTGTGCAGGGCACCTGAATCATCGGTGTCGGGCACGGAAAGCAGCAGGCTGGTCTTGTCGTCACCACTGGCGCCGAGGATCTCGCGACCGATCACCAGAAACCGCGTGGTGTTGTCCGGTCGATCCTCGATATCGGCGACGAGCTTGTCCAGCGCATAGACCTCTGCCGCCGCATCGCCGGCGATGGCTGCCGTCCCGGCCTCGTCGCGGGCACGGCGCGCGCCCTCGGCATTGCTGCTGGCACCCACGAGTTCGGCCCCGGGCAGATATTCACGCAGCCACGCGCGACACTGCGCCAGGGATTGCGGGTGCGCGCAGACACGCACCACCTGCGTCAGGTCACCCATGGTGCCGAGCAGATGCTGGCGTATGCGCATCTCGACTTCACCACAGATCTTCAGCGGTGAACTGAGAAACATGTCGAGTGTGTGGTTGACGGTGCCTTCACTGGAATTTTCGATCGGTACGACGCCGAAACTGGCCGCCCCCGACTCGACCTCGTGGAACACTTCATCGATGGTCGCCAACGGCAGTGCGCGTACGGAATGGCCGAAGTGCTTGTACACGGCCGACTGGCTGAAGGTGCCTTCCGGGCCCAGGTAACCGACCTTGAGCGGCTCTTCCTGGGCGAGGCATGCCGACATGATCTCGCGGAACAGCCGCACCATTTCCTCGTCGGTCAGTGGCCCCTCGTTGCGCGCCACGACGCCACGCAGGACCTGAGCTTCCCGCTCCGGACGGTAGTAGTCGCCGCCTTTTACCCGGGCAACCTGCTGCGCCAGGCGTGCCCGCTCGGCGATCTTCACCTGGATCGCCGCATCGACGGCATCGATCTGCTTGCGCAGGGTGCCGAGCGCGGCCACATCGGCTGCAGGCTTGCGTGTGCTGGCGCGCTGCGCTGCCGGGGCCTTGCGCTTGCGCGTGGCGTTTGTCCTGCGCGTTGCCATCCGTCACCTGCCTGGACGTACGTCCTGTGGAATCACGAGCCCGGGCGACCGACATCGCGCACGCAGAGTACGCCCTTGATACCACGCAAACGGTCAACCAGTTCGTCGGTCACCTCGCCATCCAGATCGACGATGGTATACGCCAGATCGCCGCGCGACTTGTTGAGCATGTCGGCGATGTTCAGCCCTGCATCACCGATGCATGACGAGATCTGACCGACCATGTTCGGCACGTTGGCATTGGCGATGGTGATGCGATGCGCATCGAGGCGCGGCATATCGGCTTCGGGGAAATTGACCGAATGCCTCACCGCCCCGTTTTCGAGATAGTTGCGCAGGTTATCAGCGACCATGACCGCGCAATTGACTTCAGCCTCGTGTGTCGACGCACCGAGGTGCGGCAGAGCGATGACTTTCGGACTGGCGAGCAACCGGCGGCTGGGGAAGTCGCAGACGTAACTTCCAAGGCGTCCGGCGGCAAGCGCTTCAAGCATCGCGCCCTCGTCGACGATCTCGCCGCGGGAGAAGTTCAGCACCACGCCCCGGGTGCCGGGCATCAGCTTGAGTCTGGCTTCATTGACCAGGCCGCGGGTCGCGTCGACCAACGGCACGTGCACGGTGATCATGTCGGCACGGCCGAACAACTCTTCCAGGCTGCGCGCCTGCTCGACCGCCGCGGAGAGCTGCCAGGCCCGCTCGACAGTGATTTGCGGGTCGAACCCCACGACGCGCATGCCGAGTGCCTGCGCGGCGTTGGCAACCTGCACACCGATCGCACCAAGGCCGATCACGCCCAGCGTGCGACCGGGCAACTCGAACCCCACGAATTGCTTCTTGCCGGCCTCGACCGCCTTGTCGAGTGCCGCACCCTCTTCCTGGCGATTGCGGGTGAAATCCCAGGCCTGACAAAGGTTGCGCGCGGCGAGCAGCATGCCGGCGACGACCAGTTCCTTGACCGCATTGGCATTGGCACCCGGCGCATTGAATACCGGGATGCCGAGTGCTGACAACGCTGCGACCGGAATGTTGTTGACTCCGGCACCGGCTCGCGCCACGGCCTGCAGCGAGACAGGCAAGGCCATGTCGTGCATCTTGGCCGAACGCACCATGATCGCGTCAGGATGACCGATCTCCGAGGCCACCTCATAGCGATCGCGCGGCAGGCGCTGGAGGCCTTCCACGGAGATATTGTTGAGTGTCAGGACCTTGAACGTCGTCTTCTTGCTCACGTGTTGAACCCCGGGCGCCACTGTATCAGGCGTGCTGTTTCTCGAAATGGGCCATGAACTGGACGAGCGTGCGGACGCCCTCCTCGGTCATGGCATTGTAGATGCTGGCACGCATACCACCCACGGAACGGTGCCCCTTGAGGTTGGTCAGGCCCGTCTTCTCGGCTTCCACGAGAAAGGCCGCGTCGAGTTCCGGTCGTGCCAGCACGAAAGGGACGTTCATCCACGAGCGGTACGGCCGTGCGACCGGATTGCTGTAGAACGTCGAGGCATCGATGGCGTCGTAGAGCATCTGTGCCTTGCGCTGGTTGATCTCGGCCATACGTGCCAGCCCGCCATTACGCTTCAGCCAGGCGAAGACCAGACCGGCAACGTACCAGGCGAAGGTCGGCGGCGTGTTGAGCATGGAGCCTTCGGCGGCATGGGCTGCATAGCGGAAGATGTTGGGCATGTCCTTGCCAGCACGCTCGAGGAGATCGCGACGGACGATGACGATCACGAGCCCTGAGGGTCCGATGTTCTTCTGTGCGCCGGCATAGATCAGGCCGAAGCGGGTCACGTCGACGGGCCGCGAGAGGATCGTCGAGGACATGTCGGCGACGAGCGGCACATCCCCGGTCGCCGGCGGTTCGTGGATCTCGACGCCGCCGATGGTTTCATTCGGCGTGTAGTGGAAATAGGCCGCACCGGCATCCAGCTGCCATGTGTCGCGCGCCGGGATATCGGTGTACGCGCTGGTCTTGCCATCGGCGACGATGTTGAC
The DNA here is from genome assembly GCA_964417725.1 of uncultured Chromatiaceae bacterium. GTDB lineage: Bacteria > Pseudomonadota > Gammaproteobacteria > Steroidobacterales > SHZI01. Next base: position 107,724 of record CAYQIV010000003.1, read on the forward strand.
CTCGCGCACCGTGCCGGCTTCCTTGGCCGCCTTCCTGGACCAGGTGCCAGTCAGCAGGTAGTCGACGGTCTGACCGGCGGCCGACAGGTTGAGCGGAACGAGGCCGAACTGCGCCGTTGCTCCACCCTGGAGGAACAGCACGGCGTAGTCGGCAGGGATGCCCATCAGTTCGCGGAGGTCGGCCTCGGCCTGCTCGGCAACCTTGATGAAGGCCTTGCTGCGGTGGGAAATCTCCATCACCGACATACCCGACGATTGCCAGTCGAGCATCTCCGCCTGTGCCTGCTGGAGAACCTCAAGCGGCAATGCCGCCGGCCCGGCGCTGAAATTGATGACCCTGGACATAGGAAACCTACCTGGTTGGAACTGGGTTGAATGGCATGCGGCGGGGCGCCACGACTCAGCCGGCGTCCGCTTCTCCATCCTCGTCTTCGTCCGCGACGACCCGGTCGAGGCCGACCAGACGGTCCGCTTCATCGAGCCGGATGAGACGGACGCCCTGGGTGTTGCGACCTTGCCGTGACACCTCGACCACAGGCGTGCGCACCAGCGTGCCCGACGAACTGATGAGCATGATCTCATCCTCGTCACGAACCTGCACGGCACCGATCATTCGGCCATTGCGCTCACTGGTCTGGATGGCGATGACGCCCTGTCCGCCACGCTGCTGCGCAGGGAATTCCCCGGTCGCCGTGCGCTTGCCGTAGCCATTTTCGGTTGCCGTGAGCACCTCGCCTTCGGCAACGATGAGCAGCGCGATCACTTCATGCCCCTCCGGCAGGCGGATGCCCCGCACACCCGCAGCCGTGCGGCCCATCGGGCGGACATCGGCCTCATGGAAGCGGATTGCCTTGCCGGAACTGGCGAACAGCATGATGTCGCATTCGCCGTCGGTGATGGCCACATCGACGAGCCGGTCGCCGGCGTGAAGCTCGACTGCGCGAATGCCGGTGGCGCGTGGCCGCGAGAACGCATCGAGCGGCGTCTTCTTTACCGTGCCGTGGCTGGTGGCCATGAACACATAGCTGGTGTCGGTGTACTGGCGAACCGGCAATATGGCGTTGATGCGCTCGTCGGCCTCCAGTGGCAGCAGGTTGACCATGGGCTTGCCGCGCGCGCCGTGGCCGGCCCGCGGCACCTCGTAAACCTTGAGCCAGTAGACCTTGCCATGACTGGTAAAGCACAACAGCGTGTCGTGACTGTTGGCAACAAAAAGCTTGTCGATGAAATCCTCTTCCTTGACCCGCGTCGCCGAGCGCCCGCGACCACCACGTCGCTGCACTTGATAGTCGCTGACACTCTGCGCCTTGGCATAGCCGCCGTGTGACAAGGTGACGACGACGTCTTCCTCCGGGATGAGGTCTTCGATGGCCAGCATCTCGTGCGCCTGGACGATCTCCGTCCGGCGTGCGTCACCATACTGATCGCGCACCTCCCGAAGCTCGTCACGGATCACCGCCAGCAGGCGCTCGGGGTCGGCAAGGATCGCGGTGTACTCGCGGATCTTGCCGAGCAGATCCTGGTACTCGGCGATGATCTTGTCCTGCTCGAGGCCCGTGAGGCGCTGCAGGCGCAACTCGAGAATGGCCTGCGCCTGCGCCACAGACAGCCGGTAGCCACCGGGTGTCAGGCCATAGGCCTCGCCACTGTCCGCCGGGCGGGTCGAGACATTGCCGGCACGCTCGAGCATCTGCACCACCTCACCTGGCGCCCAGTCACGCGAAGTCAGCGCCTGACGCGCCTCCGCAGGCGTGGGAGACGCCTTGATGACGGCGATGACCGGGTCGATATTGGCCAGCGCCACCGTCTGGCCCTCGAGGATATGGGCCCGTTCGCGGGTCTTGCGCAGGTCGTGGATGGTGCGCCGCGTGACCACCTCGCGCCGGTGGCGAATGAAGGCCTCGAGCAACGAACGCAGGTCCATGAGGCGTGGCTGTCCGTCGGCCAACGCGACCATGTTGATGCCGAAGACACTCTCGAGCGGGGTCTGCTTGTAGAGGTTGTTGAGGACGACGTCCGCGCTCTCGCCACGGCGCAGTTCGATGACCACGCGCATGCCGTCCTTGTCGGACTCGTCACGCAGCTCACTGATGCCCTCGATCTTGCGGTCCCGAACCAGTTCGGCAATCTTCTCGATGAGCCGCGCCTTGTTGACCTGGTAGGGCAACTCGGTGACGACAATGGCCTCACGGCCGCGCGCGTCGATGGTCTCGACATGCGTCCGGGCACGGATATGCACCCGGCCGCGGCCGGTGGTATAGGCCTCGTATATACCCTGCGAGCCGTTGATGATGCCGGCGGTGGGAAAATCCGGTCCCGGGACCAACGCCATCAACGCGCCGATGCCGGCACCCGGATCGTCGATCAGCAGCAGCGTGGCATCGATGATTTCGGCAAGGTTGTGCGGCGGGATGTTCGTGGCCATGCCGACCGCAATGCCCGATGAGCCATTGACGAGCAGGTTCGGCACGCGGGTCGGCAGTACCGTGGGCTCGGTCTCTGATCCATCATAGTTGGGGGCGAAATCGACCGTTTCCCTGTCGATGTCCGCGAGCAGTTCCCCCGCCATGCGGGTCATGCGCACTTCGGTGTAGCGCATCGCCGCGGGGGCATCGCCATCGACGGAGCCGAAGTTACCCTGACCATCGACCAGCAGGTAGCGCATGGAAAACGGCTGCGCCATGCGCACGATCGTGTCATAGACGGCCGTGTCACCGTGCGGGTGATACTTGCCGATGACGTCGCCAACCACGCGGGCCGACTTCTTGTAGGGCTTGTTGTGGTCGTTGCCGAGTTCGCGCATCGCATGCAGGACACGCCGGTGCACGGGCTTCAGTCCGTCGCGAACGTCGGGCAGGGCGCGGCCCACGATGACGCTCATGGCATAGTCCAGATAGGACTGCCGCATCTCGTCTTCGAGGTTGATCGGGAGGATTTCCCGGGCTACATCCGCCATCGGTATCGCAGAGTCTCCAAGGCCCAAGCGTCCTGACAAAGTCCCGGCAGACCCTGCTCCGTTACCCGCCGGAGCCGCCCCTGGACAGAATCATCGTCGCGGTGCTGCGCCCGAAACCGGAGCGCAATGAGGTGCGTATGCTAGCACGATTGCCCCGTCTGCCGGCACATCCAGACTGCCCCTGCCAGGGCCGGCGTGCGGTACGCCGGGACACGAAAAAGCAGCGGCCAACCGCGCGGCGAAATCGGGCATCATTCGCCTTGTGAGCAATTCCCGCCGCGTGCCTCGCCGCGGCCCCGCAGGCCACGACCCGAGCCGCGTAGAACACATGGCGACGACCAACGAAAATCACAGCGATGCCGAAATCGCCCACTTTGGCCGCCTTGCCGGCCGGTGGTGGGATGCCGACGGCGACCTGCGCACGCTTCATGACATCAACCCCGTGCGCAGCGCGCTGGTTGAAGGCTGGACGCAGCCGGCGGGGCGGCGACTGCTCGACGTCGGCTGCGGCGGTGGCCTGTTCAGCGAGGCAATGGCGCGCCTGGGTGCAGAGGTGACCGGCATCGACCTGTCGCCCGAAGCGCTCGCCGTGGCCCGCCTGCACCTCATTGAATCCGGCCTGCAGCCCATCACCTACCGCCAGGTCAGCAGCGCCGCACTGGCGGCCGAGCAGCCGGGGCACTACCAGATCGTCACCTGCATGGAACTCCTCGAGCACGTCCCCGATCCCGCCGCACTGGTCGGCGACTGCGCGCGGCTGGCATGCCCGGGGGGCAGCGTGGTGTTCTCGACGATCAACCGCACGGCAAAAGCCTTCGCCCTGGCCATCGTCGGCGCCGAATACCTGACCCGCCTGGTGCCACGCGGAACGCACCGCCACGAGCGCTTCATCCGGCCCGGGGAGCTGGATGGCTGGGCGCGGCACGCCGGCCTGCACCTCGTCGCACTGACCGGCCTGCGCTACGAACCGCTCGGTCGACGCTGTACCGCAGGCGTCGCCGCCGACGTCAACTACGTGGCTCACTTTCGTGTACCCGACCGATGCTGACGGCGCCCACAGCAGTGCTCTTCGACCTCGATGGCACGTTGCTCGACACCTCGCATGACATGGTTGCGGCGCTCAACGTCCTGTGCACTGAGGAATCCCGTCCCGTCGTCAGCCACAAGATGGCCCGCAACCACGTCTCGAACGGTGCCGCCGGCCTGCTGCGCCTGGTCTGGCCTGACTTCGATCCCGCACGCCACACTGGCATCCACCAGCGTTATCTGGAGCTCTATGCCGCCAACCTGTGCCGCGAAACCAGGCTTTTCCCCGACATTGAAAACCTGCTGGCACGGCTCGAGGCCACCGGCATACCGTGGGGCATCGTCACCAACAAGCCGGACTGGCTGACCCGCCCGTTGCTCGTCGAACTCGGCCTGCTGCCCCGCGCCGCGGTCGTCGTCAGCGGGGATTCGCTGCCCGAACGCAAGCCGCATCCACGGCCGGTGCGACATGCGCTGGAAATGGCCGGTGCAGCGCCCACCGGTGCGTTCTACATCGGAGATGCCCGCCGTGACATCGAGGCGGGCCGTGCCGCCGGCACGCTTACCGTGGCCGCGGCCTACGGTTACATCGAGCCGGGCCAGGACCCCCGCGAATGGGGCGCCGACCACCTCGTCCATGACCCTTCCGAACTGCTGCCACTGCTGTTGCCATGAACCAGAACACCGAAATCTCACAAACCGCACGGGCCTATCGGCCTGCCCGGGACATCCTCCAGAACCGCGTAATCCTCGTCACTGGGGCCAGCAAGGGAATCGGCCGTGCGGCGGCGCTGGCGCTGGCGGCACACGGTGCGCGGGTGATCCTGCTCGGGCGCAAGCGCACCGCGCTCACGCAGACCTACGATGAAATCGTTGCGGCGGGAGGCGCCACGCCGGCGATTTCGATGTTCGACCTGACCCGGGCGCAGGGCCCCGAATACGTTGCACTTGCCGAACAGATCGGAGAAAACTTCGGCCGGCTCGACGGCCTGCTGCACAATGCCGGCATCCTCGGCCAGCGTTCACCGATCGAGCACTACGACATCAAGACCTGGCACGAGGTGATGCACGTCAATCTCAACGCACCGTTCATCCTCACACAGATGTTGTTCCCGCTGCTGCGCCAATCGCCGGACGCTTCGGTGGTGTTCACCAGCAGCGGTGTCGGCCGGCGGGGACGCGCCTACTGGGGCGCTTACGCCGTATCGAAATTCGGCATTGAGGGGCTGTCACAGGTACTGGCAGACGAAACGGCGACGCACACCGCGATCCGCGTCAACTGCATCAACCCCGGCCGCACCCGCACCGCCATGCGTACGGCGGCCTATCCCGGTGAGGACCCTGCCACCCTGCCCGAGCCGGCCGCGCTCATGGCGTCCTATCTTTTCCTGCTCGGCCCCGCGAGCCGGGGCGTGACGGGCGCTTCGCTCGACTGCCAGTCGTGAACTTTTTCCCGGGTGATGCCGCCGGCACCGGCGCCTCGATCCCGGCCAGGGCATAGAGCGCACGCGATTCGGCAGTTGACAGCTGCCGGTGACGGCCGGCGCGCAGTTCACGCGGTAGCCCCATCGGCCCATAGCGGACGCGGATCAGCCGACTGACTTCCATGCCCAGCGCCTCGAACAGGCGCCGCACGAGGCGATTGCGCCCCTCGTTGACCACCACCCGGTACCAGTGGTTTGCGCCCTCACCACCTGCGGAGGTGACATCGAGGCAGCGCGCCACGCCGTCCTCGAGCGAGACGCCCTCCAGCAGTTCCCTGCGCCTCGCCGCGTCCAGTTCGCCACGCACGCGCACGGCGTACTCGCGCTCGACCTGTCGCGACGGGTGCATCAGCCCGTGGGCCAGCGCCCCATCAGTGGTCAACAACAGCAACCCGGAAGTGGCGATATCGAGTCGTCCGATACCGATCCAGCGCGCGCCCTCGAGTGGTGGCAGCGTGTCGAATACCGTCGGCCGTCCTTGCGGATCACTGCGCGTGCACAGCTCTCCTGCCGGCTTGTGGTAGAGGATCACACGCGGCCGGGCCGGGGCAGACCGGAGGCCGCGCACCGGCTTGCCATCGACGAGGATCTTCTCGCGCCCGGTGACCTTCTGTCCGCGTATCGCCGCCTGCCCGTCGACGCTGACGCGCCCGGCCGCGATCCACGACTCGATGGTTCGGCGCGAACCGAGGCCTGCATCCGCCAGCACCTTGTGCAGGCGCTCGGCGACGATTGCCATGGATCAATGCGCCTTGAGCGGGACGACGTTGGCGGTTCGGCCAGCGGGGGCCGCCGCGCCGGAACCGCCGGCTTCCGGTGACATGGATGATGACCCGACCTCGGCCACGGCGCACAATGCGCCGTCCTCGCCGCCAGCGGCATCAACCGCCTCATCCTCCGCAGCGATCGGCTCGCCGAGCGCCAGCTGTGCCGTCAACGACTCGGGATCCTTGAGTTCGGCAAGCGGCGGCAACTCATCGAGGCGGCGCAGGCCGAAGTAGTCGAGGAACTCGCGCGTCGTGCCGTACATGGCTGGCTTGCCCGGCACATCACGAAATCCGACGACGCGAATCCAGCCACGCTCCAGGAGCGTACGCATGATGTGGGTGGTGACGCCGACGCCGCGGATCTCCTCGACATCGCCGCGAGTCACCGGTTGCCGATAGGCGATGATCGCCAGCGTCTCCATGAGCGCGCGCGAATAGCGCGGGGCGCGCTCCTCCCACAACCCGCCGAGCCAGGCCGACATCGTGCTGCGGACCTGGATGCGCCAGCCGCTGGCGACTTCGACGAGCACGATGCCGCGCCTCTCGTAGTCGGCCTGCAGCAGCCCGAGGGCCTGGCGCAGGTCATCCCGCGAAGGCGGGTCCGTCTCGCCGAACAGCGCGCGCAATTCGTTGATGCCGAGCGGCCGTCCGGCGGCGAGCAGCGCCGCCTCGATGACGTTCTTGAGTTGTGTCACTTCCATCGCCGTCACTCAATCAATTTGTGGTTGCGCCGCCGGGTGCCCGGCGACCTCGACCTGCGCGTGGGCGGCCGCCCGCACGTGAATCGGTGCAAAGGGCTCCCGCTGTACCAGTTCGACAAGCGACTCCTTGAGCAGTTCGAGCAGGGCCAGGAACGTGACCGTGACCCCCATGCGCCCCTCCCGGACATCGAAGAGTTCGCTGAAATCGGTGAACGTGCCCGCTTGCAGCCGCAACAGCACCTCGGACATGCGCTGGCGCACCGAAAGCTGCTCACGGCGCACATGAAAATGCGCCAGCAGCTCGGCACGCACCAGCACGTCCCTGAAGGCCGTAAGCAGCTCCTTGAGCGTCAGGTCCGGCAGACGCGTGACAACCGGGCGCTCTCCCGCCGATGCCACCGCCTGGTAAAGGTCGCGCTCCATGCGCGGCAGGGCATCGATGTCCCCGGCTGCCTGCTTGTAGCGCTCGTATTCCTGCAGACGGCGAATCAATTCGGCACGGGGATCGGCCTCGTCTTCCGCGGCGCCGACGGGCCTCGGCAAGAGCATGCGTGATTTGATCTCCGCCAGCATTGCCGCCATCAGCAGGTACTCTCCGGCCAGTTCGAGCTGAAGCTCCTTCATGACCTCGATGTACTCGATGTACTGTCGCGTGATCTCGGCGATGGGGATATCGAGGATGTCGAGGTTCTGCCGGCGAATCAGGTAGAGAAGCAGGTCGAGCGGCCCTTCGAACGCCTCGAGGAATACCTCGAGCGCATAGGGCGGGATGTAGAGGTCCTGGGGAAGTTGGGTGACGGGCTCGCCATCGACGATGGCAAAGGGCATTTCACCCTGCGAAGGGTGCCCGCCGGATGCCTCGCTCGACAACAGCGGCGACCTGGGCGCCTCCGCGTCATGCACGACGTGCAGCCTGCGAAGGGTGGCCTCAGCCTCGTTTTCCGCCATGCCTTACGCGCCCACGAGAGTGAAGATGAACCGCACCACAACAGCCGTGACCGGCTGCAGGATCCGGCCGAGGATACCGGCGGCGAACAAGCCGAAGACGATTATAAGGCCGTAACGCTCGAGCACATCGAGCTTTCTGGCCAGCCGTTCCGGCAGCACGCCACGCAACACCCTGCCACCATCGAGGGGCGGAACAGGAATCATGTTAAAAACTGCCAGCAACACATTGAATTGTATGCCTACAATAGCCATTGAAATAACGAATTGCCGAACAAGGCCGGTGGCCGGCAGGACGTGCGTGCCCAGTGCCAGGAACAACGCCCAGCCGATCGCCATCGTGATGTTGGCCGCCGGTCCGGCAAGTGCGACGAAGATCATGTCACGCTTCGGATTGCGCAGATTGCGAATACCCACCGGCACCGGTTTCGCCCAGCCGATCGGCATGCCCATCAACAGGCCGAACATGAGCGGGACGAGCACGGTGCCAACGGGGTCGATATGACGCAATGGGTTGAGTGACAGTCGCCCGAGCAGTTCCGCCGTGCGGTCGCCAAAGCTTCGCGCCACCCAGCCATGCGCCACTTCATGAAGCGTGATGCCGAATAGCACCGGGATCAGGGCGACGGCAATCAGCTGGATGGTCTGCGGGTTCACGGGACCGGGTTCTGGCCTTGCAGGATCTCAGCCGAACGCGGCCGTATCGCCACGGCCCTGGCGCAGGACAACGGGGTGGTCGCCAGTCAGGTCGACCACCGTGGTCGGCTCCAGACCACACCCGCCACTGTCCATCACCAGGTCGACGTGGGACGACAGGGCCTCCCAGATTTCGTCGGGATCGGACAACGCATAGTCCCGGCCGGGCAACATGAGCGTCGAACTCATCAGCGGCTCGCCAAGCTCTTCGAGCAGCATCAGCGGTACCGGGTGATCAGGGATGCGGATACCAATCGTCTTGCGGCGCGGGTGCTGGAGGCGGCGCGGCACCTCGCGCGTGGCATTGAGGATGAAGGTGTAGGCGCCCGGGGTATGCGCACGGATCAGGCGGTAGTGCCAGTTGTCGATGCGCGCGAAGGTGGCAATTTCGGACAGGTCGCGACATACGAGGGTAAAGTTGTGCGCCTTGCTCGTCTGGCGGATATGGCGGATCCGCTCCGCCGCATCACGCTCTCCGAGCGCGCACCCCAGCGCGTAGCAGGAATCGGTCGGGTAGACCACAAGCCCCCCGGCACGGATGACATCCCCGGCCTGGCGGACGAGGCGGGCCTGGGGGGTGTGCGGGTGCAGGACGAGCCGGCTGGACATGCGCCATTGTACCCGCCCGAACGCGCGCAATGGCAAACCACAGGCCGATCACGCACCGATTGGGTATCATCCGCCCCAATCGGACTGTCGTGATTCCTGATGCAGCTCTTCATCGACTTCCTGCCTGTCATTGCTTTCGCCGTCGCCTATTGGCTGACCGACATGCACACGGCGATCGCCGTGATCATGGCCGCCATGGCGCTGCAAGTCGGCATCACATGGCTCATCAAGCGCGCCGTCAGCACGATGCTCATCGCCTCTGCGGCACTGGTCATCGTCCTGGGCGGCATCAGCCTGCTGATCGACAACGACCTCGTCTTCAAGTGGAAGCCCACCTTGCTCAACTGGGCGTTTGCACTGGCATTCCTCGCCAGCCAGTTCTTCGGCGAGCGCACAGTGGTTCAGCGCCTCATGGATTCGGTCGGTGAGGAGCGCCTGTCGATGGCCCCGGGTGACTGGCGCCAGCTCAACCTGATGTGGGTCGGGTTTTTCGCTTTTTCGGGTGCGGCAAATCTATATGTGGCCTACAGTTACCCGGAAGCGGTATGGGTCAATTTCAAGCTGTTTGGACTGCTCGGCATGACGCTGGTGTTCGTCCTGCTGCAGGCGCTATGGCTCAATCGTCACATCGGCGATGGACAAAAGTGACCAGGGCAAAGGCCGCACAAGGGATCGAGGGATGCTCTACGTGATCATCGGCGAAGACGCAACGGACGGCCTTGCGGCCCGCCTCCGGGTGCGCGAAGCGCATGTGGCAAGAATTCGCCACCTGCTCGATGACGGGCGCCTTGTCGTCGCCGGCCCGTGCCCCGCACTCGACACCTGCGAACCGGGCGAGGCGGGATTTACCGGCAGCCTGATCATCGCCGAGTTCGACAACATCCATGACGCCGACAGCTGGGCGCAGGCCGACCCTTATCTGGCGGCCGGTGCATGGTACTCGGCAACGGTCTGGCCATTCATTCAAACCCTGCCCTGATGCACGATCGCGCACGCACGATCCGCGACCGGCTGGTCGACCGCCTGCACCCGGTCACCTGCGAAGTCATCGACGAAAGCCACCTCCACGTGGGCCATGCCGGCGCACGCGACGGCCGCGGACACTTCCGTGTACGCATTACCGCCCCCTGCTTCAGGGGGCTCCCGACCCTCGCTCGCCACCGTCTCGTGTATGACACGCTTGGTGAACTGATGCAGACCGACATCCACGCACTCTCCATCGACGCGACCGAAACCGACTGATCTTCCGGCCTGATCTTCCGGCCGGGCACGCGCACTGACGCGTCCCGCATCCGTCCGCGCCACCCCTGCTCCACATCCACCGAGAGGCCGGCCCTGCCGACACGCCTCGCCCGCAGTGCGGGTCTGCGGGGCGGATGTCAGTTTTTTTTACATAACGCCCGATACATAAGCAATGTCAAGTCAATTTTCTTGCCTTTCTAGGGGATTACTGCTGTTATTGCCACCTGCTTATGTATACTTCACTTAAGGTCAACAACTTCAAAATAACCAGACTCGCCGCCAGTTCAGCAGGTACCCGAAGACCACCGAAATGACTGCTGCGTTTGCAATTTGTGATCAACCGATCTGGATCATGGCTGATCAAATCAAAGACGTTGTTTTGACCGCCTTCAGGCAGTTGCTCAGACCACTGGTTCGCATCCTGCTTCGTCACAGCGTTTCCTTCAACGAATTCACTGCGACGCTGAAGCTGGTCTTCATCGAGGTGGCCTCGAAGGACTTCGCCATCGGTGGCAGCAAGCCAAGCGTCTCGAGGGTTTCGCTGCTGACGGGACTTTCGCCGGATGAAATCGAGACCGCGGCCACAGCCGGGCAAGCGGCTCGGGCACCTTCGACGGCAAACCTGAATCGCATCGGCGGCGTCCTGGCCGGTTGGCATCAGGACCCGGAATTCACGGGCCCTTATGGCCTGCCGCTTGAACTGACCATCGAAGGCCGGGAAAGCGGCAGCTTTCACAGCCTGGTCAGCCGCTACGCGGGGACTGGTATTTCCCATGAGGCGCTGCTGGAAGAGCTGATCCACGTCGGTGTCGTCATGGTGGTCGGCGGATCGCGGGCCAGGGTCCTCCAGCGTGCGTACATCCCGTCCGAAGCGGACCCGGCCAGCATCCAGTTCATGGGACTCGCATTGCGCGACCTGGCGGAAACGCTTGATTACAACCTGAACAGGCAGATGGAAGGCGGTTATTTCGAGAGACGGGTCTGGTCCCCTGCGGGAATTTCCCCCATGGCCATGCCTGAATTCGACGCGCTGGTGCACCAGAAAGGCCAGCAGTTCCTCGAACTGCTGGATAACCACCTGACCAGCCAGGAAACGGAGGCCGAGCACATGCCCGCCGGCGAGAAGATCCACGTCGGGGTGGGTGTGTTCCTTTTTTCCGATGCAAACAGAAGCTTCCGCGATGAGTGAGTGATGCATCGCTGGACAAGGCAAAGAACAACAGCACCCACAGTACGAGAAACAGAAGGTTTCCATCAGGAGGACGATGAATGAGCACCCGTCGCCGGCAGCACAACACCTTGGTCAACGCATCGATTGCCGCGTTTCTCTCTACACTGACGATTGCACCCATAGCCGGAGCAGAAGGGCTCATCAGTGCAGACCACATCGTCATCACCGGCACCTCCAGCGTGGCAGCAGCAGGTGCTGACCCGCAGGCGATCGGTGGCACATA
>CAYQIV010000003.1:119703-149910 GCA_964417725.1 uncultured Chromatiaceae bacterium
GCCAAGGCCATCGGCGGCACATACGCCAAAGCGATCGGTGGCACCCACGCCAAAGCGATCGGCGGGACTCATGCCAAGGCGATCGGCGGCACCTATCTTCGGTCCGTCGACGACGTTGGCACCATCACCAGCGGCGTCCAGGTGGCAGTGAACGGCAACCAGTACGACTGGGCACTGTACGGACCGGTAAAAGCCATCGACGACCACACGATATCTCTCCTCGGCTATTCGTTTGACGTCGACGCCGCGGCGCTCTCGGGATTCGATGGCAACGCCATGCTGCTCATCGCCGGATCCCATGATGGATCCGAGCCAGAGATGCACTCTTTCGGGGAGTCTTTTGTTTCCGGCGCCACGCCGGTGATCGTCTCGGGCACGGTTGAATCCGTTGACCATTCGACCGCCCGGCTTCAGTTGTCCAACGGAACAACCGTCGACTACACCGCCATATTGGCCATTGCGGCCGATCCGGAAATTTCCGTTGGCGACTTCATCATCGTCAACGGCAATCTCTATTAGCGGGGAAGCATCAAGTACTGGTGGGCCGTGATGGATTTGAACCATCGACCAACTGGTTAAAAGCCAGCTGCTCTACCGCTGAGCTAACGGCCCATCATTCTTCCGGGTGCCCTTGATCAAGGGCGAGCGCGGGATTCTACGCGCTCGGATCCGGCAGTGGCAACGCTCATGGGTGCCGGGTGGCGGGGCGACTGCTCAGACTCATCCCGAACGGACATGCGTCCGGTAACGCGTGACATCCGGAACCCCGGCGGCGGAAAATCCTTCGTGGCGAAGCCGGCAGGCTTCGCACTGGCCACAGGCACGCCCTGCGGCATCCGCCTGATAACAGGAAACGGTGAGCGCATAGTCGACACCCAGACTGACGCCACGGCGGATGATCTCGGCCTTGCTCAGGGACAGCAGCGGGGCCCTGATGAGGATGGGACGGCCTTCGATACCGCGCCTGGTCGCCAGATCAGCCATGCGCTGAAAGGCTGCCAGATATTCCGGACGGCAGTCCGGATAGCCGGAGTAATCGACGGCATTGACTCCGGTATAGATGTAGTCTGCATCAAGCACTTCGGCCCAGCCGAGCGCAAGAGACATGAAGACGGTGTTGCGCGCGGGAACGTAGGTGACGGGGATGGCAGCCGCGCCCGCCCGCGTCGCGCCGGCTTCCGTCTGGCCGCCTCGCGGCACCACGCCGACAGGCACCGCAATGCGGGGGTCCGTCAGTGCAGAACCGCCGATTTGATCCAGCCCCAGATGCAGGGTGCGGTGTTCGACCACGCCCAGCGATGCGGCCAGCGCAACTGCCGCCGCCAGTTCGGCGCGATGTCGTTGACCGTAATCGAAGCTGAGTGCATAACAGGAGCAGCCATCCTGACGGGCGATGGCGAGGCAGGTTGCGGAATCCATGCCCCCGGAAAGCATCACCACTGCGCGCAGCCGGCCCGCCATGATCAATGACCCCGCTCGTCACCCCACAGGTATTTGTGGATCTGCAACTGGAACCGGACCGGCAGATGGTCGGCAAGGATCCACTCCGCCAGCTGACGGGCATCCTGGGTGGACCAGGCTGGCGAGAACAGCACTTCGCAGCCATACGGGTGAATGCGCGGCAGCATGTCGCGTGCCCATTCGTAGTCGGCACGGTCGCAGATGACGAACTTGACCTGATCGGCAGGCCGCAGGCGCATGAGGTTATCCCGGAGATTGCGCGCCGCCTCACCCGAGGCAGGGGTCTTGATATCCATGACCAGCATGACGCGTGAATCGATATCGGCGATATCGAGCGCACCGGATGTCTCCAGCGAAACCACGTAGCCGGCATCGCACAACCGCCGCATCAGCGCCCGGCATCCCGGCTGGGTCAGCGGCTCGCCGCCGGTAACGCAGACATGGCGCACGCCAAAGGCGTCGACACGGGCAAGGACATCTTCGGGCGCCAGGCGCTCACCGCCGTGAAAGGCATAGGCCGTATCGCAATACCGGCACCGCAGCGGGCAACCGGTCAGGCGCACGAAGGCCGTAGGGTAACCGGCCAGCCTGGACTCCCCCTGGATGGAGCAGAAGATCTCCGTAACCCGAAGTCCTGCGGGATACACCGCCTGCGTCGTGTGATCTTCCGGCATGGACGAGAGGGATGGCGGTTGATCCGCCATCAGCGACCTGCCTCCAGAGCACGCAATCGTTCAGTGGCCAGGCGCGCAGCCGTCGTCTCCGGATAGCTGGCGATCACGGCATCAAGTGCCTTGCGCGCCGCGTCGTAGCGTTTGAGTTCGAGGTTGCAGTAGCCGATTTTCAGCAGCGCATCAGGGATCTTGCGCGATTGCGGAAAACCGTCCAGCACACGCTGGAACTCTGTCAGGGCTTTCTCGTAGCGCTGGCTCACATAGTGCGTCTCGGCGAGCCAGTATTGCGCGTTGTCACTCAGCGAACTGTCCGGGAAGGCGACCATGAACTGGCGCAACGCGAGGCTGGCTTCGTCGTAGCGGCCTTGCTTGAGCAACTCGAAAGCCGCCTGGTAATTGGCACGGTCGCTGCCGCCGGGAACGGGCAACTGGCCAGGCCTGAGCTTGCCGCCATCGAGCACGCCGCGGCCATCTCCACCCGCGGCCAAGGTACCGCTTTTCTCCAGTAGCTGAATGCGGTTGTCGAGGTCGACGTACTGCTGCCGCTGCGCCCCGGCACCCTGTTCGACCGTATTGGCAAGCACCTCAACCTGGTCGCGCAGCGACTGCGTATCCCGCTGGAGCTGTTCCAGACGCCTGAGCAGCTGCGTCAGCCCATCGCTGTCGATGACCCGCTCGACACGCGACAGACGGGAATCGAGTTCCGACTGCTTGATGTAGACAGGGTCTTCTTCCGGCGGCACCATCGTGCATCCTGCGGCCAGCAGGCCAAGGAACAGGGCGAACGGACCCGACAACCGCCTCGGTGACCGGTTGCCGCCAGTGGCGACACCATGGCCCGTGTTGCCCGTCACCGTCTTCATTGCCCGTAGACGATCTCGACGCGGCGGTTGAGCGACCACGCTTCTTCGTCGCTGCCCAGCACCGCAGGGCGCTCCTCGCCGTAGCTCACGGTAGCGATCTGGTCCGCCCCTGCCCCCTGCAACAGCAGTACGTTGCGTACGGCCTGCGCCCGGCGCTCACCGAGGCCGATGTTGTACTCCCGCGTGCCCCGCTCGTCCGCATGTCCCTCGAGACGGATCCTCGCTCCGGGGTTGGCCGACAGGTAGCGGCCATGCGCCTGGATCGCGGCATTGTGCTCCGGCCTGATATCGAAACGGTCGTAGTCGAAATAGACGATCCGGTTCTCCTGCGTCGCACCCGGCCCGCCGAGCGCCGCCTCGCCCGCTGACCCGCCGAGTGGACCACCCGAGCCGCCGCCACCCTGGTCGACGCCCGTCGCGGTGACACCCTCCCGCTGTACACCACCGACGGCCCCTTCCTCCATCACCGACTTCGAGGGGCCGCTGCAGGCGCTCACGAGCAGAGCCAGCACGACCGCCGCCATTGCACGAGAAGTGTTCATGATGCTTGACGTTTCCATTGTAAAGTATTGTACAAACACGATTAATTAAGCGGAAATGGCCCCCAGGCTGGCTCGCGCACATCCCCCGTGGTCAGCGGGATGCGCCCGCGCCGGCGCCCGTCGGCACTGACCAGCGCCAGCACCCCGCGCCCGTTGTCGCGGGTCGCATAGATGAGAAACTCGCCGTTCGGCGCGAAGCTGGGAGACTCGTCGAGACGGCCGTCGGTCAGCACCTGCACCACCGCGCGCGCCGGGTCCAGGGTCGCGATTCTATAGTTGCCCCGGTCGTTATGCACCATCGCCAACAGCCGGCCATCGGGGGCAACGCGCGGGCGCGCGTTGTACCTGCCCTCAAAGCTGACACGCGCCGGCCGGCCGCCTTCGGCATTGATCCGGTAGACCTGCGGATTGCCCGTGGCATCGGAGGTGTAGTAGATCTCCCGCCCGTCGGCCGACCATGCCGGCTCGGTTTCGATCGATGACCCATCGGTGAGGCGGGTGAGGACCTGCGTGGCGATATCCAGCGTGTAGATGTCGAGGTTGCCGTCCGGGCGGGACAGCGATACGGCCAGCCGCCGGCCATCAGGCGACCAGGCCGGGGCGCCGTTGACCCCGGGCCTCGCCGAAACGCGTTTACGCGCTCCCGAGCGCAGCGCCTGCACCCAGATTTCGGAACGACGGTTTTCGAAGGACACGTAAGCCAGTCGTCGGCCATCGGGTGACCAGGCCGGCGACATCAGTGCTTCGGGCGACTCGACCAGAACACGCGGGTTCTCGCCATCGGAATCGGCGACAATCAGCCGCGAGACACTTCGGCCAGGGCTGCGGGTCACGGTGACATAGGCGATCTGCGTGGCAAAAACCCCGGGGATGCCGGTCAGCTTTTCGTAGATCACATCGGCGACACGGTGACTGTTGTGCCGCAGGTCGGCCGTGGTCGAGGACTGCCGATAGCCAAGCACCTGCTCACCGCGCAGCACGTCGAACACGTGGAACTGGATCTCGTGGAGGTCGGCTCCCGCCGCGCGCACGTTACCGATGACGAGGATCTCGACCTTCTGCATTCGCCAGCCCCCGAAGTCGATGTCGGTGCCGCTGGTCGGTTGCTGCAACATGTCGCCCCGGTCCATGGGGTCGAAACGCCCGGAACGACGCAGGTCGGCGGCCACGATCGCGGCCACGTCGAGGGGTGCCGTACCACCAAACGGTACCACTGCCACCGGCAGCGCCTTGTCGACGCCCTCGGTGATCTCGATGCGCAGTTGGGCGCTGACCTGCGCCGCATACAGCAGCACCAGCACGACCCCCGCCACCCTGACCAATCCCTGTCGCATATCGCCTATCCTCTGCCCGCCACCGGTGCGGTTGGCCTATTCTTCGGGTTTGAAGACAAATGACAAGTTCCTTTCGAAAAGCGCAGGGGTGGCCGGTGCCGGCAATGGCGAAGCACGCAAGATGGCCTGCTCGATGGAGCGGCGGACGGCTTCATCTCCGTTGCAGCGACCGATACGCACGCCAGTCACTTCGCCGCCGGGGATCTGCGTCACCGTCACCTCGCATTCGAGACCGCTGCGTGCACTCGCGGGCCTGATCCAGTTGCGCGTGACTTTCTGGCGGATGAGGGCCACGTATTCAGCCAGCGCCCCCGAATCGACCGCCGCGGCCAGCCGCTCTTCCTCCGCCAGCTGGCGGGCCAGATCGGCCCGGGCCTGACGTTCACGTCGCGCCGCCTCATCGGCCTTGCGCTTTTCTTCGGCAAGGCGCCTTTCCTCCGCCTTGCGTTTTTCGTCTGCCTGGCGTTGCGCCTCCGCTTTCCGTCTTTCTTCGGCCTTGCGCTGCGCTTCAAGCCGGCGCTTCTCCTCCGCAAGGCGCTTCTCCTCGGCGAGGCGCTTCTGCTCGTCCTGGCGCTTTTCCTCGGCCCGCTGCAATTCAGCGAGGCGCTGCGCATCGGCGTCACGCTTGCGCTGTGCCTCGGCGGCAGCCTGACGTTCATCCACCACGGGTGGTGGCGGATCACGCCGTGACGGCTCAGGTGGCGCCTTGCGCGGTGCCGGCTCCAACAACTCGGCATCGACCACCCGGGCCTTGAGCGCCACCTGGGGAGGCACCTCGCGAGGCCACTGGACGTTGCTGAAGAGAAATGCGACGAGCAGCACGCCGTGCCCCGCCAGCGACCAGAGCACACTACGGCGCAGGCGGCGCTGCTCGACC
The DNA here is from genome assembly GCA_964417725.1 of uncultured Chromatiaceae bacterium. Classification (GTDB taxonomy): domain Bacteria; phylum Pseudomonadota; class Gammaproteobacteria; order Steroidobacterales; genus SHZI01. Next base: position 125,455 of record CAYQIV010000003.1, read on the forward strand.
TGTGCCGCTGGCGCGGCGGGACGCCTGGAGGCGGTCATTGAGGCTCGCGCCTGCCCGGCCCGCACCTGTCCCGCATGACGAGACGACATCGCATCAGTCCCGCAGCCTTCAACCTCGCGGACCCGGGGACTCGGTGAGGAAGCCGACCTGGGCCGCACCGGCCTGCTGGAGCAGGACCATGGCCGCGACCACCTCTCCGTATGGCACCCGCCGGTCGGCCTTGACCAGTACCGGCGTGGCCGGATTGCGCCGCAGGACGGCCGAGGCCAGCTCGACGACGCGCGCCGGCGGAATCGGCGATTTGCGCGCATCACCGACGCTCAGGTACAACTGCCCGGCCTCGTCCACGGACAGCACCAGCGGGGCCTGCTCCTGAGTGGCCAGGGGCACCGCGGCGGCCTGCGGCAACTCGACGTCGATACCCTGGGTGAGCAGCGGTGCCGTGACCATGAAAATCACCAGCAGGACGAGCATCACGTCGATATACGGCACGACGTTGATTTCTCCCATCAGGCGGCGCTTGCGCGAACGACGCATCCGCTTACCTCCCCTGGCTCTGGCTCTGGCTCGTTACCACACCCGGGCGCAGGCGGGCGTGGGCCTGGCGCTGCAGGATGCTGTAGAACTCCTCGATGAATGCGTCGTAGCGCACCTCGAGGCGCGCCACCTTGTCGGCATAGCGGTTGTAGGCGATCACCGCCGGAATCGCCGCAAACAGGCCGATGGCGGTCGCAATGAGCGCCTCGGCGATGCCGGGTGCCACGACCGCCAGGGTCGCCGACTGCACGCTGCCGAGACCGCGGAAGGAATTCATGATGCCCCACACGGTACCGAACAGCCCGACGTAGGGACTGGTTGAACCGATGGTGGCGAGGGTCGAGAGGCTTTCCTCGAGGCGGTCCATCTCGCGCAGGTGCGCCACCTGCATGGCGCGCCGCACCGCTTCCATGACGCGGTCCGGCGCCACCCCGGGCTGATCGAGCTGCCGGCGGTACTCGCGAAAACCCGCTTCGAAAAGCCCGGCCATGTCGCGTGCGGGGGCATTGTCGGCGGTCAACTCACGGTACTTGGCGCCGAGGTCACCGCCCGACCAGAAGCCGGCCTCGAAAGCATTCGACCCGGTTGCGGCTTCATCCAGGACGCGCCGCTTGCGGATGATGATCGCCCACGATGTCACCGACGCTGCAAGCAGCAGGAGCATCACCAGCTGGACGATGAGGCTGGCCGAGAGGATGAGGTCGAAAATCGATTGATCAGCGGATGGCATGGTGTGTTTCAGCCCGGGTTGTCGGCATCGAACAGGTCGGCGGCCGCGCCGGCCGCGGTGTGCGGCGGGCTCAGGCCAAAATGCTGATAGGCAAGGCGGGTGGCCATGCGCCCGCGTGCGGTGCGGCTCAGGTAGCCCTGCTGGATGAGGAACGGTTCGAGGACATCTTCGATGGTGCCGCGCTCCTCGCCGAGCGCGGCGGCCAGCGACTCCACCCCCACCGGCCCGCCGTCGAAGCGCTCGATGATGAGCCGCAGCAGGCGCCGGTCGAGGACATCGAAGCCACCCGGATCGACATCGAGCATGTCCATGGCAGCGCGCGCAGCCTCGGCATCGATGCAGCCCCGCGCTTCCACTTCGACGAAATCGCGCACCCGGCGCAGCAAGCGATTGGCGATGCGCGGCGTGCCCCGCGCACGCGCGGCGATCTGGCGTGTGCCTTCGGCATCGGCCGCCACGCCGAGGATGCGTGCCGAGCGCGTGACGATCTCGTCCAGTTCGTCGATGGCGTAGAACTCAAGGCGCTGGACGATGCCGAAACGGTCGCGGAGCGGTGAGGTCAAGAGTCCGGCACGCGTGGTCGCGCCGACCAGCGTGAACGGCGGCAGGTCGAGCTTGATGGAGCGCGCCGAGGGGCCCTCGCCGATGACGATGTCGAGCTGGAAGTCCTCCATCGCCGGATAGAGCACTTCCTCGACGACCGGGCTGAGGCGGTGGATCTCGTCAACGAACAGCACGTCATGCGGCTCGAGGTTGGTGAGCAGCGCGGCAAGGTCGCCGGGGCGCTCGATGACCGGCCCGGAGGTATGGCGCAGCTGAGTACCGAGTTCATTGGCGATGATGTGCGCCAGCGTGGTCTTGCCCAGCCCCGGCGGGCCGAAGATCAGCACGTGATCAAGGGCCTGGGCACGCTGCCGCGCCGCCTGGATGAAAACGCCGAGCTGGCGCTTGACCGCCGGCTGGCCGATGTAGTCGGCGAGCCGGCGTGGGCGGATTGAGCGGTCGAGGGCCTCGTCCTCGCCGCGGGCACCAGCGCCAAGCAGTCGATCATCGGCACTCATGACGACGCGCTCGTGCCACGACCGCCCGCACCGCGCAACGCGCTGCGCAGGAGCTGCTCGGTGGTTTCCCCGGGGGCCGCGACGACGGTATCGAGCATGCGTCGCGCTTCGGCCGGCTTGTAGCCGAGCGCGAGCAACGCATCGAGCGCAACATGCCGCGCATCGCCTTCGCCTTGCCGGCCGCCCATGCCGGCAGGCCCGGCCAGCAGCGGATGACCGACACGGTCGCGCATCTCGATGATGAGACGCTCGGCGGTCTTGCGCCCGACACCGGGCAGGCGCACCAGCGCCGCGGCATCATCACCTTCGACACAGCGGATGAAGTCGCCGACACTCATGCCCGAGAGGATGCCCAGCGCGATCTTTGCCCCTACCCCCGAGACCTTGAGCAGGTCACGAAACAGGCGCCGCTCCGCTTCGCTGGCAAAACCATACAGGGTGTGGTGATCCTCACGGATGACGAGATGGGTGTGGAGCTGCACCGAGGTGCCCGTGTCAGGCAGGCGGAAACAGGTCGACAGCGGCGCCTCCATCTCGTAGCCGACGCCCTGCACATCGAGGACCAGCCGGGGCGGCTCCTTGTGGGTCAGGACACCGCGCAGAAAGCCGATCATTGCACCACCCCATCGCGCGACCCGGCCAGCGCCACCGCCAACCGTCGGCCGAGCGGTGCACTGTGGGCATGGCACAGTGCAATGGCCAGGGCATCGCTCTCGTCGGCCTGGCCGGCCTCGCGACGGTTGAGGAGCACTGCAACCATGTGGCCAACCTGGGCCTTGTCGGCCCCCCCGTTGCCGACCACGGCCAGCTTGACGGCGCGCGCGGCATATTCGTGCACGGGCAGGTCGGCGATGAAGCTGGCGCAGATGGCCGCGGCACGCGCCTGGCCGAGCTTGAGGGCCGAATCCGCGTTGCGGTGGATAAAGACACGCTCGACGGCCATGACCTGTGGCGCGTGTGCGGTGATGACTGCCTGCACACCCGCCCAGATGGTGCGCAGGCGGCCATGGCTTTCATCGTCGCGGGCACGGATGCAGCCACTGGCAATGTAGGTCGAGCGTCGCCCGTCGGAATCGATGATCCCCCAGCCTGTGATGCGCGAGCCGGGGTCGATACCAAGGATGCGCTGGACGCCGGTCATGGTGTGTCGTCACCGGCCGGCAGGTCGGCATTGCAGTGCACTTGCTGTACGTCGTCGAGATCCTCGAGCGCGGCGACGAGCCGGGCGACCTGCGCCGCCGCTTCCCCCTCCAGGACAGGCCGGATCTCGGCACGCCAGATGACCTCGTCGAGGGCCGCACTGAAACCCGCGCCGCCCAGCGCCTCGCGGACCGAGGCCAGATCACCCGGCGCCGTCAGTACCTCGAGGGAACGATCATCATTGGCGATGACATCTTCGGCACCGGCTTCGATGGCCACTGCCATGAGCGCGTCCTCATCGGTGCCAGGCGGGAAAACCAGCAGGCCGACGTGATTGAACAGATACGCCACAGACCCGTCGGCACCGAGGTTGCCACCGTGCCGCGTCAACGTGTGGCGCACCTCGGCAACGGTGCGATTGCGGTTGTCGGTCAGTGCCTCGACGAGCAGGGCCACCCCACCCGGGCCGTAGGCCTCGTAGATGATCTGCTCGTAGACCACTCCGTCGAGTTCGCCGGCACCGCGCCTGACGGCCCGATCGATGGTATCGCCGGGCATGTTGCCGGCCCGCGCCCTGTCGATGGCCAGGCGCAGCCGGGCGTTGCTGGCCGGGTCACTGCCGGCGCGCGCCGCCGTGGTCAGCTCGCGGATCAATTTGGTGAAGACCTTGCCCCGCTGCCTGTCCTGGGCATTCTTGCGGTGCTGGATGTTCGCCCACTTGCTGTGGCCGGCCATGGGTCGTGTTCCCGCCGTGCGGCCTCAGAAACGCAGGTCGAGGCCGATGTGGAACCCGGTGTCGAAACGCGCATCCCGACCTCGCTCGAAATCGGCACGCACGTAGCGCGCGCCGAGATAGGCTTCGGCGTTGCGGGTCACCCGGTAGGCGGCCCTGACGCTCAGGTCGATGTATTCCTCGGCATCGCTGCCGACCAGGACATCCGGGGCGTAGTAGAGCGCTGCACCGATCACGATGCGGTCGATCTCCGGCACGATGACCCGCAGCGTGCCGCCCACGGCCAGTCCGTAGCCCTCCTGGTTGCGTTTCTCGCCGTCGAGGTAGAAGAGCCGCCCGCCGAGCCCGGCCTGGATCGACTGCGGCCCGCTCGACGCCTCACCGCCGACCACGAGGCCCGCATGGAGGACATCGCCCGCGTCCTTGTCGTGGAGCCAGCCGGCATCGGCACGCACGTCGCGGCGCAGTTCCACTGTGTAGACGCCGCGCACGGCGTCGTCATTGAAGCTGAGGTCCAGTTGCTGGGCCATCAGCGGCTGCCCGCAGATGACCACGAGGCCCGCAAGCCATGGCATGCGCATAGTAAAGACTCCGGCACGACGACAACCCGCGCCATCATAACCGAATGCGGCGCGCACCGGGGTCAGCGGTTGATGGCGTGTATCGCGCGTCGGTCGACCGACAGTGCCGCTTCGTGGAGTGCCTCGCTGAGCGTCGGGTGGCCATGGATCGTGCGTTGGAGGTCCTCGGCGCTGGCCTCGAACTCCATGGCCAGCACGGCCTCAGCGAGCAGTTCGCCGGCGAGTGGCCCGACGATGTGCACGCCGAGGATGCGGTCGGTACCCTGCGCCGAAAGCACCTTGACGAGACCTGCCGCCTGCTCCATCGCGCGCGCCCGGCCGCTGGCAGCGAAGTTGAAAACCCCGGCCTTGAAGGCGATGCCAGCCGCCGAAAGCTGCTCTTCGGTCTGTCCCACCCAGGCGATTTCCGGTGCGGTATAGATGACGTTCGGGATCACCGCATAATTGACCTCGGCATGGCGCCCCGCGATCAGGTCGGCAACCATCGCGCCCTCCTCGCTGCCCTTGTGGGCGAGCATCGGCCCGCGGACCACATCGCCCACCGCATAAACACCCGCTGCCGTGGTGCGGCACTGGTCGTCCACCTCGATGAACCCGCGCGCGTCGACATTGACCCCCGCCAGAGGGTCGAGGAGCCCCTCGGTGCAGGGCCGGCGCCCGACGGCGACGACCAGGCGATCGACTTCGAGGGTGTGCTGGCCCCGCTCATCGCCGTAGGCGACGCGCACCGCCTCCCCCTCGACCTGCGCCGCCTCGACGCGGGCACCGAGGCGGATATCGAGACCGAGCCGCTTGAAATGGCGCTGGGCCTCGCGGGCGATCTGGGCATCGGCCAGCGGCAGGAAACCGGGCAGGGCCTCGAGCACGGTGACCTCGGCACCGAGGCGGCACCACACGCTGCCCAGTTCGAGGCCGATGACCCCCGCACCGATGACACCGAGGCGCCCCGGCACGGCATCGAGATCCAGCGCACCCCAGGAATCGACGATCCGCACGCCGTCGAAACGCGCCGAGGGCAGCTCGACCGGCTGCGAACCGGTGGCGAGGATGACGTGGTCGGCGGCAAGCAGCACCGGCTCGGCGCCGGGCGCGGCATAGCGCACCTTGTTGCCGGGCAGGAGGTGGCCGCGGCCATGGAGTGCAGTCACCTGGTTGGCCTGCAGCAGGGACAGGATGCCGGCTGAAAGCTGGCGAACGACATCCATCTTGCGCTGCTGCATGACCGCGAGATCGAGCACCGGCGCGCCGATCCGGATGCCATGACGGGCAAATTCATGGCTGGCGCGGTGGTAGAGCTCCGAGGACTCGAGCAGCGCCTTGGAAGGGATACAGCCGGCGTTGAGACAGGTGCCACCGAAACCCGGCGTCCCGTCGCGGTTCAGCCAGGCATCGATGCAGGCCACCCTGAGGCCGTTCTGCGCTGCGCGAATCGCTGCGACATACCCGGCCGGCCCGCCACCGATGACCACCACGTCATACTGCCCGCTCATTGATGTGCCTCCATTCAGATCCCCAGCAGCAGCCGCGCCGGGTCCTCGAGCGAATCCTTGACGGCCACCAGGAACTGGACCGCCTCGCGGCCATCGACAATGCGGTGGTCGTAGGTCAACGCCAGATACATCATCGGTCGGATAACGACCTGGCCATCGATGGCCATCGGCCGCTCCTGGATCTTGTGCATGCCGAGGATGGCACTCTGCGGCGGGTTGAGGATCGGCGTGGAAAGCAGCGAGCCGAAGACACCGCCGTTGGTGATGGTGAAAGTGCCACCGCTGAGGTCTTCCATGCCGATCGCACCTTCCCGCGCACGGCGGCCGAAATCGGCGATGGCGCCGTCGATGCCTGCGAAAGACAACTGGTCGGCATCGCGCAGCACCGGCACCAGCAAGCCGCGCTCGGTGCTGACGGCAATGCCTATGTCGTGGTAGTCATGGTAGACGATGTCGCCGCCTTCCACCGATGCATTGATGACCGGGAAGCGGCGTAGCGCCTCGATGGCGGCACGGACGAAGAACCCCATGAAGCCGAGGCGCACGCCGTACTGCTTCTCGAAGCGCTCCCGATGGCGGTTGCGCAATGCAATCACCGCCGACAGGTCGACTTCATTGAAGGTGGTGAGCATCGCCGCCGCCTGCTGGGCCTCGACCATGCGTTCGGCGATGCGCGCCCGCAGGCGGGTCATCGGCACCCGGCGCGGCTCGCGGGCGCCTGCCGGCGCGGCCACCGGCCCGGGCGTGGCCGTGGCCGTGGCCGTGGCCGTGGTGCGGGGCGAACCGGTCGCTGGCGCCGGGGACAAGGCATCCACTGCCTTCAGCATGTCGGCCTTGAGGACGCGGCCGCCACGTCCGGAACCGCTGACCGTGGCCGGGTCGATGCCCTTCTCCGCTGCGATATGGCGTACCGCCGGTCCACCGGGCGCCGGACGGGCCTGCGCCGCAGCGCCCTCCGGCGGTGCTGCCGCCCGGCCCCCCGGGGGTATGGCGCCTGCGCCCCGGGCGGCGGCATCGGCAGCGCCAGGCTCGAGGATGGCCAGCAGCTCGCCACTGCGCACCGTCGCCCCGCCTTCGACACGGATCTCGCGCAGCACGCCGCTGGCCGGCGCCGGCACCTCGAGCACGACCTTGTCGGTCTCGAGATCGGCAAGATTCTCGTCACGCTGCACGCTGTCGCCGGCGGCCTTGTGCCACGTCACCAGCGTCGCATCGCTGACCGACTCCGGCAGCTGCGGGACCTTGACCTCTATGCTCATCGAATGCTCCTCTTGCCTGCCGTCAGCGCACGGTGGCGGACAACGCCGCCCGGACCAGCGTCTGCTGTTCTTCCACGTGCATCTGGAATATTCCCGGCGCCGGTGCTGCAGCCGGCGGCCGGCCCGCGTACCACACCTCGCGGTCCCGGCCGGTGGGATCCTGCAGCCGATGGCGGATCTGGTACCACGCCCCCTGGTTCTGGGGCTCTTCCTGACACCAGACGATCTCGGCGGCGCCGGCATAACGGGCCAGCACGGCAGCGTACTCCTCTGCCGGAAACGGATAGAGCTGCTCGATGCGCACCAGCGCCACGTCGGCCTGGCCGGCGGCACGGCGCGCCTCGAGCAGGTCGTAGTAGACCTTGCCGCTGCAGAAGACCACGCGACGCACGGCCGCGTCGTCGAGCCGGTCGGCCTCCGGAAGGATCGGCATGAAGCGCCCCTTAGAAAGCTCAGCCAACGGCGAACTGGACAGGCGATGGCGCAGCAGGCTCTTCGGTGTCATGACGACCAGCGGCTTGCGTAGATCGCGGCACAGCTGCCGGCGCAGCATGTGGAACATCTGTGCCGGGGTCGACGGCATGCAGACCTGCATGTTGTTGTCGGCACAGAGCTGCAGGAAACGTTCGAGGCGCGCCGACGAATGCTCGGGCCCCTGCCCTTCCTGGCCGTGGGGCAGGAACAGCGTCAGCCCGCTCAGCCGCCCCCATTTTGCCTCGCCGGAGCTGATGAACTGGTCGATGACCACCTGGGCACCGTTGCAGAAATCGCCGAACTGCGCTTCCCATATCACCAGGCAGTCCGGGTCCGTGGCCGAAAATCCGTACTCGAAGCCGAGCACCGCTTCCTCCGAAAGCAGCGAGTCGGTCACGGTGAAAGCCCCGCGCCGGCCATCGACGTCCTGCAGGGGCGTGAAGCTGTGGCCAGTGACGTGGTCGTGGAACGTGGCATGGCGATGGAAAAACGTGCCGCGCTGGCTGTCCTGTCCGGTCAGTCGCACGCGGTAGCCCTGGCGGACCAGGCTGGCATAGGCCATCAGTTCGGCGAAGCCCCAATCCATGGGGATCTCGCCGCCGGCCATGCGTTCGCGGTCGGCAACGATGCGCGCCACCCGCGGGTGCAGGTTGAAGCCCTGCGGCACGCGACATAGCAGCCGGCCGAGCACCGCAACCTCGGCCGGGTCGATGGCGGTGGGCTGGCGATCGTCCCACGCCGCACGCTGGTAGCGACCCCAGTCAACGGTGTATTCGTTGCCGATCATGCCGAGTGCCGCCTGCGGCAACGGCTGGCCGGCATCGAGCCGTGCGCGGTATTCCTCGTTCATGCGCTCGACTTCCGTCGCCTCGACCGCCCCCGTCTCGATCAGGCGGCCGGCATAGAGCTGGCGGGTGGTCGGGTGGCGGCGGATGGCCTGGTACATGAGCGGCTGGGTCGCAGCCGGCTCATCGGCTTCGTTGTGCCCATGGCGCCGATAGCAGACCATGTCGATGACGATATCCCGGGCAAACGTCTGGCGATACTCGAGCGCCAGGCGGGTGACAAAGACCACGGCTTCCGGGTCATCGCCGTTGACGTGCAAAACCGGCGCTTCGACCATCTTGGCGATGTCGCTGCAGTAGGGCGTGGAGCGCGCATCGCGCGGGTTGCTGATGGTGAACCCGACCTGGTTGTTGCAGACGATGTGCACCGTACCACCGGTACAGAAACCGCGCGCCTGCGACAGCTGGAAGGTCTCGGCGACGACCCCCTGGCAGGCGAAGGCGGCATCGCCGTGGATCAACACGGGAAGAATCTCGCGCCGCTCGCTGTCGCCACGCCGTTCCTGGCGGGCACGCACCGACCCCTGCACGACCGGGTCGACGATTTCGAGATGCGAGGGATTGAAGGCCAGCACCACGTGGACGTTGCCGGCCGGCGTGCGGATGTCGGCCGAGAAACCCTTGTGGTACTTGACGTCACCGGAACCCTTGAGGAGCGACGGGTCATACTGCCCCTCGAATTCGCTGAACAGGTCCCGCGGCGCCTTGCCGAGCACGTTGACCAGGACATTGATGCGCCCGCGGTGCGCCATGCCAATGACGATCTCCTGAACGCCGCTGGCGCCCCCTTTCTGGATCAGGTCGTCGAGCATGGGGATCAGGCTGTCGCCGCCTTCCAGCGAGAAGCGCTTCTGGCCGACGTAGCGTGTGTGCAGGTAGCGTTCGATGCCCTCCGCCGCCGTCAACTGGGCGAGGATGTGGCGGCGCTCCGCGATGGTGAAGCCATCGGCCTCGATGCGCCGTTCGAGGCGCTCGCGCAACCACTGGCGTTCGTGGCCACGCGACAGGTGGGCGAAATCGGCACCGATGGTGCCGGCGTAGACACGCTTGAGTGTGTCAAGCAGCTCGGCAAGGCGCATGCGCACGTTGAGCCGCCCGGCAAACGCGCCGACGTGGAAAACGGTGCCCATGTCCTCATCGCCAAGACCGAGGTGGGACAGCTGCAGTACCCGCGGCAGCGGACGTTGCTGCAGGCCGAGCGGATCGAGGGTGGCGATCTGGTGGCCGCGCAGGCCATAGAGCTGGATCAGGCGCGACACCGCCGCCTGGCGTGCCGCGTCGGAGGTGACCGGCAGCACCGCAGTGTCTGCCGGGCGCCTGGCAGATGCCCCCGGCGCGAGACCCGCCGGGGGCACCGGTCGCCGGGCCGGCGACGAAGCCGGGGACGCGGCCAGCTGTTCGGCGAAGAAGGCCTGCCAGGCCGCCGGCACCGCGGACGGGTCGCGCTGCCAGTCCTCGTAGATGGCCTCGACATAGGGGGCATTGGAACCGAACAGCGGCGACGAGGCGTGGTACTGGCGGAGGGTCTGGGGCATCGCGTTGGCGTTTGGGGCAGGGAACCGGCGGGACGACCATGATAAGCCAGTTCAGCCCCAGCGTCGCGGCGCCGGGCCGCCCGCCCGATGTGCCGTTCAACCGTCGAGCCAGGGCCGCCAGTCGAAGGGCAGGTCGCTGACGTAGCGTGCCAGAAGCCAGACCTCGTAGCCGATCAGGACCGCGTAGCCGAGACAGAAGAACTGCAGCAGGCGCAGGACCGGGATGAACCCCAGAAAGTGACGCCGGGCGGCCACGCCGAGAAAAATGACGCTGAAGGCGGTGAGGCCGATCTTGACGGCGAGGAAGCGCTCGACATCGCGGATGATCAGCCAGTTCATCAACACATTGAGTTCCTCCGCCCCGATCGCCAGCAGGTTCAGCGTGAACAGCGCATCGGCGCAGCACATCAGGAGGATGGCCAACGTCAGGTAGAGGACGCGGGGCTCGTGCCAGTCGAGGAAAATGTGATTGTCGTCACCGCGCCGCCGGCCGCTGCGCCGCCGCGGCCGGAAACTGCCGTAGATGAAGGACCAGAGGGAGTGACTGCGGCGCTGGGCGGGGCTGCGCCGCTCGGCCCGTGGAAGCGTGGCCTCGGCGTAGCGCTGCGAGAAGCGCAGCAGCGTCGCCTGCCAGAAAGTCGGCTGGATACCCGCCACCGCATCGCTGTCGTGGCCCCGCTCCGGACCGGCTGCCTGCCCCACGCCGCACTCCACCCGCACGGCCGGACGGCCGCCATCACCGGCATCGTAGCCGCACGCGGCCACCAACCGGGTGAACTGGTTCGCAGTCCCGGCCGGCGCCGGGCTCAGGTAGGGATCAGGCGAGGCTCAGGCGATCGTCACCGAAAGCATCGCGTCACCTTGCTCGATGGCGTCGACCACGTCCTGGCCGCGCACCACCTTGCCGAACACCGTGTGCCGGTTGTCGAGGTGTGGCTGGGGACCGTGGGTGATGAAGAACTGGCTGCCATTGGTGCCCGGCCCGGCATTGGCCATCGAGATCACGCCGCGCTCGTGGCGCAGCGGGTTGCCCTCGAACTCGTCGTCGAAGCGGTAGCCGGGACCACCGCGCCCGCTGCCGGTCGGGTCGCCGCCCTGGATCATGAAGTCACTGATGACACGGTGGAAAACCACACCATCGTAGAAACCTTCACGGCTGAGGAAGACGAAGTTGTTGACCGTCTGCGGTGCGTGCTCGGGGTACAGCTCGAGTTCGATGTCGCCACGCGCCGTCCTGATGACGGCTTGATAGGTGCGGTCGGTCTCGATCTGCATGGCGGGCGGGCTGGAATACTGCTTGGCTGGCACGGGTGGGCTCCGGTGACCTGTCGGGAGCCGGGAGTTATACCAGAAGCCACCGGCCATTGCCTTCAGGCAGGGTCGCGCCAGCGCGGCGAATCCTCCGGCCGCTCCAGTACCGTGCGGTACTCGTATCGGTCGGGGCGGAACAGGGCCTCGATATAGAGCAGCGGCGCGTCACCCCGGTCGCGGAACAAGGTGCGCATGAGGATCAGCGGTGCGCCGAAGGGCACCTCGAGCAGTTTCGCCACCCTGGCGTCGGCAGCCGTTGCCGTGATGGCCTGCTCAGCATGCGCCGGGCGGTACCCAGCCGCTTCGATCAGTGCCGGCAGGGGCTCGCGCAGAAGCCCGTCGTGCCCGGCCAGCGCCGCGATGTCCTGACGGAGCCAGCCAGTCATGAGCGTGTATGGCGTGCGGCCGACATGACGCCGACGGACCACCCGCACAAGCGCCGGCGTGCCGAAGCGCACCCCGATTTCCGGCGGTGCGACGATATGATCAACCGATAGTGTCTGCCCGTGCATCATTTCGGCGGCGTCCGCATCATCGACACCGCGCCGCCCGAGCAGCCCGCCGATGTTGAATCGATTCTCGAACCCCGGCGCCGTCACCACCGGGAACGTTCCAGCGCCCCGGCACCGCCTGACCAGGCCCTCGCGCACCAGCGCCTCCAGCGTACGCCGCACGGTAACGCGCGAGACGCCAAACTGTGCAGCCAGCCGGTGTTCGCCCGGCAACGGCCGACCCGGCGGAAATTCACCGGCATGCAGGCGTTCTCGCAACACCAGATAGATCTGGTGATACAGCGGCGTGACGCCACCCTGCGCACCACCGGGGCGGCGGCGCACGGGACGCGGCTGGTCGTGGCTCACGACCGGCGCCCTGCGCCGTGCCAGGGCAGCCAGGTCATGCAACGGTCATCGGGATGCGTGACGTCACCCGGTCGGACGATGCCCGCATGCGCGCACCGCGCGACGATGAATTCCACGAGAGCCCTTCTGGCCTCGTCCGGTGTCGAAACAAACGGCGTGCTGACGGCCACGATGAAAGCCTGCATCCCGCCCTTGCGGAACAACGCGCGCAGTTCGCGCCACTTGGCTGCGAGCGGATTGCTCGTCGCCTCGCCATCCACCACGTACCACCACCAGACGACACGCCCCGCCCCCGTCACTGACCGCAACACGACTTCGTCTGGAACGGCCGCGGCCTGCCACGGCCCGCCACCAATCCGCCCATTCACCACCACCCGCCAGCGCGCGGCGTCGTACATGGTATGCAGGCTGCTGACGAGTTCGCTGCCCGGGCGCCGTGCACCATAGGCCGCAAGGTGAACATCGACGGAAACACCTTGCATATCTGAATGATACGCATACGCCTGCTCGACGACGGCACCAATGAATTGCGGACGCCAGAGTGGCGTCGCCGGCCGTGGACCTTGCCATCCCGGGATGGAAACCGCAGGCGCCGGCAATGGCATCGCATCCTGTTGGGCAGCGCGAACTTTCGCCGGAATCCCCGCCGACAACATGCACAAGCCGGTCACGACACAGGCCGCGACAATCGGCGGACCATACCGCGTGTCCCGCACAGCGCCCGATTCGGCAACCGGCGCAGCCGTCGCCGCGTCGGCCTCGGCAAAACGCGCACCCGCGGCAAATACAACGATGAGGACGACCGCGAAATACACGGTACCCCAGAACACATGATCGAAGTCCAGCGCGGTCGCGTGCATGAGCATCACGACACCATAGGCGCGGAACAGGTTCGCGACAATCGATACCCCGACCGCCAGCACGACGAAGACGAGTCTTCGCTGCCAGCTGCGGTAGACCAGCCATGCATATAGCAGGCTGGCCGCTATGGTCGCCATCAGAAAACGCACACCACTGCACGCGTCGATCACCTCGAAGTCGCCGACGGGCAGGCTGAAAAACAGGCCGTCCTGATGCACGGCGATTCCGTGCAGGCGCACCGCAAAGACGGCAAAATCCGCCGTCATGGACATCAGTGGCTGGATCAGCACTTCACTGACATGCACGGCGAGAAACAGGTAGGCGAGCGGGAAGGCGGCACGGCATGCGAATTCTGTGCCCATTACTGTCCACACAGTCAACGCGACCAACGCCACGGCCAGAAGATGGTGAATTACCGCAATATCAAGCATCACGGCAAGCGTCCACGCGATCAGCGCACATGCCAACAGCAACAGCGCGGCAAGTGAAGGTCGTGCCGGAATCTGCACCAGCGCATGCCGGTCACGCCACAACAACCAGCATGCGGCCGGGACGACGAGATACCCATAGCTGTAATTGGCGGACGTGCTCCACTGGGCGAAAATGCCGTGAAAACTCTCGCGAAGCGCCACGACCAGCCCGGTGACGGCCACCAGCGCCACCGGCCATGTCGGCCACGTCCGGGCCATCACGTTCGCCCGGACCCTGGTATCGTGGACTGGAACGCCAGCTGGTGGACCCTGTTGACGATGGCGGTGCGAGTCGTGACGCCCAGCTTGGCACGGATCGACTTGAGATGCCCCCGCACGGTCGCCACGCTCAGGCCGACGGAGATTGCCACGGCCTTGTCGCTGCCGCCCGACATCATTTCCCGCAGCACATCGATTTCACGTCGGGAAAGATGGAACGCTTCCCTGACCCGGTCGACATCGAGCACGTCCGCAACCCCGCCGACGATCCTCTCGACGAGGACCGTATAGGTGTTCGGCGCCGAATTGCACATCGGTGCGTGGAGAGGGAAAAGACGCAACCCGTAGAAATTTCCAGATACCATCACCAGGGCACAGCGCTGACCCGGCTGATCGATGACCAGGCGACGGATCACGTCACCGGCAATGAAACGCCCCTCGAACAGCTCCCGCGTGCTGGCGACGGCGTGCATGCACAGATCTTCGTCAGCGGCACCGGCCTGATTACCCAGCGACGAGTAAAGCAGGTCGCCGCGGTCATCGATGACCAACACCAGCGGCGGGGCGCGCTGGCGCAGGATTTCCGCCAACTGCTGGTCAAGGCTGTCGCCGGCCGGCCGGGGTAGCCGCGATCCCGATCGTCGGTTGGCTGTGTTTGGCCCTTGCACCACTGTATTGATTGCTTTTGTCGGAGCAGGCGGGCGTCAGGTTATCAGCCCGTGCGGCACGCGCACAACATTCCTGTTGCCAGTTGCCGATTCATCGCCGGCCGGTGCTCGAGGGCGCCGACACCTTCATCCCCTATATAATGGAACGCGCGATGAAACACGTCCGGATTGGCCTGACGGCTGGACATAACGGGGAAACATTCATGTTTTCGATCCCGGATAGGCACCGGCGCCAGGCGTCCGCCATTGCGTCTCTCGTGATGCTGGCGGCCCTCGGTGCCTGCAGCCCCCCTCCGGTGGAGGAATCCCTTGCCGAGAGTCGCACCGCGATGGCCCGTGGTGATTACCGCACGGCCGAGATTCACCTGCGCAACGTGCTTCAGCAGGTGCCCGAGGATATCGAAGCGACCCTTCTGCTGGCCGAGAACTCACTGCACCTCGGCAAGGCAGAGGCGGCGGAAGGCGGGCTGCGCCGGGCTGCCTTGCTCGGTGCACCGGAGCAGGTCATCCGGCCCGTGCGGGCCGCGACTCTCGCTGCGCTCGGTCGTTGCCAGGAGGCGCTGAACCATACCGACACGGCCGACGTGGCGACCGAAGAGATACGGATGCGTCTGCTGATGATCCGTGCCGGTTGCCACGCCGAAATCGGCGCCTTCGATGAAGCGGAAATGACGTATCAGGAAGCGCGTCATGTCGCACCCCGGGACCCGGACCTCATGACCGGATTGGCCGAACTGGAACTACGGCGCAACCAGCCCGAGACCGCCGACCGCTGGATAAACGATGCCCTGTCGGCCAGGCCTGATCATGTGCCGGCGCTGATGCTGGCCGGACAGCGACAGGCGGCACGTCTCGAGTTGGCTGCCGCAG
Organism: uncultured Chromatiaceae bacterium; assembly: GCA_964417725.1. Lineage (GTDB taxonomy): Bacteria > Pseudomonadota > Gammaproteobacteria > Steroidobacterales > SHZI01. The sequence continues at coordinate 141,099 of CAYQIV010000003.1, forward strand.
AAGCCACTTTCACTCGAGTGGCAGCGCTGACGGCGCAGCACGGTTCCGGGCGCGGGCAACTCGTCGCACTGAGCCAGCTGGCCGATGTCCAGCTGCAGCAAAGCCATCCGGATGATGCGGCGAAGACCATCGCCACGCTGACAAGAATGGCTCCCGAGGCGCTTGATGTCATGTTTCTGCGGGCACGGCATGCGGCGGCGACCGGCCAGCGCAAGGACGCCATCGGCCTGCTGCAGACGCTGCTGGCAGGGGGCAAGGAGCACGCCGGCGGACAGCGACTTCTCGGGCTCCTCAGCGCCGAGGAAGGCAACCTTGAAGTGGCTGAAATGTATCTTGCGCCCGTACTGGCCAAAGCACCCGACGACCGACAGGTACGACAGGTTCTCGACCAGATCCGCCTGCAACGCAACGGCGCCGCTGAGGCATTACGCCTGCTGGACGGCACCAGGCCCGGAACAGGCGAACTCAGCGAAAATGCGCTGATCGCCGCGGCCACCGCGAGCCTGCGCAATAATCGCAGCGACATGGCCTTGCTTTACTTTGACCGGGGTGCCGGAGCATTTCCCGACGACCCGCGCTTCATCGGCGGCATGGCATCGACGTTGTTGGCCCGTGGTGATCACGATGGCGCCATCACCACGATTGAGTCACCGCCCGGCAGAGATATTCCGGAGCCGACCCGCACGGTATTGCTGTCAATAGCCCATGCCGGACGCGGCGATTCGGCGCGCGCGCTGGATCTGGCACGGGCACTGGTGGCTGCACAACCCGACGCTGCATGGGCCCACAACCTGCTGGGCAGTCACCAGCGCAATGTCGGCAACGTGACGCAGGCCCGCGAAGCGTTCGAAGCGGCACTGGCAATTGCACCGGATGACATCCACGCCCTGCGCCAGCTCGCAAGCCTCGACCAGTCCCTCGGCCAGCACTCGCGGGCTTTCGCTCGTCTGGAACGCATTCTGGCCATCGATCCCGGTGACGACGATGCCTTGAGGCGCCTGGTATTCCTGCATCTCGGCTACGGCAATACCCTCACAGCAAAGCGACTCCTGGCCGTCGCCCCCGACAACGCCACTGCCCGTGAGCTTGGCGCCGAAGTGGCGCTCGCGGAAGGCCGCAACGAGGAGGCTGCCGCACTTGCGATCGCTCTGCGCACCTCCAGTCCGCGCAACCCGCGCCTGCATGACCTGTATGGACGTTGCCGGTTGGCAACGGGGGACGCGGACAAGGCCATCAGCGCTTTCGAAAGCGCCCAGCGCCTGGCACCGTCGATTGCCACCTATCCGATCCACCTCGCGCACGCCTATCTCGCCGATGGCAACGGAGAGGCAGCTGCACTGGCGATCGCCCGGGCAAGGCGCATCGATGCCGCCCACCCGGCACTCGCCGAGCTGGAGTTCAGCGTGGCCATGACGACCGGCGACCTGACAGCTGCCGAAGACCACTTGCAGCGCTGGATGGAATCAGCACCGGACGATCACAGGGCACTTTATGCACAGGCAACGCTGGCCACACGCCGCGGTCAACGCACGGCCGCAATGCACAGCCTTGAACGCATCATCGCGGCCTATCCGGATCATGTGCAGGCGTTGAACGACCTCGCCTGGTTGCATGCCAGCGCCGGCGACGCGCGGCGCAGCCTGCCGCTTGCAGAACGCGCCCATGCGCTCGCAGGCGATGACCCGCGGATCATGGATACCCTGGGGTGGGCGCGGCTGCGCAGCGGCGACCCCGCGGGGGCCCTGCCCCCGCTGCAAGCGGCCGCGATGCGCCTCGGGGACAGCAGCCCCGAAGTGCATTACCACTATGCCCTGGCGCTGGTGGAGACCGGTGACCAGGCCGCTGCAGCACTCGCGCTCACCAGGGCGCTGGCCATGGATCGCCCGTTCCCGAGTCGCGAGGATGCCGAGAAAGCCCTTGCCAGGATTCAAGACCGCGCTCGACAAGCGCCCGGACCCGATGGTACTCAGCGCGACTCCAGTCGCTTGCGCAATGCCCGGTAGTCTGCGGTATCCCTGATACCCGGGTCACGCTCCACCGCTCCGTCCAGCATCGCCGAAGACTGGGCCATGGCCCCTTGACCGGCCAGGGTCAGTGCGAGATGCAGGCGAACCAGGGCATTGTCCGTATCGATATCCAGCGCCCGGCGATATGCAGCCACGGCTGCATCGTACTCGCCCCGAACATGGTGCACCCATCCCAGCGTGTCATGCGCGTTCGCATCGCCGGGCAGTAGCTCCACTGCCTTGCGTGCCCATTCCAGGGCGCGGTCAGTATCCTTCACGGCACCTGATGCCAGCCACGCCAGATTGTTGTAGGCCACAGCCAGGTCCGGGGCAAGCTCGACCGCCCGGAGGTAAGCGTTGCGTGCAGCGGAAGGGTTTCCGACCTGCTGATAGGCCATGCCGAGCCGCAACTGGATCTCTGCATTTCGCGGCTCATCATCGACCGCCGCAAGGTATTCATCGATCGCAGCCGGCACGTTGCCGGCGGCCTGCAACACTTCCGCGCGACCGACGTGCGCTGCCGCCAGCCGGGGCTGGCGACGCAACGCCTCGCCATAAGCCACCAGCGCGGGGCGTTCATCGCCCATCTCACGGTGCACGGCCGCCTCTGCCATTGCCGGCAGGGGATTCGCTGGCTGCAGATCGCCCGCCTTGCGCAACATCGCAACGGCGTCGCCATTGCGCCCCAATCTGGCCATTGCCTGACCCAGGCCATAAAACGCACCGGCATGCGCTGGCTCGATGTCGATCGCCGCCTGGTAATGCTCTACAGCCTGGGCAGGATCCCTGCCAGTGCTCATGTAGAGATCGGCGAGCGCGACATGGGCACTGACCAGTGCCGGCTCGGCTGCAATGGCCGATCGCAGCACTTCGGCGGCACCGGTATCGTCCCCCTCAAGGTACAGCAACCGCCCGTGCGACTCCCTGACATACGGGTTGGCGGAATCGAGCACCAGTGCCTGGTTGATTCGCACCCGGGCGGCTGCCGGATCATTCCGGCGAAAATCGATCTCGGCCAGTCCCAGCAACGACGCGACAAAAGCCGGGTCGGCCTGCAGACTCGCGGAAAAGTTCCTGCCAGCCTCGTCCAGCCGACCGGCAACCAGATTTTCCAGCCCCTTCCGGTAATGGCCCAATGCTGTCCGCGAGCGCCCCGCCTCGGTACCCGCCTCAAACGCAGGCAAGGTGCCCTGGGGAAAGTCGAAGGGCAGCGCCAGGGACAATGCCGGCATCAGGACCGCCAGGACCGCCAGGACCGCCAGGAGCGCACGGTAACGCTTGGCGAAACCGGAAAGGACACGCAGGAATTTCAATGACGGCAACAAAAAGAGGGGTTCCTTGGCTGCAACTCAACGCTCTGCAGGCCAGTATAAAAAAAAAAGCGGCGCCCGGGCGGACGCCGCTTTTATGTTTGAGTCAGAACCGCGATGGCCCGAATCAGACGGCGACACCCTGCCGTTGACGGCGACGGATGAAGGTCACCCCGGCCATCGCCAGGCCCAGCATCATCAAGCTGCCCGGCTCGGGAACCGTCACCGGCGGGGGCTCGACGGGCGTGCCACCGACACCGGAGAAACCGAAGATGTAGGTCCGCGGCGTACCGCCAGTGACGTCACTTTCATCCTGTCCAAAGGAATACAACTCGATCCCCTCAGCACCCACTGCGGCCCGCGCCAGCGTTTCGTTGGCCGCTGCACCGTAGAAGATGCGGAAAACGTAGTCGGCTCCATCGGCCAGGGTGCCGAAATTGAAGCGGAAGTAGGCGCCGTGATCCCAAGTCGGGTTGTTGTCGATGAAATCGACGTTCAGCGTGGCGGGATCAATCGGGCTGGTGAAGCCCAGGGGATTGGCTGTGCTGAAGCCGTCGTCATGTGATGTTTCCAGCAGTGCCGTGGTTCCGGTACCGACGATCGACACGGCCTCGGTGAACTCGGTCGGCGGAATATCCCAGTCCATGACCCGGACATAGCGCAGATCGGTGATGTCACCGCCCGTGGCATTGCTGATCGTCACCGTGTTGACGAAAAGCTCACCCGGTGCATTGGTTGCCGCGCGATAGTCCTGGGTGACCGTCAGGCCCGGCAGGGACGTCAGCCTCACCGTGGATGTCGCGTAGCTGCCGGTACCGGCAGCGGCATCAGTGGCAAAACCGACCGTCGAAAGGTTCACGACACCATCCACGGCCCGGTTGGCATAGCCGCTATAGGCGGTGGCACCGGACGTACCCGAAACGCCCCAGCCTTCGCACAGGCAGCCTGGCGCCGTGGCATCCTGCCATGAGCCGTCGTCGAACTTGGCCGCCACGCCAAAATAGGATGCGTTGGCCGTATAGACGGTACCGGTCGGGTCGAGCGTGTTCAGGTGCCCCTGGTCATTGACGCCCAGGGCAATGGTTCCGGTTGCCGCAGACCCGGTGTTGTAGATGACGGCCGCGGACCACGCCTGCCCGGCCAGCAGCCCGAGGGCCACTGCCGAAACCACCCGGCCCGAGACCAGAAGGCTGGAATTCTTCCTGTTCTTCATGGTGTTAGATCCCCTCACGATTGACATTCACGTGCCCGCTCCGGCCGAGACCGCGATCTGGACTCTCTCTGAGGGGAACGTACACCTTCGGGAAGCAACGCAACATCCCCAAGATTGATGGGGTCTGGCGGGGGCTTGCCGTTGTTCATGCCGGCCACGTCATGACCCCGTCCGTTCCGGCATGTCGCGCACGTGAACATCGAGTTGCGGGAAGGCGATCTCGATGCCGCGCGCAGCGAAGACCCGGGCGATGCGCGTATGCAGCTCGCTGAGCAGCGGCAGGCGGTCGGTGACGGTGGCCACCCAGACGCGCAGCTCGAAGTCCAGCGAACTGGCGCCGAAGGCCAGGAAGAGGCAGCAGGGGGCAGGCTCGGGCAGCACCAGCGGGTGGCCGCGCGCGACCTCCATCAGCGCCTCGTGGACCTGTGCGGGATCGGTGCCATAGGCCACGCCGACGTTGACCGTGACCCGTGTCGTCGAGTCGGAGAGTGTCCAGTTGGTGAGCTCTCCGGTGATGAAGTTCTTGTTGGGAATGACCATTTCCTTGTTTTCGAAATCGAGGATGGTCGTGGCCCGCGTGCGGATGCGCGTCACGCGCCCGGACGACTGGCCGACGGTGATCACGTCACCAATGCGGAATGGCCGTTCGAACAGCAGGATCAACCCCGAGACGAAGTTGGCGAAGATCTCCTGCAGGCCGAAACCCAGGCCGACGGTAAGCGCCGCCGCCATCCACTGCAGTTGCGACCAGCGCAACCCGAGCAGGCCGAGGCCGACGAGTGTGCCGGCGATGACGATCGCATAGCGCAGCAAACTGGTGATGGCGTAGCGCGAAGCGGCGTCGATGCGGGTCCGCGACTGAAGCCCGATCTCGACCAGGCCCGGCAGGTTGCGCGCGCTGATGGTCGTCAATGCCAGGGCGAAGAGACCGAAAATGACCGCCATCAGCGTCACCGGCTGGCGGGTGAGCCCCCCGTCCGAACCAACCTCGCTGAAATGCCACACGGCCACCTGGTCGAGCCGGGCGATGGCCGGCAGCACCTGCGACCAGACGAGCACCAGTCCGGCGGCGACAAGCGTCACGCGCAGGGCGCGCAGCAGGCGCCCCATCTGCGCATTGACCTGCTCGAGGGTGACCTCACTGTCGATGTCACCCCCCTCGCCCTCCTCGCTCGGCGGCGCACTGCGCCGCTCGCCGGCACGCTGCCGGGCGAGCCGCCGCTCGCCGAGCAGAAACCAGCGGCCCAGGAGGCCGGTGGCGAGCGCCACGGCCACCAGCATGGCGAAGGTCAGGACCAGCGCACGGACCATCAACCCGGCGGAATAGACATAGCCCGCCAGTGACAGGACCGCAACGAACAGCGCCAGGGCCGGTCCCAGCCCGCGCAGCGCACGGCGCAGCGCCGAGGGTTCATCCGGTCGCCCGCGGATGACCCATACCTGACCGGCATCAAGCAGCCGCCATACCGTCCAGGCCAGCGTCGCGCAGAGGATGACGATCGCCGCGCGCGCCTGGACATCGTTGGGCAGGTCGAGGTTGCGGATGAAGGCAAGGTTGCTGATGAAATAGCATGGCAGGGCCACGGCAGCCGCCCGGGGCACGGCACGGCGCAACGCCTGGCGCCGCGCCCTGGTCCAGCGCAGGTGCACTTGGGCAAGACCCCGATCGACGAGCATCCAGCGCAACAACTGCACGGCATAGAGCGGCACGACCAGCGCGGTGCAGGCGCGGCCCAGCGAGTCGCTGTAGCGGCCGGGGTTGCCAACGCTTTGCAGCAACTCGCCGAGCAGGCCCAGCGCCGCTGGCCCGGGCAGTGCCGCCACCAGGGTCCAGCCGCAGGCCAGGGCAGTCGCCTGCGCGCTGTCGGGACCGAGGCGGCGTGCCGCCGGTGCCTGCGCGACGATGCCACGCCGCGCGCGCCAGGACAGCCACAGCAGCCCGACAACCAGCGCTGCACTGCCCAGCCAGCGAACGGGCCGGGCGGCGATTTCCCGACCGGCCAGTGTCAGGGTAGTGGCCAGGCGCGACGGCTTGACGAGATCGTGGAGGCCTTCAGGTACGCGGGACAGCCAGCCGCCGTCGATCAGGCCGTGGCTCGGTATCCACAGCAGGTGGCGGTCGAGGAGCTGACGCATCTCCTGCGTGCCGTCGCGGTACTGTTTCAGTGCCTGTTCCGCCTGCTCGATGGCCACGATACGCCGCTGCACCATCGGCTCGAGGCGCGCCAGCAGCCCCGCACGCTGGCGCAGGAGCGGCTCGAGGGCTTCGCCCTCGGTAGACGCCGCCGAGTCGTCATCGCTGCGCGCCTGTTCCGCTTCGGCCAGTGCCCGCACGGCCGCGTTGATGTCGCCGAGATCGCGCTGTTCCTCGGCGATCACGACCCGGCGCAGGCGCAATTCGGCGAGCGTCCCTTGCAGGGTTTCGAGGCGCTGGCGCAACCGCGCCGGCGACTCAAGGCGGCGACGCTCGCTCCACAACCAGCGGCCGACCGCCGCATTGGCGCCGCCGAGGTCGAGTCGTGTGCGGCTGTCACGCAAGGCCATGGCGATGCGGTCGCGGGCTGCCTCGGTGGCGGCGAGTTGAACGCGCTCGCGTGCCAGCTGGACATTGTGCGCCAGCAGTTCATCGCCAAGCTGGCGGTTCCCGGCAGCCACCCGTGCGGCAGCACCCTTGCCGGAAAGCGCCGCCTCGGTCGCGGCAAGATCCTGCACCAGCTGGTCGAGTTCCCGCTGCCCGAGCGCGCTGATGCGTGCCTGAAGGATCTCGACGCGCCGCTGGTGGAGCCCCTGGCGGTGGCGTTGCTCGCGCAGCGCGAGCTCTTGAAGGCGTTGGCGGTCCATCGCATGGGCAGACTCGAACTCGAGGGCCTCGAGTTCGGCACGGACGCTGGCGAGCGTCGCCGCCTGCAGCACCCGGCGGACGTCGAGCATCACCGCCGGTTCACCCGCGATGGCCAGCGGTGCGACCCCAAGTTCATCCAGACGCCGACGCAGGGTCGCGACCTGGACCGCCACCTGCATCGGCCGCGACAGTGCCCCGGCCAACTCCACGCCAAGGGCCTCGATCTCGGCATCGAGCGTTGCGACGGCCGCCCGCTCGGCCTCGAGCAAACGCTCCAGCGTCTCGCCATCGGCATCCGCCGGCAACCGCGCCACCCAATCGTGCAACGCCTGTTCGCGATCCATCGCCAATGCATCCCGCAGGCGCGCACTCCGCGCCGGCACGGCCGCCACCTCGGCACGCAGCGTGGCCAGCCGCCGGACAAGGGCCTCGGCCCCACGGGCCTGTGCCGCCGCCTCATCGAGCTGGGCCATGGCCGCCGACCGCTGCGTATCGTCGAGGTTTGCCGCCGCCACGCTGCGCCGCGCGCTGTCGATGGTCAGTGCGTGTGCCGGCTGCCCGCCGCCCACCGTCAGCACGAGCAGCAACGCCACACCCCAGGCAGGATGACGCTTGCCGAGCCCTGGAAGATTCAGGAAACGCATGCGCGCACGGTAGACGCCGGCCGTGCGGGGCGCAACCGCAAAATACTTGCGGGTTCATGCGGCCTGGCGGCCACTTCAGTGTCGCTGAAGTTGATCAAGGCCGCAGTGGCTGCGGCACCGACAAGCACCGGCATACGGGTTCGGCGTACTTCTTTTCAGAACGCCGATCATCCCCAGTGCGGGTGCCAAACAACGATGCAACTGTAGGCATGGGCACGTTTTGAACGCGCTCCGACCGGTACTGCACCACCGGCTGCTGTTTGCGCACCATCGGTATGTGGCAATACAGCCTGTCGAAGAGGCGCCCGATTCACGCCCACCGGATGGGAGCCTCTCGCGCCTGATGCACACACCAGATCGCGACAGGCTCAGGCGAATTCCCGCCAGCGGTTGCTGAAGTAGATGCTGTTGAAGGCCCAGAGGCCGGGATTGAGCGACAGCGGGATGTGCGCCAGCCAGCCCCAGCGACGGCGCCGGAGGACGCCATAGCTGGCGATACCGAACAGCACGGCATAGACGATGAGTACCGGCGTGAAGTGCGCGTAGACATCGAAGACCGTGAGCATCGCACCGCCGATGGCAACCAGCACTGCGGTGATGAGGCCGCTGTAGCCGAGAAAATAGCCCCAGCGGTAGGGCAATGTCGCCGGCGCACGCTCGCCGAGTTGCAGGTCCTTGCGCCGCGCCAGCAGCAGGCTGATGCCCGCCAGCGCGACCACCACCAGAAAGGCGCCGATCACGCCGAAAGCCAGGATGTCGTCCACAGCCAATCCCCTGAAGTTGCCATGCCAACGGCC